>NZ_JBIRYZ010000017.1:0-149214 GCF_044390325.1 Streptomyces sp. NPDC018964
TCCCGGTGGCCACTCTGCCAGGCATCCTTGCGCGCCTTACAGGTCAGCCGAAGCGACAAGCGCAACGAGCAAGATCTCGATCTACAGCTGGAGTATTAGCAGCCGTGTCGTAGTGGAGTTCCTGGCCGGCGAGGTACAAGACGGTCCTGACGGGGCCGCGGCGTATCAGAAGTTCGCCGTTGGCGTCGTAAAGGTAGTCGGTGGTCTTGGTGCCTTCGGTGAGGCGGGTGAGTTCTCCTTCGATGTCCCAGGTGAGGCTCTGCGCGGTGCCGGTGGGGCCGTAGCGTTTGGTGGTGTTGCCCTGCTCGTCGTACGTGAGGGTCTTGGCGGTGCCGGTGCCCACTGTGACGGAGGTCAGGGTGTGGGGCTGGCCGGTGCCGGAGGCGTTGACTCAGTAGTGGGGAAAGCGGGGAAATTTCCGGCCGGGTCCGACGCACACGGCCCGTGCTTTTCCTGCCCTTGCGCGGCCGGGAGCCGTTCACTCAGGCAAGGCCACACCGCAACCGCACCTACGAGGTCCTGACGACTGTGACGACAACGCCACGCCCCACGGGGCACCCCGGATACTCCGAGACCCTCCCCCGCTCAGCGGAGAGCGCGGCCGCCGCCCGCAGACTCGTGCGCACCGCCCTGGCCGCCTGGGGTCTCGAGGATCGGATGGAGGACGCCGCGCTGGTCGTCACCGAGCTGGTCTCCAACGCCGTCGACCACGGCCGTCTGCCCTCGATCCGCGTGATCGTCTCGCGGCCCGCGGAGAACCGGGTGCGCCTCGGGGTGGTCGACCGCTCGAAAGTCGTCCCGATGATGCGGACCGACTCCGACGGCGATCGGCTCCGGGGCCGTGGCCTCGTTCTGGTCGACGCGCTGACCGAGCGCTGGGGCACCGACCTCTACGCGTGGGGCAAGCAGGTCTGGGGAGAGCTGAAGTGCGGGTCGGCACGATGACCGGGGAGTTCGAGAAGGCGTACGAGGTCCTCCACGACTGGGCGGACGGTTCCGGCCGGGGCCTGACGGTCTGGCGCCGGTCGAGTCCGGACGGAGCCTCTGACGAGCGCCTTGAAGCGCCCGACGCCCGTGTCGCCGGGGGACGGGCGGCACGGGCGTCGGGAAGCGCTCGGGGAGCGCCTGGGATCAGCGCCTGATCTCCTTGATCTTCAGCATGCGCGTGATGACCTTGTCGAGCTCCTCGTCCTCGAAGACCTTCTTCCAGTCGTCACGGACGATGGACTCCCGGCCGTAGTCCATGGCGATCAGACAGGCGTCGGAGAACGGGTTGGAGCCCTTGAGGGTGTTCGCGAGGGCGACCTGGGTGTGGCCGAGCAGCATCGCGCGGGCGGCCTTCTCGGGGACGCCGACGGTGTGGACCGTCTCGTGCAGCGCCTCGGTGAGCAGGGCGCCGACCATGCAGGCGATGGTCTCGACGAGGGTCGGCTCCAGCACCGCGAGCTGCTTGACGGTGACCCAGTGGACGTCGACGACCGGCGCGTACATCACGCGGATGACCGACTCGGCCAGCTCCTGCTTGGCGGCGTCCCCGCCCTCGTACGCGGCGACGACCTCCTGCGGGGCGGCGATGCCGCCGAAGGTGTCCTGCCACTCCTCCTTGGTGGTGCGCTCCAGGAACACCGACGGGTGGCAGGGGTGGGCGCAGGCGTAGTGGATGTCGTCGCGGGAGAACAGCAGGCCGGCGTAGGCGGCGGCCGGGTCGAGGGTGAGGACGACGGTGCCCGGCCGCATCAGCGGGACGAGTTCCTCGGAGACCTTGCCGAGGACGACGTCCGGGACGGCGAGGATGACGACATCGGCCTGGGCGGCGGCGTCGGCGGACCCGGTGAGCTCGCGGCCGAGTCCGCGGATCAGTTCCTGGCCCTTGGGGGACGCCTCGCTGAAGAGCACCCGGAAGTCGCTCTCGACCAAATTGTTGGAGACGCGCTGGCCCATCTTGCCGGCGGCCCCGATGACGGCGACGGTCGTCACGTCGACCCGGGTTTCGATCTCGGTGGCCATTACGCGCTCCTCAGAAGGGTGTCGATGCTGTGCTGCGTCCACTGGTGTTCGAGCCGGGCGGTGGCGTCGTAGCCCTCGTCCTGCCACGGGAGCCAGTGCTCCACGATCTGGTTGAGGCCCCGCTCACCGGGGCGGACGGCGGCGGTCATGCCGTCGTAATCGAGGAGGCCCTCGCCGAGCGGGCAGCCGGCGTAGGTGAAGCCGACCCAGCCGTCGCGCCGGGTGAAGGCGAAGTCCTTCACATGGATGTTGACCACGTACGGTGCGGTGGCGGCGACCACGTCGGCGGGGCGTTCCAGCCGGGCGACGCTGTTGCCGGGGTCGAGGACGATCCCCAGATGCTCGCTGCCGACACCGCGTACGACGGCGAGCAGGTCGTCGGTGGCCACCTGCTCGTAGGTCTCCAGGCCGAGGGTGACGCCGGCCTCCTCGTAGCGGGGCACGGACTCCTTCAGCAGGGTCAGGGCCTCGGCGGTGTCCGGCCGGTGGTCGGCGGTGTTGAGCATGGAGCGCACCAGGGTGACGCCCAGTTCGCCGGCCTTGTCGAGGAAGTCGAGCAGGTGGCCGGGGCGGATGCCCCGGGTGCCGAGTTCCAGGGTGAGGCCCAGGTCGTGGGCGGTGGCGCGGAGGTCGGCGAGCTGTGCGGAGTCGTACGACAGCAGGGGGGCGTAGTCGCAGATCTGGAAGACCCGGCCGCCCAGTTCCGCGGTGTCGCGCAGCATGTCGGTGAGGGACATCGGGTGCGGTGCGCGCTCGGAGATCCGCCAGAAGTAGGCGTAGGTGCTGATGCCGTACGCCATCACGCCACCGCCGCCGGGGAGGGGGCGCCGACCTCGTCGAGGACGGCCTCGACGTTCGCCGGGTCGTGGGCGAAGCGGCCGAGGAAGAGGCCGTCGGCGCTGCCGGCCAGGCGGGTGAGCAGGCCGGGGCCCGCGCTGCCGCCGTAGATGACGGACGAGCCGGCGTGGCGGGGCCGGTCGTCCAGCCAGGTCCGCAGGGCGCCGCAGACGGCCGCGATGTGCTCGGCGGAGGCCGGTTCGGGGGCGCCGATGGCCCACTGCGGTTCGTAGGCGAGGACGACGGTGCCCTCGAGGCCGTCCAGCAGCCGGGCCGCCTCGGCGACCGTGCGTGCGGCGGCCTCCTCGGGGGTGCCGCGGTCGCGTTCACCGACGCAGAGGACGGGGGTGAGCCGGTTGCGCAGGGCGGCGGCCGTCTTGGCGGCGACGACCGTGTCGCCCTCGCCGTACAGGCGGCGGCGTTCGGCGTGGCCGACCTCGGCGTAGGCGCAGCCGATCTCCTTGAGGGCGGGGCCGCCGACCTCGCCGGTGTAGGGGCCGGTGTCCTCGGTGGCGATGTCCTGGGCGCCGAGGGCGACGCCGTAGGGGGCGAGGATGCCGGCGGCGGGGACCAGGGCGGGGAAGGAGGGGAGGACGAAGAGGCGGGCCGTGCCGGAGGTGAGGGCCGGGTGGCGGGCGGCGAGGGCGGCGATCCTGCGGGCCCAGTTGAGGGTCTCGTGGTGGCCGAAGTACATCTTCAGGCTCACTCCGAGCAGGACGGGCGGACGTGCGGGGCCGGGCATCAGGCGGCGGCCTCGTCGTTCTCGTAGTCGCACATGAGCTGGACCTTGGCGGCGGACGCGGAGGTCTCGTCGAAGCGGTAGGTGAGCCATTCGGCGGCGAGCCGGCGGGCGAGTTCGAGTCCGACGACGCGCTGGCCGAAGGTGAGGACCTGGGCGTTGTTGGAGAGGACGGCGCGCTCGACGGAGAAGGAGTCGTGCGCGGTGACGGCGCGGATGCCGCGGACCTTGTTGGCCGCGATGGCGACGCCGAGGCCGGTGCCGCAGACCAGCAGGGCGCGGTCGGCGTCGCCGCGGGCGACCATCTCGGCGGCGGCGATGGCGACCTTGGGGTAGGCGGTGTGGCCGTCGGCGTCGACGCCGACGTCGGTCACCTCGGCGACCAGGCCGTGCTTCTCCAGGTCCCGCTTGAGGGCTTCCTTGTACTCGTATCCGGCGTCGTCGGATCCGACGACGATGCGCAGCTTGTCGGTCATGTCTGCTTTCCTCAGTGGTCGTCGCGCAGTGCGCCGTGGACGGCGCGGGTGATCAGGGCGAGGGAGTGGGCACCGGCGTCGGGGGTGCCGAGGGACTTCTCCGCGTGCGGGCGGGCGCGCCCCTTGCGGGGCAGCAGTGCGGCGGTGGCCGCGGCGGCGGACCCGGCCGCCGTGGCGGCGCGGTCCCAGGCCTCGGTGAGCGGCGCCCCGGCGGCGACGGCGTCGGCGAGGGTGTCGGCGAACGGGACCAGGGCGTCGACCATGGTCTTGTCGCCGGTCTCCGCCCCGCCCAGCCGGCGCACGCCCGCGGATGCGTCGGTGACGCCGTCGGCGACGCGGGCCGCGGTCGGAGCGTCCTGGTCGCCGAGGGCGGTGCCCAGTGCGCGCAGCATGGTGCCCCACAGGGCGCCGGAGGTGCCGCCCGCCCGGTCGGCCCAGGCGTCGGCGGCGCGGGTGAGCACGGTGCCGGCGCCCGCGCCGAGCTCCAGGGCCTCGGTGGCGGCCCGGAGCGCGGCGGTGGAGCCGCGCCGCATGCCGATGCCGTGGTCGCCGTCGCCGGCGACGGCGTCGATGCGGCCCAGCTCCTCGACGTGCTCGTCGACGGTGCCGGCGAGGGCCCGCAGGGCGGTGAGGACGGTGGCGGCGGCCTTCCGGGAGTCCGCGGAGGCCGGGGGTACGGCGGTGTCCTCGGCGTCCTCCTCCGGCGCGACCGGTGCCGCGGCGGACGGTTCGGGAGCGCCCTTGCGGTGGGCGGGGGCGTCGGCCGGGGCCCGCCACAGCCGTTCCAGGCGGTCGTCGAGCCAGGTCAGCGTGAGGGAGACGCCGGCCATGTCGAAGCTGGTGACGAGTTCGCCGACCTCGGGTTCGACGATCTCGACGCCGGCCTCCTCCAGGAGGGCGGCCACCGCGCGGTAGACGACGAAGAGCTCCTCGTACTTCACGGAGCCGAGGCCGTTGAGGATCACGGCCGCGCGGGCGCCCTCGGGGGTGGGGACGTCGTCGGGGAGTTCCTTGAGGAGGGTGGAGGCCAGGAGGCGGGCGGCCTCGTCGGCGGTCGGCAGCGGTTCCTCGCCGATGCCGGGCTCCCCGTGGATGCCGAGGCCGACGGCCATGCGGCCCTCGGGGACGGTGAACAGGGGGTGGCCGGCGCCGGGCAGGGTGCACCCGGAGAAGGCGATGCCGAAGGAACGGGTGCGGGCGTTCGCGTGCTCGGCGGTGCGCAGCACCTCGTCCAGCGGCAGGCCCTCCTCGGCCGCCGCGGCGGCGGCCTTGAAGACGGGCAGGTCGCCCGCGATGCCGCGGCGCTTGCCGGATTCCTCGGGGCCGGCGCTGGAGATGTCGTCGGTGACGGCGAGGGTGCGGACGGCCACGCCCTCGGCGGCCAGGCGTTCGGCGGCCTGTCCGAAGTGCAGGACGTCGCCGGCGTAGTTGCCGTACATCAGCAGCACTCCCGCGCCGCCGTGGGCGGCGCGTGCCACGGAGCGGATCTGCTGCGCGGAGGGCGAGGCGAAGACGTTGCCGACCGCGGCACCGTGGGCGAGGCCCCGGCCGACGAGGCCGGAGAAGGCCGGGTAGTGGCCCGATCCGCCGCCGATGACGACGGCGACCTCGCCGCGCGGGGTGCCGCCGGAGCGGACGACACCGCCGGTGACGGACCGTACCCAGCGCCGGTGTGCGGCGGTGAAGCCCTCCAGGGCCTCGTCGGCGAAGGCGGTGGGGTCGTTGAACAGGCGGGTCATCGGTGGGCCTCCATCGGCTGCCGGTCGGTCCCGGGGGCCGGTTCGGCGGTGTGGTCACGGGCGGCGAGCCGGACCATCAGGACGGCCGACAGCAGCATGAAGAAGCCGACCAGGTAGAGCGGCGCGTAGTAGGCGCCGGTCCAGTCCTTGAGCCAGCCGGTGATGTAGCCGGCGGCGAATCCGGCGATGTTGCCGGCCGTGTTGATCAGGGCGATGCCGGCGGCCGCGGCGGCTCCGGTCAGGAAGCGGGAGGGGAAGGACCAGAAGACGGGCAGGGCCGCGAAAATGGCACAGGCGGTCACCGTGATGACGGCGATGGTGGCGGTCGGGGAGCCCATGTACAGGGCGAGCGGGATGGAGAGGCCGCCGACGACGGCCGGGCCGGCCACGTGCCAGGTACGGGTGCCGTGGCGGGTGGCGTGCCGGGTCCAGAAGAACAGCACGACGGCGGCGGGCAGGTACGGGATCGCGGTGATCCACGCCTTGTCCATCACGCTGAAGGTGGTGTCGTACTGCTCCTGGAAGCCGCTGATGATCGTGGGCAGGAAGAACGCCAGCGCGTAGAGGCCGTAGACGAAGCCGAAGTAGACGAGCGCCAGGACCCAGACGCGGGCGCTGCCGAAGGCCCTCTTGAGGTCGCCCTTGGCGTGCTTGCCCTCGTGGCCGGTCTTTTGCGCGTTCTCCGCGGCGAGTTCCGCGGTCAGCCAGTCGCGTTCGGCCGTGGTGAGCCACTTGGCGTCGGCGGGCCGGTCGATCAGGTAGAAGTAGGCGACGATGCCGAGGACGATCGCGGGCAGCGAGACGAACAGGAACATCACGCGCCAGCCCTCGAGGCCGAACATCCCGTGACGGCCGATGAGCCAGCCGGCCAGCGGCGCCCCGAAGACGGTGGTGAGCGGCTGGGCCAGGTAGAACAGGCCCAGGATCTTGGTGCGGTGCCGGGCGGGCACCCACTGGCTCAGGAACAGGATGGCGCCGGGGAAGAAGCCGGCCTCCGCCACACCGAGCAGGAACCGCAGCCCGTAGAGCTGTCCGGTGCTGGAGACCCAGGTGAACAGCAGGGAGACGATGCCCCAGCTCACCATGATCCTGGCCAGCCAGCGGCGGGCACCGAAGCGGTGCAGGGCCATGTTGCTGGGGACCTCGAGCACGATGTAACCGAGGAAGAAGATCCCGGAGGCGAAGCCGAACTGGGCGGCGGTGAGTGCGAGGTCCGCGCCCATCCCGTTGGGTTCGGCGAACGAGATGGCCGTGCGGTCCAGATAGTTCACGAAGAACATCAGCGCCACGAAGGGGACGAGGCGTACTGAGACCTTCTTGATGGCAGTTCTCTCGACTGCCGCGGAATGCGTGTCGGTACCCATGGGTGACTCCTCGGCTCGCCCGGACAGCTGTGTCCGGGTCGGGTCACGCCGGTGGCTCGCCGTACGGGGAGGCCGACCGGATCGCTTTCACGGTATGCGGCCACCCCAAATTGGTCACCAATTTACCAGTGTGGTGAGCGTCATAAATTCAGTACGCGACGCCCCCTTGACTTTCCTCACGCTCGTCGGAGTGAACTGCCTGGTCAGTCGCCTGGAACGGGCATCTGGTTGACTGGTGACCGTGACCAGTCAGCCTGATCAGACCGCCGCTGCCGCGCCCGATCTCGCGCAGCTGCTGCGCCCCGTCGTGCGCGAGTCCTCCGTCAGCGAGGTCGCGAAGCGGCTCCTCGACCACCTGTCGGCCGGCGACATCCGGCCCGGGACCCGGCTGCCCGCCGAGCGCCAGCTGGCCGAGGCGCTCGGCGTCGCCCGGTCGAGCGTCCGCGGCGCCCTCTCCGCCCTCGACGTCCTCGGCATCATCGAGATCCGCCCGGGCTCCGGCTCGTACGTCCGCGAGGGCACGTCGGAGTTCCTGCCCCGGGCGATCAACTGGGGGCTCATGCTGGGGCAGCGGCGGACCCAGGACCTGGTCGAGGTCCGCACCTACATGGAGGGCGTCTCCGCCCGCCTCGCCGCGGAGCGGGCCACCGACAAGGACGTCGCCCGCCTGGAGGAGCACCTCCAGCACATGCGGGACGCGCACGGGGACGTGGCGGCCTTCATCGACGCGGACATCGCCTTCCACCTGGAGTGCGCCCGCATCGCGCGCAACACCGTGCTGAGCGACATCCTGCACAGCATCAGGGCGCTGCTGCAGGTGTGGATGGAGCGCGTCAGCGACATCGAGGGCACGGTCAGCGGCACGCTGTGCGAGCACGACGCGGTCCTGCGGGCGATCCGCGACCGCGACCCGGAGGCCGCGGACCGGGCGATGGCGGAACACATGCGCATGGCCAGCACCCGCCTCCAGGCGTCCATCGACGGCACGCCGTAGGCGCCGGCGCCGGCCCGCCGCCCGCCGGAAGGCAGGCCCGGCGCCGCCCGGAGCCTCCGCCCGCGGAACACCGGGACCGCCACCGCCCCGCGACCTGGCGGCCGGCCCGGCAGCCGGGCGGGGGGCCGTCGGTACCGGCCGGCCTCTCGGCTCCGGGTCCTGGTACGCGGCGCCGTACGGGCGGCCGCCGTGGCCCGGTGACCTCACCGGACGTCCAGGTCCTGCCGTCGCCTTCCCGGCGTCCGCCCTTGGGACGGGCCGTCAGGTACGGGCTCCGGAGGCCGGGCGTGTGCCGAGCCCCGGGGAGGGGCTCTCCGCGGCAGCCGCTCACCGTGCGGACCGTGAAGGTCCGTGCGCGGGAGTGGTGTCGTGTTCGTCAGGGTGACGCACGAGGCTCCGGCGGTCGGCTACGCCGCCTGTCCGGCCGCGGGGAAGCCCGGTGATCGTACGACCCGGCGGTCCGCCGTCACGGCGTACACCTCGCAGCCGGGGCGTGCGGCGGCCCATGTGATGCCCTCCGGGCCCAGGGCGAAGGCCGCCGTGGCGACCGCGTCCGCCTCGGTCAGGGTGGGGGCGGTGACGGTCAGGGCGAGCAGGCCGGTCGCCGGGCGGCCGGTGCGGCCGTCGACGATGTGGTCGCCGCGTTCGTAGCGCGCGGAGGTCGCGACCGCGCCGTCGGTGAGGTCCAGGACGGTGCAGAGCCGGTCGGCGTGTTCGGGGTGCCGTACGCCCACGCGCCACGGCCCGCCGGCGGCGACCACGTCCCCGCCGGCGTTGAGGCAGAACCGCCGTGCTCCGGCCGCCCGCAGCAGGTCGGCGCCCTTCTGCACCGACCAGCCCTTCACCACCGCGCACGGGTCGAGGCGCCGGCCCGGCAACCGTACGTCGAACGCGCCCCCGGTGGCGGTCCGGTACCGCTCGCACAGGGCGAGGACCTCGGTGAGGTCGTCGCTGAGCCGACCGGGGTCCAGTTCGCCCCGGTCCAGGCGGGAGACCTCGCTGTCCTCGCGGAACGGGCTGAACCGGGCGTCGACCTCGCGCAGCCAGGCGAAGAGGCCGTCCGCCGCGGACTCCCGGAACCCCTCGTCGTCGACGCGGAGCGACACCGGGAAGCCCATGACGTGTTCGACGCGCCGCACGTCAGGAGCCCTGCGCGTCGAGGGCGGCCTGCAGGGACTCCCGGTAGCCGTCGCTGGTGACGGTGGCGCCGGAGACCGTGTCGACGTCGGCGCTCTGGGCCTCCAGTGTTTCCTCGATCAGGACCGGTACGGCGGCCGTGGTCTGCGGGTGGTCCGGCTGCCGGAGCATCCGTACGGCGCTGATGCGGTCGCCGTCGAGGGTGACCTCGACCTGCACGGGGCCCTTCTCCGTGTCGACGGTGGGGCCGGCCACCACCCGGGTGGTGCTGCCCGGGGAGGCGGGCGCCGAGGGGGCGGGCGCGGGTTCGGCGACCGCCGGCTCCGGGGCGGACGGGGTGTAGCGCCAAAGGGGGATCAGTCCGGCGACGGTCAGGACCAGGACGGGCAGTGCTCGTTTCACGGTGTTCTCCTCATGCGTCCCGTGCTTGTCATCCGGCCAGGCTGAAGCGCTCGTAGTGGATCTGCCGCTTCGGTACGCCCAGTTCGCGCAGGCCGCGCAGGACCGCGGTGGTCATGCCGGGCGGGCCGCAGACGTAGACGTCCCGGTCGGTGAGGTCGGGGACCAGACGGGACAGTTCGCCGGGGGCCAGCCGGTCGGGCACGGGCGGGCCGGTGATCAGGTGGAGGTCGGCGCCCTTGGCAAGGGCGAGTTCGCGCAGCTCGTCGTGGAGGACGGCGTCGGCCTCGGTGGACACGCGGTAGACGACGACGGCGTGGCCGTGCAGCTCCTCCAGCAGGGCGCGGATCGGGGTGACGCCGACGCCTCCGGCGATGAGCAGGGCGTCCGGGCGGGTGCGGTGCAGGGTGGTGAAGGCGCCGTAGGGGCCCTCGGCGAAGACCCGGGTGCCGGGCTCGAGATGGCGCAGGGCCGCGCTGCCGTCGCCGGCCGCCTTCACGGTGAGCCGCAGGGTGCGGCCGTCGGGAGCGGCGGACAGGGAGAACGGGTTCGCCTGCCACCAGCGGTCCTTCGTCAGGAACCGCCACAGGAAGAACTGGCCGGCACGGGCGGGCAGCCGGTCCAGATCGCGGCCGGTGATGTGGACGGACACCACGTTGTCGTTCTCCGGGACGACGGCCGTGACCCGGAACTGGTGGCGCCGGTTGCGCCACAGCGGCAGGACCAGCCGGCCGGCGAACACGGCGGCGAGGGCGGCGCCCCACAGTCCGTACCAGTAGGCGGTGGCGGCGGCCGAGGCCGTGAAGGTGGAGCCGACGGCGACCTGGTGGGTGAAGGCGAGGACCACGGCGACGTAGGTGTACAGGTGGATGAAGTGCCAGGTCTCGTAGGCGAGGCGGCGTCGGGCGCGGCGGGCCGAGACCGCGCCGACGACGAGGATCAGCACCAGTGCGACGACCGCGCGCAGCACGCCCTCGACGGTCTCGGCGAGGTCGACGAGCTGGTTCACCGGGTCCATGGAGGACATCTCGGCGTAGCCGAAGGTGATGAAGACGGCGTGACCGAGGAGCGTCCACAGCAGTCCGAAGCCGGTCCAGCGGTGCCACAGGGTCAGCCGGTCCATGCCGATCCGGCGGTCCAGCCAGGGCAGCCGGGCCACCAGCAGCAGCTGGAACGCCATCAGCAGGGCGGCGTACAGGCCGGTGAGGCGGCCGAGCACGACGAGGGCGTTCGCGCCGAAGCCCGCCTGGACGAAGAAGACGGCCACCACCACCGCGTTCGCGGCGAGCAGGCCGTAGAGGCCGATGCGCGCCACCGCCTTGGGGCGTCGCCTCGCGGTGGGGGGTGCGGGAGGCGATTGGACAGCTGTCACGCCGGAAACTCCTTGATCGGGTCCTGGGACTCCGAGCTTGGTCACAGGCGCTGTCGATTCCCTGTCGGTCAACTTTCAAGTTTTTATCGATCGAGATGCGATCGTGCACCGCCTCTGGCGCCGGGGGCGGTGTGCCGCAGTATGGGCGGGTGGAAAAAGTACGACTCCTCGTCGTGGACGACGACCCGCCGATAGCCGACCTGGTCGCGACCGTCGCCCGCTACGAGGGCTGGGACGCGGTCACCGCCAACTCGGGCAAGGAGGCGCTGCGCCGCGCCGCCGAGTTCCGCCCGGACATCGTGGTGCTCGACCTGATGCTGCCGGACGTCGACGGCTTCGGCGTCCTGGACCGGCTGCGGCGTTCCGGGACGATGGTGCCGGTGGTGTTCCTCACCGCGCGGGACGGGGTCGCCGACCGGGTGGCGGGGCTGACCCGGGGCGGGGACGACTACCTGGTCAAGCCGTTCGCCGTGGAGGAGCTGATGGCGCGGCTGCGCACCGTGCTGCGGCGCAGCGCGGGGCCGGGATTCCAGCGGTCGGTGCTGCGGGTGGCGGACCTGACGATGGACGAGGACACGCGCGAGGTGCGGCGCGGTGAGCGGCTGCTGTCGCTGACGCCGACCGAGTACGAGGTGCTGCGCTATCTGATGCGCCGGTCGCCGACCGTGCTGACCAAGGCGCAGATCCTGGACCACGTGTGGGAGTACGGCTTCGGGGGCCGCTCCAACGTGGTGGAGCTGGTGGTGAGCCGGCTGCGGCGCAAGCTGGACGACACCGGTGCGCCGCTGATCCAGACCGTGCGGGGCTTCGGGTACGTGATCCGGCAGGCCGCCGAGTGAGGGCGTGTCCGCGGCGGCTGCGGGTCACGTACCGGCGGATGCGGCTGGGCACCCGGCTGGCGCTGGGCCTCGGGGTGCTGTCCCTCGCGGTGTTCGCGGTCGTCGGCACCGCGCTCACCACGTACATGCACGACTATCTGGAACGGCAGCTGGGCGACCAGCTCAAGCTGATCCAGGCCGTGCAGGCCAAGGACGCGGCGGCGCACGGCACGGTGAAGCGGAAGCCGTACTACGGCTGGTACACGGCGGTGTACGACGTCTCCGGCGACGCGGTCAGCCTGCGCAGGCCCTCCGACGTGCCCGTCGACACCCGCGCCCTGGCCGACCTCGCGCGGGCGATGGCGCACTCCGACACGGAGCTGACGCGCACCGCGCGGATCAGGGGGGAGGGCACCTACCGGCTGCGCGGCTGCGAGGTCGAACCGGGGGTGGTGCTGGTGAGCGCCGCGCCCGTGGAGGACATCGAGGAGACCGTCGGGCAGCTGATCACGGTGCAGGTCGTGGTGTTCGCGCTCGCGCTGCTGGCCCTGGTGGTGTTCGGGCGGCGGATGCTGCGGCGCGGGCTGAAGCCGCTGAGCGACATGGCGCACACCGCGCACGGCATCGCCTCGCACGACCTGAGCGAGGCGGCGGCGCGGCTGCCGCTGCGCGCGGACGGTCGGGACGGGGGCCGGGAGGTGGCGGAGCTGCGGACCGCGTTCAACACGATGCTGGAGCACATCGACGACTCCCTCGCGGTGCGCGCGGAGGCGGAGCTGCGGCTGCGCCGGTTCGTCGCGGACGCCTCGCACGAGCTGCGCACCCCGCTGATGTCGGTGCGCGGTTACGCGGACCTGTTCCAGTACGCCGCCGCCAACGAGCCCGCCGAACGGGAGCGGCACCTGGCGCGGCTGCGGGCGGAGGCCGCCCGGATGGGTGTGCTGCTGGACGACCTGCTGCTGCTCGCCCGGCTGGACGCGGCGGAGGTGGAGGCACCGCTGCGGACGGCGGACACGGACCTGGCGGAGCTGGTCCAGCAGGCCGCCGACGCGTTCCGGGCGAGCTACCCGGGCCATCCGCTGGCGGTGACGGCGGGCTCCGGGCCGCTGATGCTCCGGATCGATCCGCAGCGCGTCCGGCAGGTCCTGGACAACCTGCTCACCAACGCGGCCGTGCACACCCCGGCCGGTACGAGGGTGTCCGTCACGGTCTCCGTCACCGCCGGCTCGGCGCTGGTACGGGTGGCCGACGCGGGCCCCGGCATCCCGGCGGAGGACCGGGAACGGGTCTTCGACCGCTTCTACCGCGTCGACAAGGCCCGCAGCCGCGACCGCGGCGGCAGCGGCCTGGGCCTGGCGGTCGCCCGCTCCCTGGTACGGGCGCACGGCGGCGACATCGACCTGAGCAGCACCCCGGGGACGACGACGTTCACCGTCCGGCTGCCGCTGGAGGCGTACCCGCGGGCGATCGTGCCGCAGGGCGGCACGGGTGGGCGCGACGGCACCCCGTAAGCGCCGGGCTGCGCTACCCACCCCCGCCCAGCCACCACACCGGGCACCGCCCAACCCCGGCCCACCTCAGCGCCGGGCGCCCCGGTCTTACGGACCCGTGACGTCACGGGCGCGGCGCCCCCGTCCGAAGAAGGACACGCCTAGCGTGAGCACATGCGCGTACTGGTCACCGGCGGCGCCGGTTTCATCGGATCCCACGTCGTGGAGGCGCTGCGCGCCCACGGGCACGACCCCGTCGTCTTCGACATCCGCACCGACCCCACGGCGGACGTCCGCTCCCCTGGAGCGGTCCGCGACGCCCTCTCCGGCGTGGACGCCGTCTGCCACCAAGCGGCCATGGTCGGCCTCGGCACCGGATTCACCGACGCCCCGGCCTACGTCTCCCACAACGACCTGGGCACAGCCATCCTGCTGGCCGCCATGGCGGAGACCGGGGTCGGCCGGCTCGTGCTGGCCGGTTCGATGGTGGTGTACGGCGAGGGCCGCTACCTCTGCGCCCGGCACGGAGTCGTACGCCCCGGACCGCGCGCCGCCTCCGACCTGGCGGCCGGACGCTTCGAACCCCTCTGCCCGGCCTGCGGCGCGGACCTCGAACCCGGCCTGGTCGGCGAGGACGCCCCGGCCGACCCGCGCAACGTGTACGCCACGACCAAGCTGGCCCAGGAACACCTGGCCGCCGCCTGGGCCCGTTCGACGGGCGGTTCGGCGGTGTCGCTGCGCTACCACAACGTCTACGGCCCCGGCATGCCCCGCGACACCCCGTATGCGGGCGTCGCCTCCTTCTTCCGCTCGGCGCTGGCCCGCGGCGAGGCCCCGCGCGTCTTCGAGGACGGCCGTCAGCGCCGGGACTTCGTCCACGTGCGGGACGTGGCGGCGGCGAACGTCGCCGCCCTGACGGCGGCGGACCCGGCGGCCGGGACGCTCACCGCGTACAACACCGGCAGCGGCACCCCGCACACGGTCGGCGGGATGGCCCGCGCCCTGGCCGCCGCGTACGGCGGTCCGGACCCGGTCGTCACCGGCGAGTACCGCCTGGGCGACGTCCGGCACATCACGGCGGACTCCTCCCGGCTCCGCGCCGACCTGGGCTGGAAGCCGGAGGTGGGCTTCGAGGAGGGGATGCGGGAGTTCGCGTCGGCGGGGCTGCGGGGCGAGTGAGGCGGCGGGGCGGGCGAGTCACCCCTCCGTCGCCGGGAGGATCACCTCGAAGCGGCAGCCGCCGGTGACGTTGCGGACGGTGGCGCTGCCCCGGTGGGCCTCGACGATGCCGCGGACGATGGCGAGGCCGAGGCCCGCGCCGGCCGGCGGGGTGCGGGCGTGGGTGCCGCGCCAGCCGGTGTCGAAGACGCGGGGCAGGTCCTCCTCGGGGATGCCGCCGCAGCCGTCGGTCACGGACAGCACCACGCCTTCGTCCGAACGCCGGGCGGCGACGGCGACCGTGCCGTCGGCCGGGGTCCGGCGGATCGCGTTGACCAGCAGATTGCCCAGTACGCGGCTCATCTCCCGCCCGTCCACCTCCACCGGCACCGGCTCCACCCCGTCCCCGACGAGCCGTACACCGTGCTCGCGGGCGAGCGGGTCCGCGCCGGCGAGGGCGTCGCCGATCAGGTCGTACAGGGAGATCCGGGAGGGCGAGAGGGTCAGTGTGCCGGCGTGGATGCGGGAGAGTTCGAAGAGGTCGCCGACCATGTCGTTGAGGCGTTCCACCTCGGTGCGGATCTGCCTCAGGTAGCGGTCGGGTTCGGCGGCGACGCCGTCCTCCAGCGCCTCGGCCATCGCACGGAGTCCGGCGAGCGGGGTGCGCAGGTCGTGGGAGATCCAGGCGACGAGCTCCCGCCGGGAGGACTCCAGGGCGCGCTCACGGTTCCGTGACTCGGCCAGTCTGACGCTGGTCGCCTCCAGTTCACGGCTGAGCGCGGCGAGTTCGGCGGTGGACGGGCGCTCGGGCGCGGCGAAGTCACCGCCGTCGCCGAACGAGCGGGCGGCGAGAGTCAGTTCGCGACTGCGGGCGACGACCCAGCGGCCCAGCAGCAGCGCGGTGACCGTGGAGACGACGGCGGCCATGGCGACGACCGTGGTCACCACGCTCAGGTCGTGCGCGGAGAGGAACATCGCCTGGGCGACGGCCAGGGTGCCCGCGAGCATCGCCGCCACCGCGACCCCGGCGACCACCGCGAGGTGCGCCGTCAGCGACCACCGCCGGATCAGCAGCAGGACGCACGCGCCGAGGACACCCGCCGCGGCGGCGCCGAGGAAGGCGAACAGGGCGATGAGCAGCATGTCCCGCATCGTTCACGCCTCCCCGGCCGCGGTGGCGGGGTCGAAACGGTAGCCGACGCCCCACACCGTCTGGATGAGCCGGGGCCGTGCCGGATCGTCCTCGACCTTGCCGCGCAGCCGCCGTACGTGGACGGTCACGGTGGACAGGTCTCCGAAGTCCCAGCCCCACACCTCACGCATCAGCTCCTCCCGCGCGAAGGCCCGCCCGGGGTGCCGCAGGAAGAAGGTGAGGAGGTCGAACTCGCGGATGGTGAGGGCGAGTTCGGAGCCGTTCTTGGCGGCCCGGCGGGCGGCGGGGTCGACGGAGAGGCCCGCCGCCCGCAGCAGGCCGGACGCGGGGTCCGGAGCGGGGCGGGCGCGGCGCAGCACGGACTCGACGCGCAGGACCAGTTCGCGCGGGCTGAACGGCTTGGTGACGTAGTCGTCGGCGCCGACCTCGAGACCGAGGATGCGGTCGTCCTCGTCGCCGCGCGCGGTGAGCATGATGACCGGCACGGGCCCCTGCCCGCGCATCCGTCGGCACACCTCCAGGCCGTCCATGCCGGGCAGCATCAGGTCGAGGACGACGAGGTCCGGCCAGTGGGCCGCCGCGCGGGCGAGCGCGCCGGGGCCGTCACCGGCCCGGTCGACGACGTATCCGGCGCGGTCCAGGTAGCCCGTGACGATCTCGGCGACGGTGGGGTCGTCGTCGACGACGAGGACCCGGGCTCCGGCCTCGGCGTGCGGTGGTCGCTGCTCCATGCCGCCAGCCTCGCACCACGCGCGCGCGAGCAGGGCGTCCGGGCCGCCGACGTCCGCATTCCGTAAGGAGCCGCTGCCCGGTTTGCCCTTTTCGCGTTCGTAGGGTGAGAGCCGTGACCACCTCCTCCCCCGCCCCCGAACCGGGCCCGCCGTCCGTGGACGTCGTCCTCCCCTGTCTCGACGAGGCCGCGGCACTGCCGTGGGTGCTGGAGCGCGTGCCGCCCGGCTGGCGCGCCCTCGTCGTGGACAACGGCTCCACGGACGGCTCCGACCGCATCGCCCGCGAGCTCGGCGCGACCGTCGTGCACGAGGAGCGGCGCGGCTTCGGCGCCGCCTGCCACGCCGGGCTGACCGCCGCCACCGCCGACATCGTCTGCTTCTGCGACTGCGACGCCTCCCTCGACCCGGCGGACCTGGTGCCGTTCGTGCGCGAGGTACGGGCCGGCGAGGCGGACCTGGTCCTGGGCCGGCGCCGGCCGCGGGGGCGCGGGGCCTGGCCGCTGCACGCCCGCGCGGGCAACCTCGCCCTGTCCCGGCTGCTGCGCCGCCGTACCGGGCTGCGGCTGCGCGACCTCGGCCCGCTGCGGGCGGCCCGGCGCGAGGAACTGCTCGCCCTGGACCTGACCGACCGGCGCAGCGGCTACCCGCTGCAGATGGTGGTGCGCGCCGCCGACGCCGGCTGGCGGGTCACCGAGCACGACGTCCCGTACGCGCCGCGCACCGGCACCTCCAAGGTGACCGGCACCTGGCGGGGCACCTTCCAGGCGGTACGGGACATGAGCCGTGTCCTCCAGGAGGCGCCGGTGCGGGAAGGGGCGGCGTCATGACGTCGTCGCCGGTCACGCTGCTGGTGATCGCCAAGGAGCCCCGCCCCGGCCGGGTGAAGACCCGGCTGACCCCGCCGTTCTCCCCCGAGGAGGCGGCATCGCTCGCCGAGGCCGCGCTCGCGGACACGCTGGACGTGGTGGCGCGCACGCCCGCGCGGCGCCGGGTGCTGGTGCTGGACGGGGCGCCGGGGCGCTGGCTGCCGGCCGGCGTCGAGGTCGTACCGCAGTGCGCGGGCGGGCTCGACGAGCGGCTGGCCGCCGCGTTCGCCGGGTGCGACGGACCGGCCCTCCTCATCGGCATGGACACACCCCAGGTGACCCCGGAGCTGCTCACCGTGGACTTCGGTGACTGCGACGCGTACTTCGGCCCCGCCGAGGACGGCGGCTTCTGGGCGCTGGGCCTGGCCGCACCCGATCCGGCGCTCCTGCGCGGGGTCCCCATGTCGGTACCGGAGACCGGGGCCGTGCAACGGCGACGGCTCGCGGGGTTGCGGGTCCGCGAACTGCCGCCGCTGCGGGACGTGGACACGGCGGACGACGCGGCGCTGGTCGCCGGTGAGGCACCCGGCGGACGGTTCGCCGCGCGACTGGCCCGGCTGACGGCGGCCCGCCGGTGAGCGGGGTGCGCGCGGCGGCGCGGGTAGGACACCAGCGGACGGCACCCGCCGCCGAGCGGGCCTGGTCGGCGGACCCGTACGCCGACGCCCTGCGCGCCGGCCGGGGGCCGCTGTTCCTGCGCCGTGCCGACGGCCGGCTGCTGCCGCTGGACGTGGAGCGCTGGTGCGCGGAGGCCGACGCGGCGGACCTGGAGGTGCTGCGGCGCTGCGAGGGCGCGGTGCTGGACGTGGGCTGCGGGCCGGGGCGGCTGGTCGCGGCGCTGGGCGCCCAGGGGCGCAGCGCGCTGGGCATCGACGTCAGCGAGGCCGCGGTCGCGCACACCGTCGGGCGTGGCGGGCAGGCGCTGCTCCGGTCGGTCTTCGACCCGCTGCCGGGGGTCGGGCGCTGGGGTACGGCGCTGCTGCTGGACGGCAATGTCGGGATCGGCGGGGATCCGGTCGCTCTGTTGCAGCGGGTCGCGCGGCTGGTGGTGGCGGGCGGGCTGTCGATCGTCGAGACGGTGCCGCGGCCGGACGTCGACGAACGTGTGCTGGTCCAGGTGACCGACGCGCGTCGTGCGCCCGGGGCGCCGTTTCCGTGGGCCCGTCTCGGGACGCCGGCGCTGTTGCGGTGTGCGGCGGGGGCGGGGTGGCGTGCGGACGGCCAGTGGTCGGCGGGCGGGCGCTCGTTCGTGGCGCTGCGGGCGGAGTAGGGACCTTTTTCTCGCCCCCGCCGCCCCTTCCCGTCCCGAACCTGGGGCTCCGCCCCAGACCCCGCTCCTCAAACGCCGGAGGGGCTAAGTTTCAGCCCGTCCGGCGTTTGAGGACGAGGCCCGAAGGGCCGAAAGGGGGGTCTGGGGGCGCAGCCCCCAGGGACGGGACGGGAAGGGGCGGCGGGGGCGAAGAGGATCGTCAGGCGTCGTCAGCCGACCGACGCCTCCTCCCCGCCCGCACGGCGAACACCACCGCAGACCCCCCGAACAGCACGGCCGTGACGATCAGCCACCGCATCGCGTACCCGTCCGCCGACAACCCCGTGACGCCGGCATACCGCTCCGACACCCGCCCGCTGATCAGCGGAAACCACACCAGCAGCAGCAACCCGGACAACGCCGCCGGCACCCGCACGTAGGGAACCCACCCCCGCCGCGCCACCCCTCGCACCAGCGCACGGTCGGCCCCCGCGTACAACGGCAGCAGCACCAGGTCATGGACCACCGCCGCCCCCACGAACCACAACGCGACCGAGAACCAGTCCCCGTCGAGCAGCCGCACCCCCGCGTACGCGCAGAGGACGAACGAACACAGCAGCACCACCAGCTTCACAGGTCCGCTCCCCTCACAGTTCGCCGAAGGTCAGCCGGGCGACCCACTTGGTGTTGAGCACACCGGGCGCCGCCGGCACGATGACCCGGGCCGGGTAGCCGTGATCGGCGGTCAGTTCCTCGCCGTTGACGAACAGGGCGAGCAGCGAACGCGGGTCGGCCACCTGGTTGGCCCGCAGCGCACCCCGCCGGAACGCGCCGCGCCGCTGGAGCGACTCCACGAACACGTCCACCGGCTCCTCGTGGCCGACGAGCGCCGCGAGGTCCCGCAGCCGTACCCCCCGCCACCACTGGTCGGAGGTGGACCAGCCCTCCACGCAGGCGATGGGCAGGGCCGCGCTGTGCAGCGGCATGGCGAGCAGCTCGGCCCTGCTGAGCCGTACGGTGCCGGCGGGCCCGGTGACCGCCAGCCGCCACGCCTCCTGGTTCGTCTCGGCGGCGCGGATCCCGGCGTACGCGGCCGTCTTGTTGATCTGAAAGCCCCCTGGTCCGCCGCCGGGTTCGGGACCGCCGTGCGGGGTGAGGACGGCGGTCTCGCGCAGCGGCCCGTCGAAGCTGCGCCCGGCGGAGGTGGCGAACAGCAGCAGCGAGCCGCCGCCGACCAGTCCGAGCGCCCCGCGCCGCGAGACGGTCGGCGGGCCGGGACGGGGAGCGACCAGCTCGTCCGCTTCCTCGTCGCCGCCGTCCCGCATCGTCCGCAGGTTCCGGAACGCCACCGGCGCCTTCAGCACCGCATGGGCGACGAACGCGCCGAAGAACACCCAGGCGCCGTAGAAGTGCAGCGGGTAGAAGGAGCCGGGGAAGACGTAGTCGAGCTGGACGTTGAGGATGCCCGTGGTGAACTCGAACAGCGCCCCGCCGACCAGGAGCAGCAGGGAGATCCGCTCCAGCGCGTGGGTGAGCGAGCGGGCCGGGGGCAGGGTGAACAGCCTGGGCACGACCGACCAGAGCTTGGCCAGCAGCACCGGGACGAGCACCAGGCCGAGCGTGACGTGGACGCCCTGGGTGAGCCGGTACAGCCAATGCGGGTCGGTGGGCCAGGAGAAGAGGTAGAAGCCGAGGATCCCCTTGCCGGGGGTCTTGTCGTTCACCCGCGCGAGGTCCGGGTTGTACGCGGCGTACGACAGCAGTCCCGTCACGAACAGGATCGTGATGCCGGCGAGGAGGACCACGCCGAGCACCGCGGTGAACCGGGGGCCGCGCAGCGGGCTGCGCCAGAAGTCCGGCGAGAACGGGCCACGCGCGGGGACGGTGGGGAGGAATGACCGAGCCATGTGCCGACCGTAGGACCGCACCACCCCATGGAAGGGTGCGGAAGGGATGACGAAACGCTGACATCCCCCCTCGCCGGCCGCTCGGGCCCGCTCCCCCGGCCTAGCGTGACGGCGTGAACCGCGATCTTCCCCGTTGCACCGCCCGTGACCTCTCTGCGGTCGCGGCCGCCGCCCTGCTCGTCCTGGCCGCCGCGCTGATCGGCGCGTGGATCGACCGCGACGGATCCTTGCGGGTGAACTGGCCGCCGCTGCTGGCGAACTGGGCTCCGCACGTCGGCCCCGGCACACCGGCCGCCCTGGGCGTCGCCGCCGCCGTGGTGGCGTACGGCCCGTCCCTGGCCGTACGGCTGTCCTGGCGGCGGCTGCTGCTCGCCACGTGGGCGGCGTCCCTGGCGTGGACCTGGTCCCTCGCCCTCGTCGACGGCTGGTTCCGGGGCGTCGCCGGGCAGCTGACCAGCACCCACGAGTATCTGCGGGCGGTCGACCGCTTCCGGGACATCCCCGCCACGCTGCGGGACTTCGACGCGCACATCCTGCTCGACAGCCCCGACAACTGGCCCGCCCACGTCGCCGGGCACCCGCCGGGCGCCACGCTCACCTTCGTCCTCCTGGACCGGATCGGGCTGGGCGGCGGGGGGTGGGCGGGCGCCTTCGTCATCGTCACCGGCACCACGGTGGCGGTCGCGGTCCTGGTCGCCGTACGCCGGCTCGCCGACGAGTCGCTCGCCCGCCGCGCCGCGCCCTTCCTCGTCCTGGCTCCGGCGGCGGTGTGGGTGGGCACGTCCGCCGACGGTTACTTCACGGCGGTGGCCGCCTGGGCCGTGGCGCTGCTCGCCCTCGCCGTGACCGGCCACCGCCCGGCCTGGACGGGCCTCGGCGCGGGACTGCTGTTCGGGCTCACCGTGTACCTGTCGTACGGGCTGACCCTGTTCGCGGTGATCGGCGCGGCGGTTCTGCTGCTGGGCACGCGGCGGCTGCGGGTGCTGCCGTACGTGATCGCCGGGTTCCTGGTCGTACCGGTGGTCTTCGCCGTGCTGGGCTTCGACTGGTGGGAGGCGTACCGCCTGCTGGTCACCCGCTACTACCAGGGCGCGGGCGGAGTACGGCCGTACGGGTACTGGGTGTGGGCGAACCTCGCGTGCACGGTGCTGATCACCGGCCCGGCGACGGTGGCCGGGCTGCGCAGGGCCGGGGGCGCGCCCTTCGGGCACCGGGGTGCCGACGCCCGTCTCGCGGTGCTCATGGCGTCCGCGCTCCTCGCGCTGCTGATCGCGGATCTGTCGGGGATGAGCAAGGCGGAGACGGAACGGATCTGGCTGCCCTTCGCCCTCTGGCTGCTCCCCGCCGCCGCCTTCCTGCCCGGCCCGCGCGCCTGGCTGACCGGTCAGGCGGTCCTCGCGCTGCTCCTGAACCACCTGCTGCTCACCGGCTGGTGAGCAGCAGGCCGGTACGGATCAGCCCTCGGTGGGCTGCAGCGTCAGCGAGATGCTGTTGATGCAGTACCGCTGGTCCGTGGGCGTCGGATACCCCTCACCCTCGAACACGTGCCCGAGGTGGGAGCCACACCGTGCGCACCGCACCTCGGTGCGGACCATGCCGTGCGAGCGGTCCTCGACCAGCTCCACGGCGTCGGTGTCCTTCGGGTCGTAGAAGGACGGCCAGCCGCAGTGCGACTCGAACTTGGTGGTCGAGGTGAACAGCTCGGCGCCGCAGGCGCGACAGGAGTAGACGCCCTCGGTCTTGGTGTCGGTGTACTCGCCGGTGAAGGCGGGTTCCGTGGCCGCCTGGCGCAGGACGGCGTACTCGGACGGGGACAGTTCCGCGCGCCACTGCTCGTCCGGCTTCTCCACGTCGTACGGCATGAGCTTCCAGCCCCTTACTTCGGCAGACGGTCCAGGATCAGCGGGCCGAGGTCGGTGACGTCGCCCGCTCCCATGGTGAGAACGAGATCACCGGGCTTCGCCATTCCCGCGATCACCTCGGGGATCTCCGCCTTGTCGTGGACGGCGGTGACGTCCGCTCCGGCCGTCCGGGCCGCCTCGATGATCAGCTCGCTGGTGACGCCGGGGATCGGGTCCTCGCGGGCCGGGTAGATGTCGAGGACCACCGAGGCGTCGGCGAGGGACAGGGACCGGCCCATCTCCTGGCCGAGCTCGCGGGTGCGGGAGAACAGGTGGGGCTGGAAGACGACGAGGATGCGGGCGTCGCCGGCGGCGGCGCGCATCGCCTCCAGGTCGGCGGTCATCTCGGTCGGGTGGTGCGCGTAGGAGTCGACGACCTGGACGCCGGCCGCCTCGCCCTTGAGCTGGAGGCGGCGCTTGACGCCCGTGTACGCGGCCAGCGCCGGGGCCAGTTCGGCGGCCGGGACGCCGAGCGCCACACCGGCGGCGAGCGCGGCGACCGCGTTGTGCGCGTAGTGCCGGCCGGGGACGGACACGGTGAAGGTGAGCGGGGCGCCGTCGAGTTCGACGGTCACCTCGCTCCTCAGTCCCTGCGGGACGACCGACAGCACCCGCACGTCGGCGTCCGCGGACTCGCCGTACGTCACGGTCCGCACCGAGCCGTCCAGCCGGCGGGTCAGCTCGCGGGCGCCCTCGTGGTCGGCGGAGATCACCAGGGTGCCGCCGGGCACGATCCGGCCGACGAACGTCTCGAAGGACTGGTGGATCTCCTCCATGGAGGCGTAGTTGGCGTGGTGGTCCAGCTCCACGTTGAGGATGATCGCGACCTCGGGGGCGTACTTGTGGAAGCTGCGGTCCGATTCGTCCGCCTCGGCGACGAAGATCTCGCCCGCGCCGTGCAGCGCGTTGGAGCCGGGGGCGTCCAGGTCGCCGCCGATCGCGTACGACGGCTCGCGGCCCAGCGCGGTGAGGGAGACGGCCAGCATGGAGGTGGTGGTGGTCTTGCCGTGGGTGCCGGCCACCGCGATGGGGCGCAGTCCGTCCATCAGGGCGGCGAGGGCGTCGGAGCGGTGCACCACGGGGACCCCCAGCTCGGCCGCGCGGACCAGCTCGGGGTTGTCCTCGCGGATCGCGGAGGAGACGACCACGCAGCTGGCGTCGTCGGCGAGGTGCGCGGCGGCGTGGCCGATGTGCACGGTGGCGCCGAGGGCGCGCAGGGCGTCGGCGGTCGGGGAGTCCTTGGCGTCGCTGCCGGCCACCTTCGCGCCGCGCTGGGCGAGGATCTTGGCGATGCCCGACATCCCGGCGCCGCCGATGCCGATGAAGTGCGGTCGGTCCATGGCGGTAGGAAGGCCGGGTGCCATGCGTGTTCTCCCAGTGGTGCGACGAGCGGGACGGCGGTCTTCGCGCTCTCACGGGGGAGCCGGGAGAGCGCCGCCCCAGCCTATGCCTTGCTGTGGGAGAAGAGTTTCAGCACCGGCACCCCGACCTTGTGCCGGGCCCGGGAGGCCCAGTCCCGGTGGAAGAACTCCTCCACGTAGTGCGGGTCGGTCAGGACGATCACCTCGTCCGCCCCGACCTCCTCCACCATGGCCTTCAGCGCGTCCAGGGGGTGGTCCTCGATGAGGCGGCCGTCCGCCGTGTCACCGGTGGCGCGCAGGGCCTGCAGGGAGACCGCCAGGGCGCGTTCCCCCGTGCTCCTGGCCTCTTCGCCCTCGGGGGTCCCGCCCTCGCGGACGGCCTCGTCGAGCTCGCCGAGCGCGACGTCGTCGATCGCTCTCAGCAGCCGGTCGGCCTGTTCGCCGCGCGGCTGGAGCAGCACGTGGAAGGAGACCGGCTCGTCGCCGTGCAAGGTGGTGACGAACTCCACGTCGGCGGACGTCAGGGCCTTCTCGATCATCAGTACGCTGGTGAACACCAGGCGTCCCTTCTCCTCGGAGGACCCTAGGGCCCCTCTCTGCTCCGTGAGCCCGGCCAGGCCCTGCGGAAACCCTTCTGCCCCGTGTGCGCACGGGTACTGCCGGATTCAGTGTCGCCCCTTCCCGCACCGGCCGGACGCATGTGTTCCGCCGATCACCGGACAAGCGGCCACCATCGGGCGCTCCCGCGGACGCGGACGCGGACGTTCAGGACCGCTGGTAGCGCGTGAACAGGAAACCGTCCTCCTCCAGCATCGACTTCAGCGTGAAGCGCCGCGGAAGTGTTACGGACGGTCCGCCGGCGATGCGCTGTGCGTCACCGGCGGTGAGCATCGGCGAGACGGTCAGACAGAGCTCGTCCAGCACCCCGGCCGCCACCAACTGGCCCAGCAGCCTCGGTCCGCCCTCGGTCAGCAGCCGGGTGTGTCCGAGGTCCGCGAGGGCCCGCACCGCCCGCGCGGGGTCCACCGTTCCCCCCTCCCCGGCGGTGATCACCCGGGCGCCCGCCCTCTCGGCGGCGGCCACGCGGTCGGGAGCGGCCCCGGCGCCGGTCAGCAGCAGCGTGGGCACCAGGGGGGAGGTGAACAGCGGCAGCGAGAAGTCCAGGTCCAGGCTCGCCGTCACCACCGCGATCACAGGCGCGGGCCCCTGTCCGGCGGCCTCCCGCGCGGCCGCGAACTCCGCGCGTGCGCGTGCCGGACGGTAGCCCTCCTGCCGTACCGTCTGCGCGCCGACGACCACGGCGTCGGCGAGCGCCCGCAGCGTGCCGAAGATCCGCATGTCGGCCGGGCAGGAGATGGGCTGGGAGCGGCCGTCGTGCTGGGCGGCCCCGTCGAGGGTGGAGACCATGTTGGCCCGCAGCCACGGCTCCCGCCCGCCGGCCGCCGGTTCGGGGTAGGCGTACGCGGCGGCCAGCTCGGCGAGGCTCCACTCACGGCCGTCCTCCCCGCCGGGAGCTGCCGTTTCGTCGGTCACGTCGGTCACGGGGAACAGGCGTCGCATGTCAGGCAGTGTTCCACGCCCCGTAGCATGGGGGACCGTGTCGTCCTCCTCCCCCGCCTCCCGTCCCGGTCCGGCAGCCGACGTGGCCCCGCTGTCCCTGTGCGCCCGTGAGCCGCACGTGCCCGCGGACCGGCTCGTCGCCGAGATGGTGCCGCCGCCGCGGTTCGACTCGGTCCGCTTCTCCAGCTACATACCGGACCCGGACCAGCCGAGCCAGACCGAGGCCGTGCGCGTCCTCGAGGGCTTCGCGACCGGTCTCGACGGGGCGGCGGCCGGCGACTCGGGCCGGCGCAGGCTGTTCGGCTTCGGCAGGGCTCCGAAGAAGGCCCCGGCCGGGCCGCGCGGCGTCTACCTCGACGGCGGCTACGGCGTCGGCAAGACCCACCTGCTGGCCTCCCTGTGGCACGCCACCCCCGCCGAGCCGGCGCTCAAGGCGTTCGGCACCTTCGTGGAGCTGACCAACCTGGTCGGCGCCCTCGGCTTCCAGCAGACCGTGAAGACCCTCTCCGGGCACCGCCTGCTGTGCATCGACGAGTTCGAGCTGGACGACCCGGGCGACACCGTGCTCGTCTCCACCCTGCTGGGCAAGCTGGTCGAGGCCGGTGTCGCGCTCGCCGCCACCTCGAACACGCTGCCGGGCAAGCTCGGTGAGGGCCGGTTCGCCGCCGCCGACTTCCTGCGCGAGATCCAGGGCCTGTCGGCCCACTTCCGCGCCCTGCGCATCGACGGCGAGGACTACCGCCACCGGGGTCTGCCCGAGGCGCCGGAGCCGTACTCCGACGAGCGGGTGACGCGGACGGCGCACGCCACCGAGGGCGCCTCGCTCGACGCCTTCCCCGACCTGCTGGAGCATCTCGCACGGGTCCACCCCAGCCGCTACGGCGCCCTGACCGACGGGCTCCGCGCGGTGTGCCTCACCGGTGTGCGTCCGGTGCCGGACCAGTCGACCGCGCTCCGGCTCGTCGTCCTCGCGGACCGGCTCTACGACCGTGAGGTGCCCGTCCTCGCCTCGGGACTGCCGTTCGACCGGCTGTTCAGCGAGGAGATGCTGAAGGGCGGCTACCGCAAGAAGTACTTCCGGGCGATCTCGCGGCTCACCGCGCTGGCGCGCGACGCGGGACGGCTCGCCGAGGCCGGGACCCGCTGAACCGCTGAACCGCACGTCGGACACCTGATCGAAGCGCTGCCGATCAGGGGCGCATTCACGCCAATTCACCCTTTCTTTTCAGGCTCTCCTCGCCACGAAACATTGAATTAACCCTGCAAAGGACTTTGCAGGGTTAACGTGTGTCTTGACCAACCGTTGACCAAGTCTTGGTGTGCGAAAGAGGTGCGAACCACCTTGCGAAACACACATGTTCCGAGGTC
This sequence comes from Streptomyces sp. NPDC018964, assembly GCF_044390325.1. Taxonomy (NCBI): domain Bacteria; kingdom Bacillati; phylum Actinomycetota; class Actinomycetes; order Kitasatosporales; family Streptomycetaceae; genus Streptomyces; species Streptomyces sp. NPDC018964. The sequence continues at coordinate 26,627 of NZ_JBIRYZ010000017.1, forward strand.
CGGCGATCGCGGCCCCACCCCGGCCCCTCGCCGTCGCTTTACCCCCGCTTCACTTCTTCGCGTTTCCCTCACCCTTCACGCCCGCGTACACATTCCGTGAGGCGAGGGCCACGGGTCAGCGGGGTCCGACCTTTGTCATGCCCGTCCGACGCGCCCCCACGCGCGCCAGGAGGAATCATCAGATGCAGCCCCTCATCGACAACGCCCGCACGTTCGGACAGCGCCCTGAGGAGTTCGCCCGCCTCGCCGAGGGTCAATCCCCCGACGTCCTGTTCATCACCTGCTCCGACTCCAGGGTCGTACCGGCCCTGATCACGGGCGCCCGGCCCGGCGAGCTCTTCGAGCTGCGCACCGCGGGCAACATCGTCCCGCCGTACACCCCCGGGCGCCCCACCTCCGAGGCGGCCACCGTCGAGTACGCCGTGGGGGTCCTCGGCGTCACGGACATCGTGGTCTGCGGCCACTCCCACTGCGGGGCCATCGGCGCGCTGGTGCGCGGCGACGACCTGGACGCCGTGCCCGCCGTGCGCGACTGGCTGGCGCACGCCGCCGACGAGCCGGCGTCGGCCGACGCGGCGGACCCGGCCTGCGCTCAGGCGGTCCAGCACCACGTCCTGGCCCAGCTGCTGCGGCTGCGCTCGTACCCGTGCGTCGAACGGCGGCTGGCCTCGGGCCGGCTCCGGCTGCGCGGCTGGTACTACGAGGTGCACACCGGAGCCGTACGCGAACACCGCGCGGACACCGACTCCTTCGAGGCGCTGTGAGCACGGCCGTGTCCAGGTTCCCCCATCTGCGGCAGGACTTCGCCGCCTCGCTCGTCGTGTTCCTCGTCGCGCTCCCGCTGTGCGTGGGCGTCGCCGTCGCCTCCGGTGTCCCGGCCGAACTCGGCCTGGTCACCGGCATCGTGGGCGGACTGGTCACCGGTATGCTGCCGGGCAGCAGCCTGCAGGTGTCCGGTCCGGCCGCCGGACTGACCGTGCTGGTCTTCGAGGCCGTCGACACCTACGGGCTGCCCGCGCTCGGTGTGATCGTGCTGGCCGCCGGACTGCTCCAGCTCGCCATGGGCGCGCTGCGGCTCGGACGCTGGTTCCGCGCGATATCGATCTCGGTGGTCGAGGGCATGCTGGCCGGCATCGGTCTCGTGCTCATCGCGGGCCAGCTCTACGCGGCCGCCGGGCTGCCGGCTCCCGCCTCCGGCCTCGACAAGATCCTCGGCCTGCCCGGGGCCGCCGCGGACGCGCTCGGCAGCACCGAGGCGCTCGCCTCGCTCGCGGTCGGCGCGGGCACCGTCGCCGTGATGGTCTTGTGGCGCCGGATACCCGGCCCGGCCGGGGTCGTACCGGGCGCGCTGGCGGCGGTGCTGCTGGCGACGGCGGTCACCCTGGCGTTCGGCGTGCCCGTCGCGACGGTCGAGGTACAAGGCCTGCTCGACGCCGTCCAGCCGCCCGGCGCGGACGCCTTCGGCTCACTGGGCGTCGGCGTCCTCGGCACGATCGTCGCGTTCACCCTGATCGCCTCCGCCGAGAGCCTGTTCAGCGCCGCCGCGGTGGACCGGCTGCACGACGGTCCGCGCACCCGGTACGACAAGGAGCTGATGGCGCAGGGCGCGGGCAACACGGTCTGCGGGGTCCTCGGCGCGCTGCCGATGACCGCGGTCATCGTGCGCAGCTCGGCCAATGTCCAGGCAGGTGCCAGGACCAAGGCGTCCCGGGTGCTGCACGGCGTGTGGCTGCTGCTGTTCGCGGCGCTGCTGCCGTCCGCGCTGGCCCTGATCCCGCTGCCCGCGCTGGCCGGCATCCTGGTCCACGCCGGCTGGAAGCTGATCCCGTTCGGGGCCGTGGCCGCGCTCTGGTGGGGCCACCGGGGCGAGGCGCTGATCCTGGTGGTCACCGCCGTGTCGATCGTCACGGTGAACATGTTCGAGGGCGTGCTGATCGGTATGGCCCTGTCGGTCGTCAAGACGGCCTGGGAGGCCTCGCAGGCGAAGCTGGAGGTCGTGGACAAGGGCGCGGGCCCCATACAGGTGCACCTGTCGGGCAACGCGACCTTCCTGCGCCTCCCGAAGATACTGGACACCCTGGAGTCCCTCCCCCAGGACCGCCCCGTCGAACTGGACCTCACCGGCCTCCACCACCTGGACCACGCCTGTCACACGGCCCTGGAGAACTGGTCCGCCCGCCACAGCACACCGGCCACGACCTCCTCCTCCCCCTAGGGGCGCGGGGCCGCGCCGACGTGCGGCTCCGCCGCGTGGGCGCGACCGGAGGTCCGGGGCAGCGCCCCCGGAGGCGGGAAGGGAAGGGGCGGCGGGGGCGAAGAACCCGCCGCCCGGTCCCCGGCCCCCCGGCATGGCCCTGTACCGACCACCGGGCATATCGTTGCGAATACACCCGAAGCGCACGGGCCTCTGCACCGGGAGGTCACCATGGTCGAGGAACTGCTCACCGCGGCCGCCGGCACCGCCGCGGCCGCCACCGCCTACCTCCTCGCGGCGGCCCGGGTCGTCAAGCAGTACGAGCGCGGCGTCGTCCTCCGCCTCGGCCGCCTGCACGGCACCGCGCGTCCGCCCGGCTTCACCCTCGTCGTCCCCGGCGTGGACCGCATGCGCAAGGTCAACCTCCAGATCGTCACGATGCCGATCCCCGCCCAGGAGGGCATCACCCGCGACAACGTCACCGTCCGGGTCGACGCGGTCGTCTACTTCAAGGTCGTCGACGCTCCGGCGGCTGTCATCAACGTCGAGGACTACCGCTTCGCCGTCTCCCAGATGGCCCAGACCTCACTGCGGTCGATCATCGGCAAGAGCGACCTCGACGACCTGCTGTCCAACCGCGAGAAGCTGAACCAGGGCCTGGAGCTGATGATCGACAGCCCCGCGATCGGCTGGGGCGTGCAGATCGACCGGGTCGAGATCAAGGACGTCTCCCTGCCCGACACGATGAAGCGCTCCATGGCCCGCCAGGCCGAGGCCGACCGTGAACGCCGGGCCCGCGTCATCAACGCCGACGCCGAACTCCAGGCCTCCAAGAAGCTCGCCGAGGCGGCCCAGGAGATGTCGGAGACCCCCTCCGCCCTCCAGCTCCGCCTGCTGCAGACCATCGTCGCCGTCGCCGCCGAGAAGAACTCCACCCTCGTCCTGCCCTTCCCGGTCGAACTCCTCCGCTTCCTCGAACGCGCCCAGCAGTCCCAGCCCCAACCTCCACCCGAGCCGGACCACCCGGCGGCAGCCCGCCCGGAGCCCGACGGACGGCGCCCCGGGCCGTGACACGAGCCACGCGCGTGGTTCCCGTGACCCGCACCAGGTGATAGACACGGCGGGTCACAGTTCCTGTCCGCCAGCAGGAAGGTTTCCCCATGTCAGAAACCGGGTCCACCACCAGGTCCACGACCGGCTCCCCCGCGACACGACGTCAGATGCTCGCCCGTTCCGGCGCCCTCGGCATCGGCATCGCCTTCACCGGCGCCCTCTCCGAACTCTTCACCGGCACCGCCGCCGCCCAGAACCTCGGCCACAGCGGTTACGGCCCGCTGGTCCCCGACCCCGACGGGCTGCTCGACCTGCCGAAGGGCTTCCGCTACGAGGTCCTCTCCCGCGAGGGCGACCCGCTGCGCTCCGGCGAGGGCCCGGTCCCCTCCAACCACGACGGCATGGCCGCCTTCGCCGGCCGCCACGGCCGTACCCACCTGGTCCGCAACCACGAGAACCGCGCCGACGGCAGAGTCCCCGTCCCGGTGGTCGACGGCCTGACCTACGACCCGGAGGGCAAGGGCGGCTGTACGGCACTCACCCTGGACCACCACGGCCGGGTGCTGTCGGAACGGGTCGCGATCGCCGGTACGGCCGTGAACTGCGCCGGCGGCCCGACCCCTTGGAACACCTGGCTGACCTGCGAGGAGACCGAGGACAAGGCCGGCACCAACGGCTACACCAAGGATCACGGCTACATCTTCGAGGTCGACGGCGCCGACCCGCGCCGTACGGGCGCCGTACCGCTGACCGCGATGGGCCGCTTCCAGCACGAGGCGGTCGCCGTGGACCCGAGGCGGGGCGTGGTCTACGAGACCGAGGACGCCTTCGAGCGTCCCTTCGGCCTCTTCTACCGCTTCCTGCCCCAAAAGCCGCTGGGCGGCACCGGTTCGCTGCGCGCGGGCGGCCGGCTCCAGGCGATGCGGGTGCCCGGGGTGCCCGACCTGTCCTCGATCCAGGAGATCGGTGCCCGCTTCGACCACATCGAGTGGGTGGACGTACCGGACCCGCAGGCCGCCCGGACCCCCATCCGCCACCAGGACTTCGGCCCGCGGGGCATCACCCACGCGCAGAAGCTGGAGGGCTGCTACTGGGGCGGACGCTCGGTCTACTTCGTGTCGTCCTTCGCCCGCAGCGCCGAGGGGTCGGCGGCCGACCACTACGGCCAGATCTGGCGCTACGACCCGGACCGCCGCCGCCTCACCCTGGTGATCGTCTTCGGCCCGGACACCGACGTCCGGCTCCCCGGCGAGTCACCGGACAACATCTGCCTCGCGCCCAGCGGCGGCCTGATGGTGTGCGAGGACGGCGACGGCGCCCAGCACGTCTACGGCGTCACCCGGCACGGCGAGGTCTACGCGATGGCGCGTGGCCGGCAGAACCTTGGCACCCCCGAGGACCCGGAGTGGGGCGAGTTCGCCGGGGTCACCTTCTCGCCGGACGGCCGCACGATGTACGTCAACTGCTACACGCCCGGCACGACGTTCGCCGTGACGGGGCCCTGGCGCGGGTAGCCCCGTGACGACCAGGGCGGACGGCGGGACCGCCGTCCGCCCCGGTGCGAAGTTCAGCCCGCGACGAGCACGTCCGTCTGGCCGACGGCCCGGCTCATCCCCTCCACCGCGCCCATGAGGGCACAGCCGTGCCACTGAACCGGGCGCACGCGGGTACTCGGCCCCGCATGACGGAGAAGCAGCAGGCAGGCGGTTCGTACTGGCTCCGGACCGCACCGGGCGGGCGGCACCCCGCACCGGCCGGGGACCTCGATGTCGACGTGGCCGTGATCGGCGCGGGCATCGCCGGCCTGTGCACGGCACGGGAGCTGGCGCGGGCCGGGAAGAGCGTCGCGGTGCTGGAGGCCGGACGGATCGCGGCCGGCGTCACCGGGCACACCACGGCCAAGATCACCGCCCTGCACACGCTGGTCTACGACAAGCTGCGCCGCACCCGGGGCGCCGAGGGCGCGCGCCTCTACGCCCGTTCGCAGTCCGAGGCGATCGAGCACACCGCCCGGGTCGTGGAGGAGCTCGGCGTCGACTGCGAGTGGGAGCGCCGCAGTGCGTACACCTACGTCCGGGACGCGGACCGGGTGGAGGAGCTGCGCGCGGAGGCCGAGGCGGCGCGGGAGGCGGGACTGCCGGCCTCCTTCGTGACGGAGACCGGTCTGCCGTTCCCGGTGGCGGGCGCCGTCGAGGTGACGGACCAGGCGCAGTTCCACCCCCGCAAGTACCTGCTGGCCCTCGCGGACGACATCGTCGCGCACGGCGGACGCATCCACGAGGACACCACCGTCCTCGGCCTGGAGGAGGGCACGCCGTGCCGCCTGTCGACGGCGGCCGGGGCGACGGTGACGGCCCGGGACGTGGTCGTCGCCACCCACTACCCGGTCTTCGACCGGGCGCTGCTGTTCACCCGCCTCTCCCCGCGCCGCGAACTGGTCGTCGCGGGACCGGTCCCGGCCGGCCAGGACCCGGGCGGCATGTACATCACCCCCGAGGAGAACACCCGCTCGGTGCGGACGGCCCCCTACGGCGACGACGGCACCCGCCGCCTCCTGGTGATCACCGGGGAGCACTTCACGCCGGGTACGGGTGACACCCGCGCCCTCTTCGACCGCCTCTCCGCCTGGGCCCGCACGCACTTCCCCGACGTGGAGCTCACCCACTCCTGGGCCACCCAGGACAACGACCCCACCGACACCGTGCCGCTCGTCGGCCCGCTGCACCCGGGCACCCGGCACACCTACGTCGCCACCGGCTTCGGCGGCTGGGGCATGAGCGGCGGCATGATGGCGGGCCTGCTGCTCACCGCGCAGATCACCGGCCGGGAGTGCGCGTGGAGCGGGCTGTACGACCCGCGCCGGCTGGCCTCCGCGGTGCGGGAGGCGCCGTCCTTCCTCAAGCACCAGGCGCAGGTGGCCAAGCACTTCGTCGGCGACCGGCTGCGCCCGGCACCGCCGGCCGAGGCGCTGCCGCCGGGCGAGGGCGCCGTGGTCCGCGCGGAGGGCGGCCGAGTCGCGGTCTACCGCGACGACGACGGCACCCTGCACGCCGTCTCCGCCCGCTGCACCCACCTGGGCTGCCTGGTGGACTTCAACGCCGCCGAACGCGCCTGGGAGTGCCCCTGCCACGGCTCCCGCTTCGACGTCGACGGCAAGGTCGTCCAGGGCCCGGCGACGCGGCCGCTGGAGCGGCGCGACATCTGAGGCGGTGCGGCGGGGCGGGCGCCCGCCCACCCGAGTGATCCGGGTACCGGCCGAGACGCACACCACCATGAATATGACGAATATGACCATATCGTCATACGGTGATCACTCCCGTACGTCGAGCAGCCGCCGTATGCGTGCTGGCCACCGCCCTCGCCGCCTGCGCCGCCCCTCCCCCCGCCCGGCAGGCACCTCACCCGGCGCCCTCCGCGCCCTCCTCCCCCTCGGTCCCTCCCACCCTCGCCCCGGGCCCGTCCGGTCTGACCCCGGTCTTCCGCAACGGCCCGCGCACCGGCGACCGGACGGTCGCCCTCACCTTCGACGCCGACATGACCGCGGACCAGGGCCCGAGGGCGGCGGCGGGCGAGCGCTTCGACCACCCGCGGCTCATCACCACCCTGCGCGCGCTGCGGGTGCCGGCCACGGTGTTCATGACGGGCCGCTGGGCCGAGGAGTACCCGGACCAGGCCCGCTCCATCGGCCGGGACCCGCTCTTCGAGGTCGCCAACCACTCCTACAGCCACTACGCCTTCACCGGCGACTGCTACGGCCTGCCGGCCGTCTCCGCCGACCGGATGCGGGCGGACGTGGAACGGGCGTACGCGGCGTTCCGGAAGGTGGGCGTGCCCGATCCGAAGCCGTACTTCCGTTTCCCCGGCGGTTGTTACGACCGTACGGCGCTCAAGGCGCTGACCCCGGCCGGGGTGACGGCCGTGCAGTGGGACGTGGTCGGCGGCGACGCGTTCGCCACGGACGCGGAGGCGGTGGCCCGGCAGGTGCTGGAGGGCGTGCGCCCCGGCTCCGTGGTCGTCCTGCACTGCACCCGCAGCGCGGCCCCGACGACGGAACGGGCGGTACGGAGGATCGTCCCGGAGCTGCGTCGCCGGGGTTACCGCTTCGTGCAGGTCTCCGACCTGATCGCGGCGGCGAACGGCCGGGGCTGAGCCGTCCTACGCTGGGAGCATGAGCGACACCGACAAGGACTACTGCCTGATCGACGCCACCCGGCCGCCCAAGGCCGACGGCCCGCCGTACGCGGCGTGCGTGCTGTGCCGGGAGCCGACGGAGTACCCGGAGTCGTACAAGGGCGTCACGCTGTGCCCGGTCTGCGAGTGGCGGGAGGCCGAACGCACGGCCTGCTCGGGCTGACGGGACCGCCGCGCGGGTTGGCACACTGGCCCCGTGAGCGATAACCGAACCCCTGCCGCCGACAGCCCCTTCCGTCCCGACCCCGGTGCCCGCGACGAGGCGCCCCAGTTCGTCCTGCCCCTGGTGGTCCGCATCGAGCGGGCGGCGCCTCCGGCCCGTACGGACGCGCTGGAGACGGCGGCCCGCGCCGTCCTGGTGATGCTGGCCGACGAGCGCTCGGTCGGCGGGGGCGAGTGGGCGCGGGCGATGCGCGACTGGCAGGACGCCCGCATCCGCAAGGTGGTGCGCCGGGCGCGCGGCGCGGAGTGGCGCCGCGCGGAGGCACTGCCGGGCATCACGGTCACCGGCAAGTCGGCGGAGGTCCGCGTCTTCCCGCCCGTGCCGCTGGACGGCTGGCCCAAGGACCTGGCCCGCCTCCAGGTCTCCGGCACCGACCTCGACGACCCCGACCCCGTGCCGCCCGCGGAGCCGGGGGTCCCCACCCTCTGGCTCAACCCCGCCCTCGACATGTCCGCCGGCAAGGCGATGGCGCAGGCCGGCCACGGCGCCCAACTGGCCTGGTGGGGGCTCTCCGACGAGGCCCGCGCGACCTGGCACGCCACCGGCTTCCCCCTCACCGTCCGCACCGCCGCCCCGGCCGACTGGCCCGCCCTGACCGCCGGCGGCCTCCCCACGGTCCGCGACGCGGGCTTCACGGAGATCGCCCCGGGCTCCTGCACGGTGGTGGCGGACCACCCGGCCCTGCGATGACGGGGACGGAGGACACGTGACCGAGCCGATCACCGGTTGGATCATGGGCCGCAACCTGCGCGGCTTCCTCGAGCTGCTGTCCCGCTACGCCGGGTACGCCTTCGACGAGACCGACTGGGAAACCGTCGAGGCCGGTGTTCAGGACACCGACGACGAAGCTCCCGACGGCTGGTACTCGTATCCCCTAGCCGGCACGGAGGCGACCCTGTGGGTCTCCCTCGCCCGGGCCGTCGGCGGCCGGGAAGTGTCCGTGAGCGTCATGGGCGCCGACACACCGGAGCTTCGGCTCCGCGCCGACACGCTGCTGTCCGCCTATGCCCGCGATTGACCGCGCGCCCTCCCCCGGACCGGCGGTGCCGGCCCGGGGGCGCTGTGCTTCAGCCACCCGGGCGCGCCACCACCGCCGACAGGGCGCTCGCCTGGGTGCGCCAGTCCGCCGGGTTGGGGGTGGTGCCGGACCAGCGCTGGCCGAGGCGGTTGAGGGGGTCGCGGTCGGTGGTCCAGACGGAGTCGGCCTGGCGGGCGAGGTAGGCGCGGTAGGCCGTCGAGCCGGTGGCCTCGGCGAGGTCGGCGAAGTGGCGTATGAAGATGCCCTTGAACTGCTTCTGGTTGTCGTCGCAGGTGGCGGCGCCGACGTCGCAGGACTCGGTGAGGATGCCGTCGCGGGTCAGCCGGGGTGAGGTCATCGCCGCGTCCGCCAGCCGCCGGGCGGTGTCGAGGTAGCGGGTCTCGCCGGTGGAGCGCCACAGCTGGGTGAAGCCGCCGATGGCCAGGCCCTGGTTGTAACTCCACACCGTCTGGCCGTTGTTGGCGCAGTCGCGGGTCAGGCCGTCGTTGACCAGGCCCGAGGAGTCGATCAGCCCGCTGTCCAGGTACCAGTCCGCCGCCGTGGTGGCCCGCTCGCCCCACACCGTGTCACCGGCGAGGCGCTGGTGCAGCGCGGTGGTCAGCCACAGGTACAGGCCGCTGGTGACGGCGTTCTTGTAGGTGTGCTCCCGGTCCCACCACATGCCGCCGCCGCAGGTGGACGGGTCCCAGTGCCGGTGCAGGTGGTCCGCGATGGTGACCGCCTCGTCCAGGTAGCGCCGTTCACGCGTCCGGTCGTAGGCGGTCACCCAGGCGATGCCCCACCAGCCCGCGTCGTCGACGGCGCGGCTGATGAAGTGGCCCTCGACCGGGTCCGAACTGCGGACGCCCGCGGGGAAGACGCCCCTGTTCTGCTCGAAGGTGCGGGAGACGGCCCAGTCGTAGTCGTGCCGTCCGGTCCGCCGGGCGAAGTCCATCACCGTGGTGATCGCGACCGCCGAGTTCCACCAACTGCTGCGCCACCAGCCCTCGTCGGTCCGGTACGACGCCATCAGCGCGTCGGCCGCCGCACGCGCCCGGGTCGGCACCGGCCGGGCCCACGCCGTGCAGCTGCCCTCCTGGTGGGCCGCCTCCCGGCCGCACGCGCGGACCGCGCCGCCGAAGAGGAGACCGCGCGGGTCCCGGGTGGCGAACATGTCCGTCCGGGTGCCGCGCGCACCGGACGGGACGGCCGTACGGCCCAGGGAGGAGCCCTCGGGCCAGGTCGCCCCGCCGTCCCAGGAACGGTCGAGCCAGATCTCGTCGCCCGCGCCGCCGTTCTCGATGACGCCCCAGGCCATACCGTTCGCGTGGTCCATGTGGAGGCTGATGGTGCGCCCGAACAGGGTCGTCGCCGGTACCGGGCGGTCGTCGCCGGCCGCGCCCGCCGGGTCGGCGCCGTCGCACGAGGAGCCGTCGCAGACCTTCGGGTACACCCAGTCGGTGCAGGCGACCCCGGCCGCGTCACCGCAGGCGCGGATCCAGCCGCGCCGGTGCCCGACCGGGTCGGTGATGTTGTACATCAGCGTCCGCGTGCCGGTCCAGGAGCCGGGGACGGACGCCTTGCCCAGCAGGGGTTCCCAGGTGGCGCCGCGGTCCCAGGAGCGGTCCAGCCAGACGGCGTCACCGGTGACAGCGTTGTCGATGCTCGCCCAGGCCATGCTGTCGGGGTCGGAGACGTGCAGCCGCAGGGTCCGTCCGTTGATGGTCCGGGCCGGTACGGGGAAGGTGTCCCGCGCCGCCCTGGACGGGTCGAGGGTGTCGCAGGCCAGCGCGCACACCGGCGTCGCCGCCCGCGCGGGGGCGGGCAGGGCGACCAGCCCGGCCAGGGCGAGGCCGAGGGCCACGAGTGCGCCGAGGAAGCGGTGAGTGCGGTCGAACATCGTCTCGTCCTTTCCGTCGGTCAGGGCGCGGCGTTGAACAGGTCGACGGCGCTGTGCTGACGCGCCGCGTCGACCTTGTCGAGGGGCCCGTACCAGCGCAGCCCGTACTGGTCGAGGGCGTTGCGGTCGCTCGCGTGGGCGCGGTCGGCCTGGCGTCGGAGGTAGGGGGTGTACGGGTGGTCGGCGAGGACGGTGTTCAGCTCCCCGAGCCCGCGCACGTGCGCCCCCTTGAACGACGGCCCGTCCGCACCGCAGTCGCCGTTCTCGCAGGGGTCGCGCAGGATGCCGTCCGCCGTGTTGAGCGCGGACGAGGTGGTGGCGGCGTCGGCGATCCGGCGCGCGTCGGTGAGCAGGGCGCCGTCGCCGGTCGCCCGGTACAGCTCGGTGAGGGCGCCGAGGAGCACGCCCTGGTTGTACGACCACACCGTGTCGCCGTTGTTGCGGCAGGTGCCCAGGTCGATGCCGTCGTTGACCAGGTTCGAGCCGTTCACCATGCCCGTGCCCCGGAACCAGGACCAGCCGGCCCGTGCCCGGTCGAGGTAGGTCCGGTCCCCCGGGATCCGGTTGTGCAGCGCGGCGTTGAGCTCGATGTAGAGGGAGTTCGCGATGGCGTTCTTGTACGTCCGCGCGGTGCTCCACCACACCCCGCCGCCGCAGGTGGAGTCCCAGTACGCGGCCATGTGGTCGGCGTCCGCGCGGGCGGTGGCGAGGTAGCGGCTGTCGCCGGTCAGGTCGTAGGCGGCCACCCAGGCCAGGCCCCACCAGCCGGTGTCGTCGATGTACTCGTTGCGGAACTGGCCGTCGCGCGCGTTCACGTTGAGGTCGTAGGTGCGGGCGACGGCGTACCGGTAGCTGCCCATGCCCGACACGCGGATGTTGTCGATGACGGAGGTGAGGGCGTTCGCCGAGTTCCACCAGCCGGTGGTGGCGAACAGGCCCGTGGAGTAGTCGTAGAGCGTCATCAGTCCGGTGGCCGCGGCGGTGCGCCGGTCGCCGGCGTTCCAGGTGGTGCGGGCCCAGGCGGTGCAGGCGATCTCGGGGCGGTCACCGGCCTTGCCGCAGGCCCGCAGCGCGCCGACGCCGTGCGCGCCCCAGTCGTCGACGTTGTACATCAGGGTGCGCCAGCCGCGCCGCCCGGACGGTACGGCGGTGGCGCCGAGCCTGCTTCCCGAGCTCCAGGTCCGGCCGCCGTCGAAGGAGCGGTCGAGCCAGACCTCGTCGCCGGGGTTCCCGTTGCCGACGGAGGCCCAGCCCATGGCGTCGGCGTCGTCGAAGTGGAGGACGATCGAGCGTCCGTGGACACTCGCCGTGACGGGTGTGCGGTCGCCCGGGGAGAGGGCGGGGTCGCGGGCGTCGCAGTACTTGTTGCAGACGGCGGCCGCCGCGCTCGCCGTGTCGTCGGCTGCCGCGGTCCGCGGCAGCAGCGCGCACAGCGCGAGGACGAGGCCGAGCGCCGCGGCGGAACGCCACCGGCGTGATCTCCGTACGGGATTCATGGGCGGTCTGCTCCCTGGGTGGGGCGCCTTCCTGCCCTGATGTCACCTGGTGTGGCCGTGCGCGGGAGCCTTCGACGGGGGAGGCGACGGCCCGGCGCACGGGGCAGGGTGCTCGGCGGATGTGGGGGTGTGAGAGCGCTCTCGCAACGTAGTACTGAGCATGGAGAGCGTCAACGTGCCTGACGGAACAAGGAGTTGCTCAGGATGTCGGGTAGGTTGCCACTGCGCCCTCCGAAGTCCGTGAGGGAGTGTGGGGAACGAGCCGGCCACGTACAGGCCCTGGGGCCGCGCGCGGAGGAGCGGACGACCGGGGAGGGCCGGGCGACGGACATCGAGGAGACACCGTGAACCGACCGTTGCTCTTCCTCGACGTCGACGGCCCGCTCAATCCCTACGCGGCCAAGCCGGAGAGGCGCCCCGCCGGGTACATCACGCTTCGGGTGCCGGTGGAGCGGGGGCCGTTGTCGTCGCGTCGGCGGCCGTTGCGCGTGTGGCTCAGCCCGGAGCACGGGCCGGCTCTCCTCCGGCTCGGGTACGAGCTGTGCTGGGCGACGACCTGGATGGGGGACGCCAACCGGTGGATCGGTCCCCGGCTCGGGCTGCCCGAGCTGCCCTTCGTCGACTTCGGTGACGCCCTGTTCCGGGAGCGGCCCGACGGAGTGCACTGGAAGACCGGTCCGCTGGTGGAGTACGCGGGCGGGCGCCCGTTCGCCTGGGTGGACGACGAGCAGAGCGAGCTCGACCGGGCGTATGTGGCCGCCCACCACCCCGCGGCCGGGCTGCTGCATCACGTCGACCCGCGGATCGGGCTCCGGGAGGACGACTTCCGTACGCTCGCCGGCTTCGCCCGGCCGGCGCGCCCCTAACCTCAAATGTTCCTCTGAAGGCGGGCCGGGCGCGGTTCGGGGACGCGCCGGGAGGCCATATCCCCTTCACCTACGGGGGGGCCGGACACACCGGCGGAGGAGGGGACGATGGTGCGACTGGGGACGGGGATCGGGTGGCGGCCGGAGATCGCGGAGGCCGTCGAGCACATGCCGGGGATCGACTGGGTCGAGGTCGTGGCCGAGAACGTCTGCCCGGAGCATCTGCCCGCATCGCTGGTGCGGCTGCGGGAGCGCGGGGTGACCGTCGTGCCGCACGGGGTCTCGCTGGGGCTGGGCGGGGCCGAGCGGCCCGACGAGGGGCGGCTGGCCGCCCTCGCCGAGCGGGCCGAGAGGCTCGGGTCGCCGCTCGTCACCGAGCACATCGCGTTCGTCCGGGCGGGCGGGGCGCTGACCGCGTCGTCGCCGATCGAGGCCGGGCACCTGCTGCCGGTGCCGCGCACCCGTGACGCCCTCGACGTGCTGTGCGAGAACGTCCGCATCGCGCAGGACGCGCTGCCCGTGCCGCTCGCCGTGGAGAACATCGCCGCGCTGTTCTCGTGGCCCGGCGAGGAGATGACCGAGGGCCAGTTCCTGTACGAGCTGGCCGACCGGACCGGCGTACGGCTCCTCATCGACGTCGCCAACCTGCACACCAACCACGTCAACCGGGGCGAGGACCCGGCCGAGGCGCTCGCCGGACTGCCCCTGGAGGCCATCGCGTACGTCCATGTCGCGGGCGGGTTCGAGCGGGACGGCGTGTGGCACGACAGCCACGCGCACCCTGTTCCGGAGCCCGTGCTCGCGGTCCTCACCGACCTCGCCTCCCGGGTCTCCCCTCCCGGCGTGCTGCTGGAGCGGGACGAGAACTTCCCGGAAGCGGAGGAGATGGAGCGGGAGTTGGGCGCGATCCGGCGGGCGGTCGAGGAGGGGGCGGGACGCCGGGGCGCGGGCACGGCGATGGGCACGAGCACAGCAACGGGCGCGGGTGTCCGGCCCGAGTCGCGGCAGGGCTCCCTCGAGGCCGTCCGGGAGCGGCTCGCGCTCGCGCAGACCGCGGTGTTGTCCGCGCTGGTCGCCGGGACACCCGTACCGGAGGGGTTCGACCGGGTGCGGATGGGAGTGCAGGCGCGGGCGCTCGCCGCCAAGCGGGCCGATGTCGTCGCCAAGGTGGCGCCCGAGCTGCCGGTGATCCTCGGGAGGGGATACCGGGCCGCGTTCCTCGCGTACGCGCAGACGCAGCCGATGACCGGCGGCTACCGGCGGGACGCGCTGGACTTCGCCGAGCACGTACTGGCCGGGCGGCCGGAGAACACGGCCGTGCGGCGGGAGTTGCGGGAGTGGTGGCTGGAGCGGTCGGGGCCGAGGCCGCGTTCGGCCAGGCCGACGGTACGGCTGGCACGGGCCACGCGGCGGGTGCTGCTGCGGCGCTGACCGCCGGCGCCCGGCAATCCGAGCGGAACGTCGCATACCGGTACCGCTCCGTCCCGGATCGTGAACAGGGCATGGTGTTGTCACGACCGCGCGCTTACAAACATTTCATGTTCTGGGTTCCTCTTCTGCTCCTGGCCTGGGCCGTCGCCGGTGTGACGTGCCTGCGGCTGTGTCTGACCGCCGTGCGCGGCGCCGCCGCGGCCGGCTCCGACGCGGGAGCGGAGCGCGATCTGACGCTGTACGAGGCGGCGTTCCTGTCCGGTGGTCCCGGACGGGTCGCCGACCTCACGCTCGTCGCGATGGCCCGTCAGCGGCGGCTGCTCCTCGCGCACACCGGCTGGGCGACGGTCGTCGATCCGTGCGGGCGGGACGAGATGGAGCGGTCGGTGATAGGGGCGATAGGGCCCCAGGGGCAGTCGCCGATCGCGCCGGTGCGGGCCGCCGCGGCGACCGCGGACGCCGTGCGCGGAATCGCCGAGCGGCTGGTCGGTGCCGGACTGGCGGTGCCCGACGGCGCCGGGACGACCGTCGCGGAGGCGGTGCGGCAGGTGCGGCTCGCCGTGCCGGTCGTGGCGGGACTGGGGGTGGCCGCCCTGCTCATGCCCGTCCCGTCGGGCGTGCCGCGCCTCGTCGTCGCGCTGTGGTTCGCGCTGCCGCTGCTCCTCGCGCTGGGCTGTCTGGCCATCGCGCGGTTCGAGGTCCACCCGTACTCACCCTGGGCCTCCCCGGCCGGTCAGCGTCTGCTGGGCGCGCTGCCCCACGGCGCCGGCGACGACCACGCGTATCTCACCTCCGTCGCGGTGCACGGCATCCGCGCGGTGGGCGAGCCGGAACTGCGCGCGGCCTTCGCACACCGGACGCCTCCCCGGGGGCACTGACGCCGACACCCCGGCGTACGGTGCTTGCCTCACCCCACCGACGCACGAAACATCCCTTTTGTCGCCATCGTGTACCGAAGGGATCGTCGATGAGAACCGCCGCCGCCGTCCATGTGGCCGCCGGGTCCTTGCTGCTCACCACCCTGGCCGCCGCCCCGGCCGGCGCGGGAACCCCCACCGCCGAGCTGCGCGGCACCGCGACGGCCGCCGCGCGGGCCGCGGCCGAGGGCATCGACTTCGGCCCGTGCCCCGACGGACAGGAGCTCCCCGGTACCGTCCAGTGCGGCACGGTCCGCGTCCCGCTCGACTACGCCCGCCCCGACGGGAAACAGATCGAACTCACCGTCAGCCGCGCCCGGGCCACCGGGAAGGATCCCGACGGCGGCGGGCGCGCGGTGCCCCGGCAGGGCGCCCTGGTCCACAACCCGGGCGGGCCGGGCGCCACCGGCATGTACTTCCCCATGGTGGGCGCGCTGCCCGAGTGGAAGCGCCTCGCGGCGGCCTACGACCTCGTCGGCTACGCCCCGCGCGGGGTGGGCCGTTCGGCCCCGCTGTCCTGCACGGACCCGGGGACGTTCTTCGAGGGCCCCTCGAAGGCGCCCGTCCACCCCTCGGCGGCGTACAAGCGGGAGCGCGTCGCGCGGGCCGAGGCGTACGCGCGGGGCTGCGCCGAGCGGACCGGCGACGCGCTGCGGCACTACCACTCGCTCAACAACGCCCGTGACCTGGACGTCCTGCGCGCCGCGCTCGGCGAGAACCGGCTGACGTTCCTCGGATCGTCGTACGGCACGTACTTCGGGGCGCTGTACGCCACCTTGTTCCCCTCGCACGTGCGGCGGATGGTGTTCGACTCGGCGGTGAACCCGGACCCGGAGCGGATCTGGTACCGCAACAACCTCGACCAGTCGGCGGCGTTCGAGGACCGCTGGGCGGACTTCAAGGCCTGGACCGCCCGGCACGACGCCGTGTACGGGCTGGGGGACACGGCGCGCGAGGTGCAGGACGGTTACGACCGGGCCCGCGCCCGGCTGGCGGAGGAACCGGCGGGCGGGAAGGTCGGGCCCGGGCAGTTGCAGGCGGCGTTCCTGAAGGCCGCCTACTACGACGACCACTGGCCGCACCGCGCGCACGCGCTGTCGGCGTACCTGAAGGGCGATCCCGCGCCGCTGGTCGAACAGGCCCAGGAGTATCCGGAGGCGGCGGCGGAGGCGGAGAACGCGCGGGCGGTGTACCTCGCCGTGGAATGCAACGACGCGCCCTGGCCGACGGACTGGGCGGTGTGGGACCGGGACAACACCCGGCTCGCGCGCCGGGCGCCCTTCGAGACCTGGGGCAACGTGTGGACCAACCTGCCGTGCGCCTACTGGCGGGCGCCCCGGCAGCGGCCGCTGGACGTGCGCGCGGGCAGCGGCGCGCTGCCGCCGACGCTGATCCTGGCGGCGGAGCGGGACGCGGCCGCCCCGTACGACGGGGCCCTGGAGCTGCACCGGCGGCTGGCGGGGTCGGCGCTGGTGACCGAGCGGGACGCCGGCGGCCACGGCCTCGCGGGCGGCACCAACGCCTGTGTGCACGGCCACCTGGAGGCGTACCTGCTGGACGGCCGGGTCCCGGGGCGGCGCGCCTCCTGCGCACCGCACCCGGAACCCGAACCGGAGCCGGCGGGCCGGCGGTCGGGGCGGACCCGGCCCGCCGTCTGATCAGGCCAGGCCCGCGACCAGTTCCGCGACGTTCTTGCGGCGGCCCGTGAAGAACGGGACCTCCTCACGGACGTGCATCCGGGCCTCCGAGCCGCGCAGGTGGCGCATGAGGTCGACGATCCGGTGCAGTTCGTCGGCCTCGAAGGCGAGGATCCACTCGTAGTCGCCGAGCGAGAACGAGGCGACCGTGTTGGCGCGCACGTCGGGGTAGCCGCGGGCCATCTTGCCGTGGTCGGCGAGCATGCGCCGACGGTCCTCGTCGGGCAGCAGGTACCAGTCGTAGGAGCGCACGAAGGGGTAGACGCTCACGTAGTCGCGGGGCGTCTCGTCGGCGAGGAACGCCGGGATGTGCGACCGGTTGAACTCGGCGGGCCGGTGCAGCGCCATGTTCGACCAGACCGGCTCGAGGGCGCGGCCCAGCTTCGTGCGGCGGAAGAGGCTGTAGGCCTCCTGGAGCTGGTCGGCGGTCTCGGCGTGCCACCAGATCATGAGGTCGGCGTCCGCGCGCAGGCCCGACAGGTCGTAGGTGCCGCGGACCGTGACGTCCTTGGCGGCGAGCTGGTCGAAGAGCTCCTGGACCTCGTCGGCGTACCCGGCGCGGTCCTCCGGCAGGACGTCCTTCAGCTTGAAGACGGACCAGAGGGTGTAGCGGATGACCTCGTTGAGGTCCTTGGCCAGCTTGCCCTTGTTCGGGATCCGGTCGGGGGCGGGGGTGGTGGCGTCGTCACTCATGTCCTTCATTCTCCTGCTCCGCCGTGGAGGCTCTGCACCGGGTGGGCGGTGAGTTCCTGCACAGCGTGCAGGTCACCGTGGATCTGGTCGGCGGCGGCGTACGCGCTCGCGATGCACGCGGGGACGCCGACGCCGTCGTAGGCCGCGCCGCACACGGCGAGCCCGGCGAGGCCCGCGAGGTGCTCGCGGACGCGGGCGACGCGCGCGTGGTGGCCGACGGGGTACTGGGGCAGGCCGTCCTGCCAGCGGGTGACGCGGGTGGCGACCGGGGCGGCGTCCAGGCCGACGGCGGCCTTCAGGTCGTGCCGGGCGACCTCCACGAGGCCGACGTCGTCGCGGTCGAGGATCTCCGTCTCGCCGTGGCGGCCCACGGAGGCGCGCAGGACGACCAGGTCCGGGTTCTCCTCGGCGATCCAGCCCCATTTGGCGGAGGCGAAGGTGGACGCCTTGACGGTGCGGCCGTCGACGGGCGGCACCAGGAATCCGCTGCCCTCGGGCAGGGCGGTCTCCGCGCGGCGGTAGGCGAGGGTGATCAGCGCCATGGAGGCGTACTCGACGCCGGCGAGCTCGGCGGCGGCGCCGGGCGCCTCGGCGCGCAGCAGGGCGGCGGCGGCCGGGGCGGGGACGGCGACGACGACCCCGTCGGCGCGCAGGGTCCGGTCGCCGGCGACGATCCGCCAGCCGTCCTCCGGTTCCCGGCGCAGCTCGGTGACCGGCGTGCCGGTGAGGATCTCGACGCCGTCCGCCCGCAGCGCGCCGGCGACCGCGAGCGGGAGGGTGCCCACTCCGCCCGCGATGCCCATGAAGACGGGGCCGGCCGGCGCCGAGGCGGCGGACTTCGCCTGGATCCCGCGGACCGCCTCGGTGAGGGAGGTGTGGGTGCGGGCGGCCTCGAAGAGCTGCGGGACCGCCGAGCGCATCGAGATGCGGTACGCGTCGCCCGCGTACACCCCGCCGAGGAGGGGCTCCACCAGGCGGTCGACGACCTCGCGGCCGACGCGCGCCGCCACGTACTCGCCGACGGCCACGTCGTCGCCGACCTCGGTGCGGGGCAGGTCGGCGTCGCGCCCGATCCGGGCCAGCCCCTCGTCGGAGAGGACGCCGGCGAGGGCTTCGGCGGTGCCGGGCACGCCCATGACGTGGCCCTTGGGCATGGGGCGCAGGGCGCCCCGGGTCCACAGCGAGGCGGTGGCGGTGGCCGGCGGCTGGAGCCGGCCGGCGAGGCCCACCGCGCGGGCGAGGCCCACCGCCTCGGGGCGGCGGGCCAGCAGTGACTCGGCGCCGAGGTCGACGCGCACGCCCGCGATCTCTCCCGGCAGCAGTTTGCCGCCGACCCGGTCCGAGGCCTCCAGCACGGTGACCCGTGCCCCGTGTTCCCGCAGCCGGTGCGCGGCGGCCAGCCCGGCGATTCCGGCTCCGACGACGACGATGTGCTGCCCGGAGCCCGTATGTGATCCGCTCATGGCTCCACCCTCTCAAACGCCCCCGGCGCCCCCGCCAGGGCCATGTGGCCCCCTCGAGTCCCTACCGTGACCGCATCGGGACCGTCCGGCGCCAACGTTCCGCACCCCTGCCGCGTCGAAGGAGCGTCAGTCATCACGACACCGGGGGAGCCCCACATGCGTATACGACGATCCCTGCGCCCCGCCCACGCCCTGGCCGGGGTCCTGCTGGCGGCGGCCCTCGCCGTCAGCGGGTGCGGCGGCGCGGGCGACGACTCCGGCGGGTCCGGGGCCGCCGACAAGGCCGCCGCCGCGCCGGCGGAGGGGCAGGCCGCGCAGGAGGACGCGCGGCAGGGTGCGGGCGGCGGCGCGGCGGACGGCGCGAAGGCGACCGCGGCGCCGAAGGTCACCGCGGACCACGTCATCCGCACCGCCTCCCTGACCGTACGGGTCGAGGACGTACCGAAGGCGCTGGACGAGGCCCGCACGACGACCGAGACCGCCGGCGGCCACATCGGCGACGAGACCACCGACAGGGACGCGGCGGGCCACGAGCACACGCGCGTGGTGCTGCGCGTGCCCGTCGGGAAGTACGACGAGGTCCTCGCCGGCCTGGAGGGCACGGGCAAGCTCCTCGAACGCAACGCCAAGGCGCAGGACGTCACCGACCAGGTGGTCGACGTGGAGAGCCGCATCACCTCCCAGCGCGCCAGCGTGGCCCGCATCCGCGAGCTGATGGACCGGGCCACCAAGCTCAGTGACGTGGTCACCCTCGAGGGCGAACTCAGCAGTCGCCAGGCCGATCTGGAGTCCCTGCTCGCCCGGCAGGCGTCCCTGAAGGACCGCACGAGCCTGGCCACCATCACCCTCACCCTCACGGAGACGCCGGTGAAGGAGGCCGCCGAGGACGAGGAGGACCCCGGTTTCCTGGACGCCCTCGCGGGCGGCTGGGGCGCGTTCGTGACGATGCTGCGCTGGCTGGCGGTGGCGATCGGCGCGGTGCTGCCGTTCGCGGCGGTGGCGGCGCTGCTGGCCCTGCTGTGGCGGAAGGCCGTACGCCCCCGGCTGTCGCGGCGGCCGGCGCCGGCGCCCGTGCCGAGCGCCCCGGGCCCACTGCCGGCGGCCCCTCCGGTGCCGTCGTCGGCGCCCCGCCCGGCGTCCGACGGGGACGGGGAGGACAAGGGCTGAGGGGCCCTCGGGCGATCCTGAACTCCCCTGCCCCGTAGCGTGTTCGCATGACCATGAGCGATGCGCGCGGTACGAGGGAACGCCTGGTGGTGATCGGCGGTGACGCCGCGGGGATGTCCGCGGCGTCACAGGCCCGCCGGCTGAAGGGGCCGGACGAGCTGGAGATCGTCGCGTTCGAACGCGGCCGCTTCACCTCCTTCTCGGCGTGCGGCATCCCCTACTGGGTG
Source organism: Streptomyces sp. NPDC018964 (assembly GCF_044390325.1). Lineage (NCBI taxonomy): Bacteria > Bacillati > Actinomycetota > Actinomycetes > Kitasatosporales > Streptomycetaceae > Streptomyces > Streptomyces sp. NPDC018964. The sequence goes on from NZ_JBIRYZ010000017.1 coordinate 47,163, forward strand.
GGCGGTGACGTCCCCGACCGGGACCGGCTGATCGCCCGCACCGCCGAGGAGCACCGCGCGCGGGACATCGACCTGCGGCTGCGCACCGAGGTCACGGAGCTCGACCTCGAGCGGGGGCGGGTCCGCGCGCGGGACCTCGATTCCGGCGCCGAGTCCTGGACGTCGTACGACAAACTGGTGATCGCGACCGGTGCGCGGCCGGTCCGCCCGGAGCTGCCCGGCATGGACGCCCCCGGGGTGCACGGCGTGCAGACCCTGGACGACGGGCAGGCCCTTCTGGACACGCTGTCCCGCACGCGCGGGCGCCGCGCGGTGGTCGTCGGGGCGGGTTACATCGGCGTGGAGATGGCCGAGGCGATGATCAGACGCGGCTACGAGGTGACGGTCGTCAACCGCGGCGAGGAGCCCATGGCGACCCTCGACCCCGACATGGGGCGCCTGGTGCGTGAGGCCATGGAGGGCATGGGCATCACCATGGTGAACGACGCCGAGGTCACCGGGCTGCTCACCGGGGACGACGGCCGGGTGCGGGCGGTCGTCACCGAGGACGCCGAGTACCCGGCGGACGTCGTCGTGCTCGGCATCGGGGTGCGCCCGGAAACCACCCTGGCACGGGCCGCCGGACTCCCCCTGGGGGAACACGGCGGGCTGCTCACCGACCGGTCGATGCGGGTGCGCGGGCACGAGAACATCTGGGCCGGCGGCGACTGCGTGGAGGTCCTCGACCTGGTCTCCGGACAGCAGCGGCACATCCCGCTGGGCACGCACGCCAACAAGCACGGCCAGATCATCGGCGCGGGCGCCGGAGGCGGCTACGCCACCTTCCCCGGCGTGGTCGGTACGGCGGTCAGCAAGGTGTGCGACCTGGAGATCGCCCGCACCGGGCTGCGGGAGAAGGACGCCCACCGCGTGGGCCTGCGGTTCGAGGCGGTCACCATCGAGTCGACCAGCCGCGCGGGCTACTACCCGAACGCCTCCCCCATGACGGTGAAGATGCTCGCCGAACTCCGCACGGGCCGGCTCCTCGGCGTCCAGATCGTCGGCCGCGAGGGCGCGGGCAAGCGCGTCGACATCGCGGCGGTCGCCCTCACCGCCGGCATGACGGTGGATCAGATGACGACCCTGGACCTGGGCTACGCGCCCCCGTTCTCCCCGGTCTGGGACCCGGTACTGGTGGCGGCCAGGAAGGCTGCGGCGAGGATCCGTGCGACCGCGTGAGGAGGGGCGGGCCGGGCGCCCCTTCGGGGGCACTCGGCCTCGCCCCTACGGCGCACACCGAACACCCCTCACGCCGTCCCGTTGATCCTCTCGATCGCCTGCCGCGCCTGCTCCGCCGGAGGGCGTGACGGCAACGACGCCACCGACGCGCCGGTGTCCTGCGCGGGCGTCGGCGCCTGCGCCGCCGGCTTCGCGTGCGCGGCCCCCCGCACCGAGCGCAGCCGGTGGCTCACCGCCTCGTCCAGCGTCACCGGCCGCCGCATCTGCGAGGCGAGCCGCCCCGCCTCCTGCCCCAGCCGGGCGACGTCCTCCCACGGGAGGCGCACCACGAGCGTGAGCTCGGCCTCGCCGTCGGGCAGCGCGTGCATCGCGGGAGTCACTCGGTCGTCCATCGCCAGTTTCCTCACGTCGGCCCCACGGCCCCTTCCCCGGGCCGCGGACGGTCGACGGGTCATACGCACGACCGGACGGCGGCGTTCAGCGGAGCCGCGGATTCACCGGCCGCCGCCCGGGCACAAGGGGGGTGTGGTCATCCCCGTCCATGACGTGAATCCCGCGCGGCGCACCCCCTGGGTGACGTACGCGCTGCTCGCCGCCAACGTCGTCGTCTTCGTCGTCCTCACGCCGGGTGTCGTCGGTTCGCTGACCGGCGGGAGCGGCCTGGCCGACCTGTGCCACCTCCAGGCGTTCCTGGAACGGTACGCGGTGGTGCCGCGGGAGCTGATCCACCACCGGATGCCGGACCTGGTGCCCACGGGCGGCACCGGGGTGGGCCCGCGGGGGCCGGGATGCGTGATCGGCCCGCCGGGCTACGACAAGTCACCGGAGCTGAGCGTCCTGACGGCGATGTTCCTGCACGGCGGCTGGCCGCACCTGCTGGGCAACATGCTGTTCCTGTGGATCTTCGGCAACAACGTCGAGGACCGCATGGGCCACGTCCGCTTCCTGCTCTTCTACGCCGTCTGCGGTTACGCGGCCTCGTACGGTTTCTCCCTGCTGAACGCCGACTCGGGCGAGCCCCTGATCGGCGCCTCCGGGGCGATCGCCGGGGTGCTGGGCGCCTACCTGGTGCTGTATCCGAAGGCGCGCGTCTGGGTCCTCGTACCGTTCCTGGTCTTCCTGCCGCTGCGGCTGCCCGCCTGGATCGTGCTGGGCCTGTGGTTCGTGCTCCAGGCGGTGTACTCGTCGGGCCAGGGCGTCACCGACGCCGGGACGGTGGCGTACGTGGCGCACGTCGTCGGTTTCGTGGCCGGCATGCTGCTCGCCTGGCCGCTGCGCCCGGGCACACCGCCGCCGCCCGAGCCGCGCGGCGTCCTCTTCGGGCGGCGGGCGCGGCCGGGGCGGGGATAACGGCGGGGTCCGCCACGCCCCCTCCTCGGCAACGGCGGAGTCCCGCTACGCCCCCTTCGCGGACAGCGCCGTCACCAGCACCGGGGTGACCTGCTCCACCTGCCACGGTCGCGCCCCGTGCTCGGTGAGGGCGGCCCCGACGGACTCGGCGCGCACCAGCGCCGGCGGCTCCCAGCAGACCCTGCGCACCGTGTCCGGCGTGATCAGGTTCTCCGGCGGCATGTTCAGCCGCTCGGCGAGCTCGCTGATCCCCGCCCGGGCCGCGGACAGCCGCGCCGCGGCCGCCGGGTCCTTGTCGGCCCACGCGCGCGGCGGCGGGGGTCCGGTCACCGGCTGGCCGGGCTGGGGCAGCTGTGCCTCGCTCAGCGCCTTCGCCCGGTCGACGGCCGCCTGCCACTGCTCCAGCTGGCGCCGCCCCACGCGCTGCCCGAACCCGTTGAGCGCGGCGAGGGCGTGGAGGTTGGCCGGGAGGGCGAGCGCGGCCTCCACGATCGCCGCGTCCGAGAGCACCTTGCCCGGGGAGACGTCCCGGCGCTGCGCGATCCGGTCGCGGGTCTGCCACAGCTCCCGCACGACGGCCATCTGCCGGCGCCGGCGCACCTTGTGCATGCCGGAGGTGCGCCGCCAGGGGTCCTTGCGGGGCTCGGGCGGCGGGGCCGAGGCGATCGCGTCGAACTCCTGCCGTGCCCAGTCCAGCTTGCCCTGCCGGTCCAGCTCCTTCTCCAGCGCGTCACGCAGGTCGACCAGGAGCTCGACGTCGAGGGCGGCGTAGCGCAGCCAGGGCTCGGGCAGCGGGCGGGTGGACCAGTCGACGGCGGAGTGGCCCTTCTCCAGGACGAAGCCGAGCACGTTCTCGACCATCGCGCCGAGCCCGACCCGGGGGAACCCGGCGAGGCGTCCGGCCAGCTCGGTGTCGAAGAGGCGGGTGGGCACCATGCCTATCTCGCGGAGGCAGGGCAGGTCCTGGGTGGCGGCGTGCAGGACCCACTCGGCGCCGGACAGCGCCTCGCCGAGCCCGGACAGGTCGGGGCAGGCGACGGGATCGATCAGCGCGGTCCCGGCGCCCTCGCGGCGCAGCTGGACGAGGTAGGCGCGCTGGCCGTAGCGGTAGCCGGAGGCGCGCTCGGCGTCCACGGCGACGGGGCCGCTGCCCGCGGCGAAGGCGGCGACCGCCTCGGCGAGGGCGGCCTCGTCCGCGATCACGGGCGGGATGCCCTCGCGCGGCTCGAGCAAGGGGATCGGCGCCTCCGTAACAGAAGATCCGCCGTCGTCCGGAGGGGCGCCTCCGGTGGTGCGCAGTGAACGGTCTGCTGCGGTGTCGTGGGCGTCGGTCACCTGTCAAGGGTATCCGTGTCACGCAGGCGCCCGTCGACGGTCGTGTTCCGTGACGGGCGCCTGCGGGTCGTATTCCGGTCGGGAGGGTGCAAGAGGGTGTGCGCGTGCCCGTGGGCGGGGCGGAGGGGGCGGACGGGTGGGGTGGTCGGAAGTGGCCGGAAGTGGTCAGTGGATGATGCCGGTGCGCAGGGCCACCGCCACCATGCCGGCGCGGTCGCCCGTGCCGAGCTTGCGGGCGATGCGGGCGAGGTGGCTCTTGACGGTCAGTGCGGACAGGCCCATCGACACGCCGATCGCCTTGTTCGACTGGCCCTCCGCCACCAGCCGCAGCACCTCGACCTCGCGGCCGGACAGCTCCCGGTAGCCGCCCGGGTGGCTCGGGGCACCCGGGGGGCGGCGGTGCAGGCGGGCGGCGGCACCGATGGGGGCGGCACCGGGTCGGATGGGGAGCCCGAGGTTGGTGCGGGTGCCGGTGACGACGTACCCCTTCACTCCGCCGGCGAGGGCGTTGCGCACGGCGCCGATGTCGTCGGCGGCGGAGAGGGCGAGGCCGTTGGGCCAGCCCGCCGCGCGGGTCTCCGAGAGGAGGGTGAGGCCGGAACCATCCGGCAGGTGGACTTCGGCGACGCAGATGTCGCGGGGGTTGCCGATGCGGGGACGAGCCTCCGCGACGGACGAGGCCTCGATGACATCGCGCACACCGAGCGCCCACAGATGGCGGGTGACGGTGGAACGGACGCGCGGGTCGGCCACGACCACCATGGCGGTCGGCTTGTTCGGGCGGTAGGCGACCAGGCTTGCGGGCTGCTCGAGGAGAACGGACACCAGGCCTCCTGGGGTGCGGGACGGGGGCGGCTCGTGGGGGGTGGAGCCGGGACGAACCGTGCTTTCAAGGTCACAGTCGTCTTCGGCAATAAACCTGGTGTCCTTTAACGAATGATCACGAAGGGATGAGTAACAATCCGAACAATTCGGACGCACGAGCGATCATTCGAAGATCGAACGGTTTCGATCCGCGTCACAAAGCTTCCGAAAGTGGCCGTGTCGACAAAGAGATGGACGCTCACGGCCGCCGCGGGCACCCGGCGGGGAGCTCAGCGCGACCGCGGCCCCCTGCGCTGCGGCAGCGTCACCACGGACGCGTCCCCCGGAACGGCCGGCGGCAGCCCCGCGACCTGCGCCAGCAGATCGGACCACGCGACCAGGTGGACGGCCGCGTCCGGAACCCCGCCCAGGCCCTCCCGGGGCGTCCAGGAGGCCCGGATCTCGATCTGCGAGGCGGCGGGCCGCTCGGACAGCCCGCCGAAGTAGTGGGAACTCGCGCGCGTCACCGTGCCGCTCGGCTCGCCGTACGTCAGTCCGCGCGCCGTCAGCGCACCGGTCAGCCAGGACCAGCACACGTCCGGCAGCAGCGGATCCGCCGCCATCTCCGGCTCCAGCTCCGCGCGCACCAGCGTCACCAGGCGGAAGGCGCCCCGCCAAACGTCGTGTCCGGCCGGGTCGTGCAGCAGCACCAGCCGGCCGTCGGCCAGGTCCTGCTCGCCGTCGACGACCGTCGCCTCCAGCGCGTACGCGTACGGGGCGAGCCGCTTCGGAGCGGGCGCGGGATCCACCTCGATCTGCGGACGCAGCCGCGCGCAGCGCAGCGCCTCGACAGCGGCCCGGAAGGACAGCGGGGGCGCACCTCCCGCACCCCCCTGTCCGGGGTCCCCTCCGGTCTCCTTCCGCTCGTCCATTCCGCCAGCGCCGTCCGACAGTCGTCCCTGAGCCGCAGCCATGCGGGGAAGATTAAGCGGAACGGGCCCCCGGCGCAGGGAGGGACACCCGCGCCGCCCGACGGTGTCCGGATCCCGCCCGGCGGGCCCTGGGGTCCGGGCGCGCCGGCGGGTCGTGCGAGACTTGCCGGTGTGAGTGCCAACGCGAGCCCGACGGGCCAGACGCCGACCTCGACCCCCGATCCCGTCAGGAACGACACAGTCCAGGAATCGGCCTTCCTCAAGGCGTGCCGCCGCGAACCCGTGCCGCACACGCCGGTGTGGTTCATGCGGCAGGCCGGGCGCTCACTGCCGGAGTACCGCAAGGTCCGCGAGGGCATCGGGATGCTCGACTCCTGCATGCGTCCCGAGCTGGTCACCGAGATCACGCTCCAGCCGGTGCGCCGCCACCAGGTGGACGCGGCGATCTACTTCAGCGACATCGTCGTCCCCCTCAAGGCCATCGGCGTCGACCTCGACATCAAGCCCGGCGTCGGCCCGGTCGTCGAGCAGCCCGTGCGCACCCGCGCCGACCTCGCCCGGCTGCGCGACCTCACCCCCGAGGACGTCACCTACGTCACCGAGGCGATCGGCATGCTGACCCGCGAGCTCGGGTCCACCCCGCTGATCGGCTTCGCGGGCGCCCCCTTCACCCTCGCGAGCTACCTCGTCGAGGGCGGCCCGTCCCGTACGTACGAGAACGCCAAGGCGATGATGTACGGCGACCCGGAGCTGTGGGCCGACCTGCTCGACCGCCTCGCCGACATCACGGCCGCGTTCCTCGAGGTGCAGATCGCGGCCGGTGCCTCGGCCGTCCAGCTCTTCGACTCCTGGGCCGGCGCGCTGGCCCCGGCCGACTACCGGCGCTCGGTGCTGCCCGCCTCGGCGAAGGTGTTCCGCAAGGTCGCCGGTCACGGCGTCCCGCGCATCCACTTCGGTGTCGGCACCGGTGAGCTCCTCGGTCTGATGGGTGAGGCCGGCGCGGACGTCGTGGGCGTCGACTGGCGCGTCCCGCTGGACGAGGCCGCCCGTCGCGTCGGCCCCGGCAAGGCGCTCCAGGGCAACCTGGACCCGACCGTGCTGTTCGCCGGCCGGGAGGCCGTCGAGGCGAAGGCGCGGGAGGTCCTGGAGGCGGCCGCCGGCCTGGAGGGCCACGTCTTCAACCTCGGCCACGGCGTCATGCCGTCCACCGACCCGGACGCCCTGACCCGTCTCGTGGAGTACGTCCACACGCGGACGGCGCGCTGACCCACCGCACCGCGTACGCGCCGGGCACCCGCCGGCCGGCTCGCCGTGGACGGCGAGGCGGCCGGGTTCGTCCCGTGCCTCCCGGCGGAGCGGTCCCCTACTTCGTCGCTCCCCTCATGAAGCCGTTGTAGATGAAGCGCTGGAGGAAGAGGAAGACCAGCAGGGTGGGGAGGATGACCAGGACCGCGCCCGCCGAGATGGTCTCCCAGTGCGCGCCGAAGGGGCCCTTGAAGCGGAACAGGGACGTCGAGATCACGCCGAGGTCCTCGGAGGGCAGGTAGAGGAAGGGGATGTAGAAGTCGTTGTAGACGTTGATCCCCTTCACGATCACCACCGTCGCGATGGCCGGTTTGAGCAGCGGGAGGATCACCTTGCGGTAGACCGTGAAGGCGCCCGCGCCGTCCAGGCGGGCCGCCTCGTCCAGGGAGATCGGGATGGAGCGGATGAACTGCAGGAAGATGTAGATCGACACGATGTCCGTGCCCATGTAGAGCGCGATCGGCGCCCACAGGCTGTCGAACATGCCGAGGCTGTCGACGATCTGGAAGGTCGCCACCTGGGTGGTCACCCCGGGGACCAGCGCGGCGAGCAGGAACAGGGCGACGACCGGCTTCCTGAAGCGGAAGTGGAAGCGGTCGATCGCGTACGCCGTCATCGAGCCGATGAGGATGGTGCCGCCGACGGCGACGACCAGGATGACCGCCGTGTTGCCGAACGCGGACAGCATCTGCCCGTCCCGGAACGCGGTCACGTAGTTGTCGAGGTTCAGCGGGTCGTCGGGCAGGGCGAGCGCCCCGCTGCCGCCCGCCATCTCCTGCGGGGACTTCAGCGAGGTCAGGAAGACCACGGTGAGCGGCAGCAGCACGACGAGCGTGGCGAGGACCAGCGACAGGTACACGAGGGCGCGGGCCACGGTGCGGCGGGTCATACGAGGTCCACCCTCTCGTCGGGGACGATGCGCCGCTGCACCCAGGTGACCGCCAGGACGATCAGCAGCAGGACGACGGCGGCGGCCGAGGCGAGCCCCGTCTTGTTGAACTGGAAGGCCAGCTTCACGGTCTGGATCACGAAGGTCTCGGTGCCGGTGGCGCCGCCGGTCATGATGTACGGGATCTCGAAGACCGAGAGCGAGCCGGAGACGGAGAGGATCACGCTCAGGCTCAGTACGGGTTTGATGCCGGGCGCGATGATGTGCCGGAACTGCTGCCAGCGGTTCGCGCCGTCGATCTCGGCCGCCTCGTACAGCTCGCCCGGGATGGACTGGATGGCGCCGAGGAAGAGGACGAAGTTCAGGCCCAGGTGGCGCCAGACGGAGACGCCGGCGAGTGAGGTGTTGGCGGAGAACGGCGTGCCCAGCCAGGCGTGGTCGGTCTCGACGCCGAGCAGGCGCAGTACGGAGTCGAGGGTGCCGCCGTCCTGGAAGAAGTAGAGGAAGACGAAGCCGATCGCCACCCCGTTGATCAGGTACGGGAAGAACAGCACGCCCTTGAAGAAGTTCCGGAAGCGGACGTCGAAGCTGAGGATCGTGGCGAAGTAGAGGGCGAGGACGATCTGCGCCACGGAGGCGGCGAGGTAGTAGCCGCTGACGAAGAAGACCTCGAACAGCTCGGAGCGGGTGAGGAGTTCGGTGTAGTTCTCGGTGCCGGTCCAGTTCAGTTCCGGGCTGACGCCGTCCCAGTCGGTGAAGCTGTACGCGAGCATGTTGGCGATCGGCGCGTAGGTGAAGGTCAGCAGCAGGGCCAGCGGGGCGGTCAGGAAGAGCCACGGGGTGAGGCGGCGGGTCAGCCGGGTGCGGCGCGGGGCGGGCGCGGCCCGCTTCGGTCCGGCGGGCGTGGCCGGGGCCGCCGGCCGCGCCGCCTTGCGGGTGGTGTCCGTCATCAGGACCCCAGCGAGTTCCGCGCCTCGGCCCATCGTTCGCCGAGGTCCGCGAGGAAGTCGTCGAGGCCGCCTTCGCGGGCGCCGCGGGCGAGGTCGACGAGTTCCTGGCGGTAGTCGGGCTTGTAGATGCCGACCTCGGACCGGTTGTCGATGGTCTTCACCTCACCGCCCTTGGTGTCGTCGAGGTCGATGAGCTTGACGCCCTTCTCCTCGTACGGCTTGAGGATGTCGGGCAGGGGTGCGTCCTTCAGCGGGGACAGGGCGAGGTTGGCCGCCGCGTAGCCGGACTCGTCGGTGAACCAGTCGATCCAGGCGCGGGCGGCTTCCTTGTGGTCGGAGTGGACGTTGACGGCCTGCTGGTAGTCCGGGGAGGTCACCGCGCAGAAGGCGCCGTCCTTCTGCGCGGGGAAGGGCATGAAGCCGATGTCGGCGGGGTCGGTGCCGGCCTGCTCCGCGGCGTCCCGCATCTGGACGACGGCCCAGGAGCCGAGCCACATGGTGGCGATCTCCCCCTTGGCCAGCTTGGGCTTGGAGCCCTCCCAGTTGGTGGTGGTCGGGTCCTTCTCCGCGAGTCCGCCGCTGACGATGTCGTGGAGCAGGGTGTCGCCCACGCGCAGGTCGGCGCCCTCGGCCCAGGGGTCGCCCTCGGCGAGCTCCGTGGTGGCGTTCGTGTCGCAGCCGACGGAGCCGTTGACGTTGGTCCACTGGGTCAGCGGCCACATGTCCTTGAAGTTGGTGTAGTACGGCACCGCGTCGGTCCTCGACCTGATCGCCTTCAGGTCGTCGAGGAACTCGGCGGGGGTGGTGGGCCAGTCGGTGACGCCGGCCTCGCTCCACACCTTCTTGTTGTAGATGAAGCCGGGGACGACCCCGAGGGGGCTCTGGCCGTAGACCTTGCCGTCGACGGTGGAGTAGTCGGTGAAGCGGTACTTGGCGCCGCGTTCGGCCTTGGTGCCGAGGGAGGCGAAGAACTTCGGGTAGTCCTTCTTCTCGATGACCGCCGGGATCATGAGGACGTCGCCGTAGTTCTCCGTGTTCATACGGATCTTGACCTCGCCCTCGTAGTCGGTGAGGCCGTCGAACTCGACCTTCACCCCGGGGTAGGTCTTGTTGAACTCGGCCGCGTACTTCTTCATCGTCCCGTCCTGCACCAGGTCGGTCCGGTGGGTGAGGACCGTGATGGAGCCCTCGACCTTCGACGGGTCGTCGGGCGCCTCGGCGTCCGCGCCCTCGGCGGAACCTCCCGAGCCCGTGCAGGCGGAGGCCAGCAGGGCGAGGAGGGCGATCGATGCGGCAAGTGCGGTGCGGCGGTACATGTGCATCAGCTCCGTTCACGGGGCGGACGAGCACGAGTGGGTTGGCTGGTTCGGCACTCTGACAGCCCCTCACTGAACCGGTAAAGTCTCTATCACGCCAACGATGCCAGGACGTTGCCCGGACATGGCTCGACCGGTTTAGGGAGTGTGCATGCGTCAGGTCACACCGCTCGCCGAGGGATGGACCCTGCGACACCCGGACGGCACGGGGGACGCGCTCCCCGCCTCGGTGCCGGGGTGCGTGCACACCGATCTGCTGGCGGCCGGGCTGATCCCCGACCCGTTCCTCGGCCGGAGCGAGACCGAGGTGGCGTGGGTGGGTCGGCGGGAGTGGACGTACGAGACGGAACTGACCGCCGGGGCGGGCGCGCACGAGCGGACGGACCTGGTCTTCGACGGTCTCGACACCGTCGCCGAGGTCCTGCTCGACGGCCGGGCACTGGGCCGGACGCGGAACATGCACCGCTCGTACCGCTTCGACGTGACGGGGCTGAGCGGGCGGCTCACCGTGCGGTTCGCGTCCGCCTACGCCGAGGCCGAGGCGGTGCGCGGCGCGGTGGGTGAGCGGCCGGGAGCGTACGCCGAGCCGTACCAGTACGTGCGCAAGATGGCCTGCTCGTTCGGCTGGGACTGGGGGCCGACGCTGGTGACGGCCGGGATCTGGCGGCCGGTGCGGCTGGAGCACTGGTCGACGGCGCGGATCGCCCGGGTGCGCCCGCTGGTGACCGTCGAGGACGGCGTGGGACAGGTCGAGCTGGCCGTCGACGTGGAGCGTTCCCGGGGCGGGGCACCGCTCACCCTGGAGGCGAGCGTCGGCGGCGTACGCGCCCGCGCGGAGCTCGACGGGACGCGGGGGACCGTACGGCTGCGGGTGCCGGACGTACGGCTGTGGTGGCCCCGGGGGTACGGCGAACAACCGCTGTACGACGTCGAGTTGACGCTGCTGCACGGTGAGGACCCGTTGGACTCGTGGCGGCGCCGGATCGGGTTCCGGGCGGTGGAACTGGACACCTCGGCCGATGAGCACGGCACCGGGTTCACCCTGGTCGTCAACGGGGAGCGGCTGTTCGCGCGGGGCGTCAACTGGATCCCGGACGACGTCTTCCCGTCCCGGATCACCCGTGAGCGCTACCGGCGGCGGCTGGAACAGGCGGCCGGCGCGGGCGTGGACCTGGTCCGCGTCTGGGGCGGCGGGATCTACGAGAGCGAGGACTTCTACGACGCCTGCGACGAGCTGGGACTGCTGGTCTGGCAGGACTTCCCGTTCGCGTGCGCGGCCTACCCCGAGGAGCAGCCGCTGCGCGGGGAGGTGGAGGCGGAGGCCCGGGAGAACGTCGTACGGCTGATGCCGCACCCCTCGCTGGTGTTGTGGAACGGCAACAACGAGAACCTGTGGGGGTTCCGGGACTGGGGCTGGGAGCCGGGGCTGGCCGGGGACTCCTGGGGCGAGGGGTACTACCTGGGCGTACTGCCCAGGGTCGTCGCCGAGTTGGACCCTACGCGGCCGTACACGGCGGGCAGCCCCTGGTCCGGTTCCTGGCGGCACCACCCCAACGATCCGGCGCACGGCACGCACCACTCCTGGGAGGTGTGGAACCGTACCGACTACGCCGACTACCGCCGCCATGTGCCGCGTTTCGTGGCCGAGTTCGGCTGGCAGGCGCCGCCCGCGTACGCCACGCTGCGGCGGGCGCTGCCCGGGGAGGAGCTCGCGCCGGACTCCCCCGGCATGCTGCACCACCAGAAGGCGGACGACGGCAACGGCAAGCTGGAGCGCGGGCTGGCCCGCCACTTCGCCGTGCCGCAGGGGGACTTCGACCGCTGGCACTATCTGACGCAGGTCAACCAGGCGCGTGCGATCGCCGCCGGGGTCGAGCACTGGCGCTCGCACTGGCCGGTGTGCGCGGGCACGGTGGTGTGGCAACTCAATGACTGCTGGCCGGTGACGTCCTGGGCCGCGATCGACGGGGACGGGCGGGAGAAGCCGCTCTACCACGAGCTGCGGCGGCTGTACGCGGACCGGCTGCTGACCGTGCGCGCGGACGGGGACGGGGGCGGCGGTGGTCTGGTGGTGGCGGCGGTCAACCAGTCCGCCGGGGACTGGTACGGCACGCTGCGGCTGCGCCGGATGTCCGTGGACGGCACGGTGCTCGGGGAGGCGAGCCCGGCGCTGGCCGCCGGGGGGCGGACGGTGGCGGTGACCGAGGTCCCGGCCGGCCTGGTCCCGGCCGGCCCGAAGGAGTTCCTGGTCGCCGACGCGGACGGCCTGCGGGCCGCGTACTTCCCGGTGCCGGACCGGGAGATCCCGTACCCGCGCCCGGAGTTCGAGGTCGCCCTCGCGCCCGGCGGGATCACGGTCACGGCCCGCACCCTCGTACGGGACCTGCTGCTCCAGGCCGACCGGCTGGACCCGGACGCGGTGGCCGACCGGGGGCTGGTGACCCTGCTGCCCGGAGAAGAGGTGACGATCGGGGTGCGGGGCTGGAAGACTCCGGACCCGGACACCGCCCGCCGCGCCCTGTACTGCGTGGAGCCCACTCGATGACGGCAACGCCGACCCCCCGCGTCACCATCAAGGACGTCGCCGCGCGCGCCGGCGTGTCCAAGGGGGCCGTGTCCCTCGCCTTCAACCGGAAACCCGGCCTGTCGGAGGCGACCCGCGAGCGGATCTTCCGGGCGGCGCGGGAACTGGGCTGGGCGCCGAGTCCGACCGCGCGCACGCTGGCCGGGTCGCGGGTGGACGTGGTGGGGCTCGCGGTGTGCCGGCCCGCCCGGCTGCTCGGCCTGGAGCCGTTCTACATGGAGTTCATCTCCGGGGTGGAGAGCGTCCTGGTCGAACGGTCCTGCTCGCTGCTGCTGCGGCTGGTGCGCAGCCCGGAGGAGGAGGTCGGGCTGATGGAGTCGTGGTGGAGGGGCCGGCAGATCGGCGGGTCGATCCTGGTGGACTTCCGCGCCGACGACCCCCGCCCGGCGGTGGCCGGGCGGCTCGGGCTGCCGGCGGTGGCCGTCGGGCACCCGTCGCTGACCGGCGGGCTGACCTCCGTGTGGACGGACGACGCCACGGCCGTGACCGAGGCGGTGCGGTACCTGGCGGCGCTCGGGCACCGGCGGATCGCCCGGGTGGGCGGCGCGGCGGCGCTCGGGCACACCGCGATCCGTACGACCGCGTTCGACGAGGCGGTGCGGGCGCTGGAGCCGGCGGCGCGGGCGTGGCAGGTGGCGACGGACTTCTCCGGGGACGCGGGCGCGCGGGCGACCCGCTCGCTGCTGGCCGCCGCGCCGGGCGACCGGCCGACGGCGATCGTGTACGACAACGACATCATGGCGGTGGCGGGGCTGTCGGTGGCGGCGGAGATGGGGCTGCGGGTGCCGGACGACGTGTCGTTGCTGGCGTGGGACGACTCGCAGCTGTGCCGGCTGACGCATCCGACGTTGTCGGCGATGAGTCATGATGTGCACGGGTTCGGGGCGGAGGTGGCCCGAACGTTGTTCGGCGTCATCACCGGGGAAGGGCAGGGGTCCCACCCCGTGCCGACCCCGGTCCTGACACCTCGCGGATCCACGGCGCCGCCGTGAGGGGTTCTCGCCCCCGCCGCCCTTACCCGTCCCATCCCGGGGGCGCCGCCCCCGGACCCCCGCTCCTCAGACGCCGGAGGGGCTGAAAAGACAGCCCCTCCGGCGTCTGAGGAGCGGGGTCTGGGGCGGAGCCCCAGGTTCGGGACGGGAAGGGGCGGCGGGGGCGAGGCAAACGTGTGATGTTCACCGCTCCGGCCGACGGGACTGTGCAGTCACGTTACCCACAAGTAGCATGGCCCGTAAGCAAGCGCTCAGCATCCCGCACCTGGAGGAGAGCCATCGTGCCTCGTACCGTCAGGGACGTCGTCTTCGTCGACGGCGTCCGTACCCCGTTCGGCAAGGCGGGCCCGAAGGGCATCTACCACGAGACCCGCGCCGACGACCTCGTCGTGAAGGCGATCCGGGAGCTGCTGCGCCGCAACCCCGGTCTCGACCCGAAGAAGATCGACGAGGTCGCCATCGCCGCGACCACGCAGATCGGCGACCAGGGCCTGACCATCGGCCGCACGGCCGGCATCCTCGCGGGCCTGCCCACCTCGGTCCCGGGCTACTCCATCGACCGCATGTGCGCCGGCGCCCTGACCGCCGTCACCACGGTGGCCGGCTCCGTCGCCTTCGGCGCGTACGACGTCGCCATCGCGGGCGGCGTCGAGCACATGGGCCGCCACCCGATGGGCGAGGGCGTGGACCCCAACCCGCGCTTCGTGAGCGAGAAGCTGGTCGACGAGTCCGCCCTGTTCATGGGCATGACCGCGGAGAACCTGCACGACCGGTACCCGCAGATCACCAAGCTGCGCGCCGACGAGTACGCGGTCCGCTCCCAGGAGAAGGCCGCCAAGGCGTACGCCAACGGCAAGATCCAGGCCGACCTGGTCCCGGTCTCCGTACGCCGTACCAACGAGGAGGCCGGCGAGACGGGCTGGGGCCTGGTCACCGCCGACGAGCCGATGCGTCCGGGCACCACCCTGGAGAACCTCTCCAACCTGAAGACCCCGTTCCGCGTCCACGGCCGGGTCACCGCCGGCAACGCGGCCGGTCTGAACGACGGCGCGACCGCCTCCCTCATCGCGAGCGAGGACTTCGCCCGCGAGAACGGCCTCCCGGTCAAGATGCGCCTGGTCTCCTACTCCTTCGCGGGTGTGGAGCCCGAGGTCATGGGCTACGGCCCGATCCCGGCCACGGAGAAGGCCCTGGCCCAGGCCGGCCTGTCCATCTCCGACATCGGCCTGTTCGAGATCAACGAGGCCTTCGCCGTCCAGGTCCTCGCCTTCCTGGACCACTACGGCATCGCCGACGACGACGAGCGCGTCAACCAGTACGGCGGCGCCATCGCCTTCGGCCACCCGCTGGCCTCCTCCGGCGTCCGCCTGATGACGCAGCTGGCCCGTCAGTTCGAGGAGCAGCCGCACGTCCGCTACGGCCTGACCACCATGTGCGTCGGCTTCGGCATGGGCGCGACGGTCATCTGGGAGAACCCGCACTTCGAGGGGGACAAGTGAGCACCACCACCGCAGAGCTGCTGAAGGGTGCGGCCGAGCTGTTCCCCGGCGAGGTCGTCACCAGCGCGCACGTACGCCACTTCGACCTGCCGCTCGGCGCGGGCCGTTTCGCGCTGATCACCCTGGACAACGGTCACGACCACACCAAGCCGACCACCCTCGGTCCGCAGTCGCTGGCGAACATCGACGCCGCGATCGACCAGGTCGAGAAGGAGGCCGCGGACGGCGACATCGTCGGCGTCGGCGTCACCGGCAAGCCGTTCGTCTTCGCGGTCGGCGCCGACCTCAAGGGCGTCGAGCTGCTGAAGCGCCACGAGGACGCGCTGGCCATCGGCAAGGGCGGCCACGACGTCTTCAAGCGGCTGTCGAAGCTGGCCGTGCCGACGTTCGCGTACTACAACGGCGCGGCGATGGGCGGCGGCGTCGAGATCGGCCTGCACTGCTCCTACCGGACGGTGTCGGCGGCCCTGCCCGCCTTCTCCCTCCCCGAGGTCTTCCTCGGCCTGGTCCCCGGCTGGGGCGGCTGCACCCTGCTGCCGAACCTGATCGGCGCCGACAAGGCCGTCTCGGTCATCATCGAGAACAGCCTCAACCAGAACAAGCAGCTCAAGGGCGCGCAGGTCCACGAACTCGGCATCGCGGACGCGATCTTCGAGGGCGCGGACTTCCTGGAGCAGTCGCTGATCTGGACGGCGGCCGTCCTCAAGGGCGAGATCGTGATCGAGCGTCCGGTGATCGACCGCGGTGAGGCCTGGGACCAGGCCGTCGCGCGCGGCCGGTTCATCGCCGACTCCAAGGTGCACGGCGCCGCCCCGGCCGCCTACCGCGCCCTGGACATCATCGCCGCCGCCAAGGACGGCGACCTCCAGAAGGGCTACGACGCCGAGGACCTGGCGCTCGCCGACCTCATCATGGGCGGCGAACTGCGTTCCGGCATCTACGCCTTCAACCTGGTGCAGAAGCGCGGCAAGCGCCCGGCCGGCGCCCCGGACAAGTCGCTGGCCCGCCCGGTCACCAAGGTGGGCGTGGTCGGCGCCGGTCTGATGGCCTCCCAGCTCGCGCTGCTCTTCCTGCGTCGCCTGGAGGTGCCGGTCGTGCTGACCGACATCGACCAGGAGCGCGTCGACAAGGGCGTGGGCTACGTCCACGCCGAGATCGACAAGCTGCTCGGCAAGGGCCGGATCAACCAGGACAAGGCCAACAGGCTGAAGGCCCTGGTCTCCGGTGTCCTGGACAAGGCCGAGGGCTTCGCGGACGCGGACTTCGTCATCGAGGCCGTGTTCGAGGAGATGGGCGTCAAGCAGAAGGTGTTCGCGGAGGTCGAGGCGGTCGCCCCGGCGCACGCGATCCTCGCCACCAACACCTCGTCCCTCTCCGTGACGGAGATGGCGTCGAAGCTGAAGCACCCCGAGCGGGTCGTCGGCTTCCACTTCTTCAACCCGGTCGCGGTCCTGCCGCTGCTGGAGATCGTCCGCGGCGAGAAGACCGACGAGGCCTCGCTGGCCACGGCGTTCGGCGTCGCCAAGAAGCTGAAGAAGACCGCGGTGCTGGTCAAGGACGCCCCGGCGTTCGTGGTCAACCGCATCCTGACCCGCTTCATGGGCGAGATCCAGAACGTCATCGACGAGGGCACGCCGGTCGAGGTCGCGGAGAAGGCGGTGGAGCCGCTCGGCCTGCCGATGTCCCCGCTGGTCCTCCTCGAACTGGTCGGCCCGGCGATCGGCCTGCACGTCTCCGAGACCCTGAACCGGGCCTTCCCGGACCGCTTCACGGTCTCCCCGAACCTCGCGGCCGTCGTCAAGGCCGGCAAGCGCGGCTTCTACGTCTACGACAGCGGCAAGCCCGAGCTGGACCCGGAGGTCGCCGCGCTGCTGAAGCAGGGCGATACCGTCCTCACCGAGGAGCAGGTCCGCGCCCGCGTCCTGGACGCGGTGGCCCAGGAGATCGGCCTGATGCTCGACGAGGGCGTCGTCGCCGAGGCCCAGGACATCGACCTCTGCCTGATCACCGGCGCCGGCTGGCCCTTCCACCTGGGCGGCATCACGCCGTACCTGGACCGCGAGGGCGTCTCCGAGCGGGTGAACGGGAAGCGGTTCCTGGAGCCGGGCGTGGCGAGCGTTCCGGTGTAGGACCACCGCTGTGCACGCGGTGAGGGCCGTACGGGAGCGATCCCGTACGGCCCTCACCGCGTGCACAGCGGTCACCATGAGCACGTCGTCGATGCCACTGCGTACGGCCTCCGCCACCACGTACGCGATGGCGGGCCGGTCCACGACCGGGAGCATCTCCTCGGGGGCGCCCCGGTCGCGGGGAGGAACCGGGTGCCGGGATCCGCGGCCGGGATCCGGAGCCGGGGGGAAGAGGTGTCAGGCCTTGTCGGGGCTGGCGGTGAAGGACAGCTCGTTGCCGGGCGTGAAGAAGACCCTTCCGCGCGCCGGGCCCTGCGTCGGATGGTGCCAGCGCTGCGTGGGATAGACGTCGATCCGCTTGCGCTCCAGGATGTCGTCGAAGAAGCGCGCCAGCCGGATGCGCGGCTGGCCGGGTTCACGCTCCAGCCACAGGTCCCAGTCGTCGTGGCCTCCCGACGAGGCGGCGACCACCCCGGCGAACGGCAGACGCGCCTCGAAGGCGCCGTCGTGTCCCACGGACACCGGGCCCGACACCGTGGACGCGGCACTCCCCTTGCGGGGCACGGCCACCAACCGGAGCCCGGAGAGGCCGGTGCCCGGAGGGGCGACCAGGCCGCCGCGCACGAGCCAGCCCTCCTGCCCCACCAGCACGGCACGCACCTCGGCGTGCTCCACGCGGTTCCGCACGAACACCGACAGATGGCCGTCCGCGGTGCGGTAGGGCACGGGCCAGTACGCGGGGCCTTCCGCCGGGATCCGGCGGACCAGCAGACCACCGGTGTGGACGCCCTCCACGGCGAGCGGCCGGCGTCGGCCGTCCGACAGCTCCAGGTCGATGTCATAGCGGCCCTCGGCGAGGGCCGGCGGTTCGGCGGGAACCGCGTACACCGCCCGCAGCGTGCCCGTCGCCTCGTCCACCGACGTCCCGAGAGCGGCCAGCCTGAACAGCGTCTCGCCCCGGCGAGGGGTCACGCACAGCGCGGGCGGCTCGGTGCCGGGCCTCAGCACGACACGCACCTCGATGGCGCCGTCACCGCGTACCAGTACCTCCGCCGGGACGGCGGACGGGACCGCGGCGGTACGCTCCTTCGGCACCGAGGCCGCCACGTCCCGCAGGAACGCGTCGTAACGGGAGGCGATGCGCTCGGCGCTGTAGAGCGGGGCCGTGGCGTAGGCGCCCTGGGACAGGGTCTCCCGCACCGCCGGCTGTTCGATCAGGTAGCTCATCGCCTGGGCCATGGCGTCCGCGTCGTCGATCGGCACCAGGATGCCGTTGCTGCCCGGGACGACGATCTCGCCCGGTCCGAAGGGCGCGTCGGCCGCGAGAACCGGGAGCCCGTGGTGCATGGCCTCCACCAGGGTCAGGCCGAAGGACTCGCGGCGGGCCGCGCTCACCGCGAACGCGGCCTTGTCCCACTCGGCCGTGAGGTCGGGCAGCGCGCCCATGAGGCGGACGGCGTCGCTGAGCCCGTGCGTGTGCACGAGGTCCTGCAGCCGTGCGTGCTCGGGCCCGCGGCCGAAGATGCGCAGCCGCCACTGCGGGTGGTGGGGGACGACCTGGGCGAACGCCTTGATCAGCGTGTCGAAGCCCTTACGCGGCACGAGCTGTCCCGCGGCGGCGATCAGGGGCAGGCCACGCACCGGGGCGTGCCGGGCCGGCGGTGGCACGATGTTGCCGATGGCGGCGAGCGGGGGTGCCTGGTCGCCCAGCTGTCGCTGGTAGTTGTCCGCGTCGGCCTGGGTGAGGCAGACGACGCCGTCCATCTCGCGGTAGAGCTCCAGAGTGCGCTCGCGCAGCTTCCGAGAGGGCACCATCGAGCCCTCGTGGTCGATGACCACGCGCCCGTAGCCGTGCCGTCCATGGGCTGTGAAGTACGCGGCGAACGTCGGCCGGGCGGCGATCACGACATCGGCACCGCAGCTGCCGAGGTGACCGATGATCAGGTCGTCGATCTCCTGGGTGTACTCGTCGGCCCAGCTGTCCTCGCGCGGCATGATCCGGGACGGTTTGCCGCTCTTGCCCTCCGCCGCTCCTTTCCGCCGGTCGGTCAGGTAGCGCAGGGTCACGCCGCCGGACGGCGGGAAGGACGGCCGGTCCGCCGTGCGGAAGACCGAGACGACCTCCACCTCGTGGTGGTCCGCCAGCGCGGAGGCCAGACTGCTGGTCGCCCGCGGTACCCCGCCGAAGTTGTCGATGGTGTGAAGCAGGAAGGAGATCCGCACAAGTGTCCTTTGGGATGCTCTGGGTCCGTGAGGAGCCTCTGTCAGTGATGCTCGGTGACCACGAGCGAGAGTTCGTTGTCCGCGGTGAAGTAGGGGCGCAGTCCGACGACGGCGCGGTCGACGTCCGGGCCGAACAGGCCGGCCGGCTCCTCCCGCACCAGCTCCGGGAAGCGCTGTACGTTGCGCCTCACCACCTGGTCGTCGGCGATGCGCGCCACCCTGACCGGTTCGCTGCCGCCGCTGTCGGTGAGGAGCACGTCCCAGTTCTCGCGCATGAGCAGCCGGGCCCTCATGGCCTCGTCCATGTCCAGCTCCGCGCCGAACCAGCCGCCTTCGAAGCGCACCCGGCCGGCTGCCAGTGTGCGGGCGGGCTCCTGACGCCGGCGCAGGAGCAGCATCAGCTCGCCGCCGAGCCGCCACTCCCCGTGCAGCCAGCCCGTCAGCCACAGGCTCGTGTCGCTGTAGTCGACGGTCACCAGCTCCGCATGGCGCGGACGGGACCAGACGCGCAGACGGAAGTAGCCGCCCTCGGTCGCGTACGGCAGCGCCCAGTGGAAGTGGTCCAGGTCGCTCAGGTGTCCGACGTCGCGTGCCCCGCCGAGCGTGCACCGCCCGTAGCGCAGGCGCCTCTCCTTGTCCTTGCCGTCCACCACGTAGGCATCGGCGCGGCCCTCGCCCAGCACGGCGAGCGCGCGGGCGTCGATCCGGGCCCGGGTCCCGCCGCTCTCGACGGCGAAGTCGACCACTCCCTTGCGGCCCTTGCCCTCCTCCTTGACGCGCACGGTCCGGGCACCGGACACGCCGCGCAGGGTGACCTCCCACGCGCCGTCCGACAGCACCCGGCAGTCGGCGGTGGGGAGGGTGCGGCCTTCGACGGGCGCGCCGCCCGTGCGCCGCCGCCCCCGGCCCCAGCGGCCGCGCACCCCTGCCTTGACCGCCTTGAACAGTTCCTCGTACGCGTCGCCCACCTGTTCCGTGCCCGCGGACTGTGCGATCCGCAGGGCCTGGGCCCCGTGCGTGGAGCGCAGTCGCTCGTCCGCCATGTAGCGCTCCAGGGCGCGGGCCGTGGCGTGGACGTCACCGACCGGCACCAGCAGCCCGCCGTGGCCCTCGGACAGCACCTCGGGGGCTCCGAAGGGCGTCTCCGTGGCGACCACGGGCGTGGCCTGGGCGAGCGCCTCCAGCACCGGGCGGGCGCTGTCCTGGCGCTCCGCGGTCACCAGGGCGATGTCGGCGTCGTAGAAGTCCTCTTCGCCGGCTTCCCGGTCGGACAGCAGCACATGGTCGTGGAGTCCCAGCGCGGTGACCAGTTCGCGGGTCTCGCGGCGCAGCGGCCCGGTGCCGACCACCCTCAGCTGCCAGCCCGGGTGAGCCGCACGGGTCCGGGCGAAGGCGTGCAGCGCCACCTCGACGCGCCGGTGCGAGACCAGCCGCCCCGCGCTGATCACCACACCCGTCGTCGGTTTGTCCGGGCTCTCGGCGAGCGGCATCGGCTCGGCGATGTGGCGCACCTCGACGCCGGCGGCACGCAGCGCCTGGTACTCGGGGGCGGCGGCGTCGCCCCGGGTGAGCGGGACGACCGCGTCCAGTTCGCCGTAGAGCTCCACCCATCGGGCGCGCACCGATTCCGGGAGCCGCTCGACGGGTGCCGGCTGGCGGGCGATGCGCCGCGCGTGGGGTACGCGGCACTGGGCGAGGACCGCGCCGAGCGCGGAGCTCAGGGCGACCACCACGTCGGCGCCGCTCGCGGACAGGTGCTCGCGGAGCCTTCCGTCGTCGGCGCGGTTGTACCGCCGGAACTCGGGGTCGCCGGCGATGACGAGCCGGGACGTCTCGTCGTCGTCCCGGTCGCCCGCCGCGACCGAGGGGGCCAGGGCCAGGACGTCGGCCTCGGCGGGGAACCGCAGCGCCGGGTGGGGTGCGGCGGCGCCCCGCGCGGTGACGACGGTCACCCGGTGCCTGGTGACGAGGGACCGGGCGAGCCGGGCGGCCGCCCGCGCGCCGATGGAATCGGTGGCCAGGGTGTGAACCAGGATGTCGATGTTCATGGCTCAGGCCGCCGTCTTCTCGTACGGGCTCGGCACGGGGTAGAAGGCCTCCAGGAACCGGTGGAGCACCTGGCTCTGGTGCTCGATCTCGGCGGGGTCGCTCGCGGAGTCGTTGAGGCAGAAGGTGTCCCGGTCCCGGCGCAGCAGCAGCAGTTCCAGCTTGTGCTCCAGCTCGGGGTCGTCCAGTGCGAAGTAGCCGTACCGGAGGTCGCCGGGCAGGCTGCGCCCGGAGTAGTAGCCGTAGTAGTGGTGCAGCGAGGACGCTATGGACAGGTCCGAGACGCTCCGCACGGGGCTGGCGGAGGTGCGCCGGTGCTCTTCGGGGAAGTCCCGTTCGATGGCCGCGAGGACGTCCCGGTTGAGCGCGTACGGCACGTGCTTCATCTTCTGGACGAGTGTGCGGCCGAACCGCTCCTGGATGAGCCGGCGGTTGTTCTTCGCGGCGACCGAGGTGGGCACCTCGTCGGGCTCCGGCTCGCCGTAGGGGACCTGTGCCGGGGACGGGAAGAACTTGGCGATGCCGTTCGGGTGGAAGAACGCGGAGGGCGTGAGGGGCCGGCCGATGAACATGTCGTCGTTGAAGTAGACGAAGTGGCGCGACAGTCCGGGGATGTGGTGCAGCCTGGACTCGATCGCGTGGCTGTTGAAGGTCGGCAGGTGGGAGGGATCGTCGAAGATCTCCCGGTGGTCCACCACGCGGGCCCTGCCGTCGCCGGGGGCCCACCAGTGCGGAGTCTGCCGGTCGGTGACGATGTAGATGTTCCGCACCCACGGCATGAACATGCGCACGGAGCGGAGGCTGTACTTCAGCTCGTCGCGGGAGACATAGCGGGCCAGGCTCGCCGCCTCCGCGTGGAAGACCTCACCGCGGCTCTCGGCGCGGCGCCGTTGCCAGGCCGGGTCGTCGCCGTCCACCCAGGTGTACACGACGTCGATGGGGAAGGGGTGCTCGTCGGGGAAGGGGATGTCCAGTTCGGGGCGGGTGCGTGTCGGGCGCAGCTGCGGCACCCCGGACCCGTGGGCCCGGCCCACGAGCCTGGTCATCTGCTCCCCCGGGACGAGGAGCTGCGGGTGGTCGAGGGAGACGTGCTCGCTGGCGCGGTTGCGGCGGGGCGCGACGAGGCGGTCGACCCCCTGGCCGGGCACGCTCTCCTCGGGCTCCCAGAACTCGATGTCGCAGCCCGCGTCGGCGCCGTACGTCAGGCGTCCTTCGTGCGTGGTCCGGAACCAGAAGGCGCGTACGACGGAGAGGCCGTCCGCCCGCTCCCACGTCTTGTCCGACGAGCCGTCCCACGCGCCGTCGCCGGGGGCCATCCCGGACTTGGGGCGGGCGATGTAGCCCCTGCTGCGGGACAGGCCGGCGCGCAGCGCCGCCAGGACCTGGGGGCGCTGACGCGCGTCGACGCCGATCGCGGAGGCGGTGTCGTCGAGGCCCGGCACCGCGAACCAGTCGATGTGCCCGGCTTCCAGGGCGTGGCGGACTTCCAGGTTGTTCAGCTCACGCGCGGCGAGCGGCGTGAGACGGTCGTGCACCAGCGCGACCCGCTTGTGCATGTCCACGACGACCTGCCGCTCCGTACGGCTCCTGCGCGGTCGCGCCGGCGCGGGCTCCGGGCGGGAGCCGGTGCCCGTGGAGGCCTCGCCACCCCTTTCTCGACTGGAGGTGTCAAACACGCGGTTCACTTTCATGACGGGGATGGGTACTGCGACAGAAGAAACGTTTCTCTTACCGTCCGACTTCGGCCTTCCACGACCGGCTCGAACGGTTCACGCCGCGGTACTCGTCCCGTTCCGCCCGCTCGAAGCGGCTGGGGACGGGGAAGTACGCGTCGAGGAAGGACCTGACCATGCGCTCCTGCGCCTCGGGGTCCGGGTGCACCACCGTGTCGTTCAGACAGAAGGTGTCGAAGTTCCGGCGCGCGAGGAGGGTGTCCAGCCGTCGCCGGGCGAGTTCCGAGGCGAGGTCGATGTAGACGTAGCGCAGGTTGCCGGTGGTCGCGCGGCCCGTGTGGAAGCCGTAGTAGTGGTGCAGGGACGAGGTGATGGGGACGTCGTCGGGTGACCTGAAGCGGGAGTGCTGGGTACGGCGGTGCTCGGCCGCGTACACCAGCTCGATGTCCGCGAGGACGCTGCGCCGCAGCGGGTGCGGGGTGTGCTTCATCTTCTGCGCGACACGGGTGCCGAACGAGCGCCCGATCAATGCCCGGCTGTTCTTTCCGGCGGCGTCCACCGGCAGGTCGTCGGGGCTCGTCGGACCGCTCGGCACGAGCGCCTTGGACTGGAAGAACTTGCTCAGCCCGTTGGCGTGGAAGAAGTGGCCCGCGGTGAGCGGACGGCCGAAGAACACGTCGTCGTTGAGGTAAAGGAAGTGCTCCGACAGGCCTTCGATGTGGTGCAACTGGCTTTCGATGGCATGCGAGTTGAAGGTCGGCAGGGCGGAGGGGTCGGAGAAGATCTCCCGGTGGTCGACCACCTTCAGGCCCGGGACCTCGGTGTCGAGCCAGGCGGGGACCTGCCCGGCGGTGACCAGGTGGATGGTGCGCACCCAGGGCGCGTACTGGTGCAGGGAGCGCAGGGAGTAGCGCAGCTCGTCACGGCTGGTGAAGCGGGAGTCGTTGGCGGCCTGGGAGTGCAGCCGCGGCGCGGGGACGCCCAGCCGTCCCGACCGGGCGGCGTCCCGTTCGGCCGCCCAGACGGGGTCGGAGTCGTCGACCCAGGTGTAGACGACGTCGATGGGGAAGAGGTGGTCCTCGGGGAGCGGCTCGGTGAACTCGGGCAGCGTGCGGGTGAGCCCTGTGGCGTAGGCGCGGGGTATGAGGCTGAACAGGGCCTGCGGTGCCTCGACCCGCTCCCCGACGTCGACGAAGTCGGAGACGACGCTGTTGGGGCGGGGGGCGGTGAGACGCCCGTCGACTTCCTTCCAGAACTCGAGGTCACAGCCGAAGTCGGCTCCGAAGACCAGTTCCTGGGTGCGGTCGGTGACGTACCAGGCGACGCGGAGCACGTCGTGCCGGCGCAACCGGTTCCAGCTGCGCTGCTCGTCGCCGGTCTGCATGGCCCCGTCGCCGCCGCCGACGGGCCCCGCGTATCCGGGCGCCGCCTCGAACACAGCCCGCAGCACCGCCTCCGCCTCATGGCGCAGAGCGGCCGGCACGGCAACGGCGGGCAGGTCGCGTCCGGCGCTGCGGATGCTGAAGTGGTCGATGCCCCCGGCTTCCAACGCGGTGACCAGGAGGTGGAGGTTGCGGGCACGAGCCGCCCAGGCGGTGGCGCCGTCCACGAGCTGGGCGCGCATGTGCCGGTTGCCGACCCTGACGACCCGGACACCGTGGTCGTCACCGTGGCGCGGCGGGTTGCGGCGACCGCCCATGGCCCAGACGACCGCGGCGGAGCGGACGGTGTCGACCGTGGACAGCGACTGCTTCACGGCGGAGCGCAGCGGGGTGGGGACCTTGCGGGCGATGCCTCGCCGGGCAGCCGTCGGCACGATCGCCCGGTACGCGGACACGAGGGATCCAGACTCCGGATTGCCGGAACCGACCACGAGGCACTCACCATCCATGCCGCCACCGGTCCCGCGCCGGCATCGGAGAGGCCGCGCTGCCTCCCGATCGCCGAGCGAAGACAGACCGTGCGCTGCCTATTCATCCGATCTGTTCGACTCGCGACTCAGCCCGCACATACATCGAACATGCACACGGGGTGAGCGAGTCACAGAACCTTCACATAAAAGCCCTCTAAAAGTCCAGGCGTCAAATATCGCGTAACGTGACGGTGTACGTGAACAATCCCACACCACCCCTCATACAACCTTTTACGGCCTCCGGATGCCGACCGCGATGCCACGGGGAGGGTGCCCGACGCCTGGTCGGCCTGCATATAGTGCTCCGTCATGAGTGACCCCGCCCCCGACTCCAGCACCCACGCCGGCCGCCGAAGAGCCTCCCGCAGCGGCCGCAGGCAGCGCACCCGTCGTTCACGGATCGTTCGCATCGTTCTCGGCACCTTCGTGGTGCTGCTGCTCGCCGCGGGCGGCACGGCCTACTGGCTGTACAGCAGCCTGAACGGAAACATCCAAGGAGTCGACCTCGACGAGGCCATCGGCGGCGACCGGCCGCGGAAGCTCCCCACGTCCGGGCAGAACATACTGATCCTGGGCTCGGACTCACGCGCCGGGGCCAACGCCGAACTGAAGACCGGCAACGTCGCCGGTGCCCGCTCCGACACCGCCCTGGTGATGCACATACCCGAGGGCCGCACCCGGGCCGTCGCCATCAGCATCCCGCGCGACACCCTGGTCACCCGGCCCGCGTGCGGCACGTCCGACGGCGGCGAGGTCGCCTCGGCGGAACGTGTGATGTTCAACTCCATCTACTCGCAGGTCGGCCCTGCCTGCGTGGTCAAGACGGTGGAGCAGATGTCCGGGATCCGCATGGACCACTACATGGAGATCGACTTCGCCGGCTTCAAGGGACTGGTGGACGCGATCGGCGGAGTGACCGTCACCGTGGACCAGGACATCAAGGACTCCTCCAGCGGCCTCGACCTGACCGCCGGCACCCACCGGCTCGACGGCACCCAGTCCCTGCAGTTCGTCCGCACCCGGCACGGCATCGGTGACGGCAGCGACCTCGGGCGCATCGGCCTCCAGCAGCAGTTCATGATCGACCTGCTGTCCGAGATCAAGAAGCAGGACCTGCTGGGCAGCCCCACGAAGACCTACAGGATCGCCGACGAGCTCACCTCCGCCCTCACCACCGACTCCGAGCTCGCCTCGATCACCGAACTCGCGGACTTCGGCCGCAGCCTCAACGGTGTCGACCCGGCCACCATGGAGACGATCATGCTTCCGGTGGCGTACGACACGATCGATCCGAACCGGGTGGTGGCCGCCGAACCGCAGGCGTCGACCCTGTGGAAGGCGATCCGCAGCGACTCGGAGATTCCCGAGTCGGCCAAGAAGTCCCCTGCCACGGGCGGCACGGGGAGCTGAACCGGGCAGTGGCCCGCCGCGGCGTCAGACGGGCACGGACGGCGTCATCGACAGGCCGGGCTCGCCGCTCTGCCGGGCGACGCGCGGCGAACCGTCCCGGCCGAGCACCGCGAGCACGACGCGACCGAGCGCGTCGACGGCCAGTGCCGGGGCGGTCCCGCTGTGCTCGCCGGTCTGCGACCACCACACACCCGCCTGCTCGTTCTCCGTACCGCAAGCGGCCAGCACGACCTGCCCGGCGGCATCGCGGTGAGCCAGCACGGTGCAGTCGTAACCGTCGAGCACCGCACGCACCACCGCGACGGGCTCGGCGGCCGGCGCACCGCCGAGCGGGACCGGCCAGCCCCCGAGGCGATGTGCGATGATGCCGCCCGCTTGCGCATCGGTCCAGTAGTACGTCGCGCGGTCCGGCGCGGTCTCGATCGCCGAGGCGGTTCCGGGCACCATCCGCACAGGCATTTTCACGTCCCGCCGAAGCTCGCCGTCGGGTTCGTGCTGACGCCACCACATGACGTCGCGCTCACCGCCGGCCAGCAGTTCGATGCGTCCGGTGGTGTGGGCGAGGGCGGCGAGCCCGTCATGCACCCCGCTGCCCCTGAGGTCGTACCACTGCTCCCACTTTCCACCGGGCGTCTCCCGGCGCAGCATCACCCCGCCGCCCGCGTTGCGCACGAAGACGTGCACCCGGCCGGAGCCGCTGACAGCGGCCGCGGGCGCCCCCACCTGGGCCGCCTTCTCCGGGTCCGTGTGCGGGTTGCCCAGCGATCGCCATTCGGTGACCGGGCGTCCGGTCTGGTACTGGATGGCGTGGACGATGTCAGTGGCGGGCGGGCCGTCCGGCCGGCCGACCACTCGCCGGCCGAGGAAATGCACATAGGCGTCGGCGCCCTGAGCCACCGAAAGGTGAGTCAGGTGCGGTACGGGGAAGAAGTCCGGACCCGCCCACGCGGGCCCGCCCGGCCTCGTCTCGGTCCAGCGCAGCAGACCGTCGTCGGTACGCACGTACGCGGTCAGCCGGCCGTCCTTGCCGAGGACGAGCCAACGGCCGTTCACGGTGCGCCGCGTCCCGTGCCGTTCGGCCGACGGCTGTTCCGTCCCGGAGGGTCCCCTGCCCCGGGATGCGCCGCGCCCGGATCTGGTGCGCATGACGAGACCTGCCCTTTCCGTACTCTCGGCGCGGCCGGTCCGCCTCTCCCGAACCTGTGTACGGGAGACCGAGCGGGTTTATCATAAGATGACCATGTAGTGAACGAAGCATGGAGAGTGTGCGGTAACCGACCGGGCGCGTAGTGCCCCGCTCGCGCGTGTCCGCGCACTCGCCGCCGTCTCAGACCGCCTCCCACGCTCCCAGCGCCAGCCCCGCCTCGTCCTTGCGCCGGCTCAGCAGCAGCCGACCGCTCGACGGGGACAGGGTCGCCGCCACCAGGCGGCCGTCGGCCCCCAGGGTCAGGGAGACGGTCGCGTCGGGCGGCAGGGCGGGGCCCGACTCGGTCCAGGCCGCGCCCAGTTCCTCCCGTTCCGAGGGGTACGCGGCGAACGCCACGCGGCCGCTCGCGGAGCGCTGGGCGAGCACCGTGCAGTCGTGGCCCTCGACATCGCAGCGCACGGCGGAGACCGGACCGGGGCCGGCCGCGGGGAGCAGGGGCACCGGATCGGCACCGGGACGCCAGGCGCACAACTCCCCGCGTCCGTCGGTGAAGTAGAGGGTGGTGCGTTCCGCGGAAGTGGCCAGCGCGTAGAGGGTGCCCGGGCGTGCGAAGGCGCCGGTGTCCCCCGTCCGTACGGGCTGCTTGCCGGGCTCCTCCTGGCGCCAGTGCGCGATCCCGCCCGGGACGGCCGCGTACAGCTCGACCAGGCCCGACTCCCCGGTCACGGCCGCGAGCCGGTCCTGGACGCCCTCTCCCCCGAGGTCCTGCCACGGGTTCCAGCCGCCCTTCTCCTTCTGCGCGAGCAGGCTCACCCCGCCGCCCTTGTCGCGGACGAAGACGTGCGCGCGGCCCCGGTCGTCGACGGCGACGGCCGGGGTGCCGGTGCGGTCGCCCTTCTTGCCGGGGTGGCCGACGGGGGTCCAGTCCAGCGGGGCGAGGCGGGGGCGGAAGTGGGTGGAGTGCACCAGGACCGACCCGTCGGACCCGGTGGGCCGCCAGGCGACCAGGTGGGCGTAGCCGTCGGCGCCCTGCCCGACGGCCGGGCCCGGGTGGAGTCTCTGGTCGCCGCCGACCCTGCGGGGTGTCTCCCAGGGACCGCCTGGGACGAGTTCCGCGCGGCACAGGACGGCGTCGTCCGACGGCAGGTAGACGGTGAGGCGGCCGTCGCGGCCGCGGAGGAGCCAGTCGCCGTTCACCGGTTCACCTTACGCAAACCAGTTCATGGGGAGGAGCGGGCCCGCGCCTTGGCACATGTCCGCCTCGTCGTCGTCGGCCGCCGGATGCCGCGTGCGGCGGGGCGGGTGGGGCTCGCGTGGGACCCTGACGTCATGGATGACACCGCTGCCCTGCTCGTGATCGTCGACGCCGCGAACGTCGTCGGGTCGGTGCCCGACGGGTGGTGGCGGGACCGGCGGGGAGCCGCGGAGCGGTTGCGCGACCGGCTGGCCGCGGACGGGGTGCCCGGCCGTCCGGGGCCGGTGGAGATCGTGCTGGTGGTCGAGGGTGCGGCGCGCGGGGTGGAGTCGGTGCCGGGGGTGCGTGTGGAGTCCGCTCCGGGCAGCGGTGACGATCACATGGTCGCCCTGGTGGACGGGGCGGGGGACCGCCCCGTCCTGGTCGTCACGGCCGACCGCGAGCTGCGCCGCAGGGTGACCGCCGTGGGCGCGGAGGTCGCCGGTCCGCGGTCGGTGCCCCGCTGAGACCGGCGACGTCCGGCGCCCGCTACGTGTCGGCGTTCAGGTCCAGGCGCTGGTGGATCAGTCGGGCGAAGTGGGCCAGGGTGCGTCCGGTGGCCAGGTCGGCCGGGCCGAGGCGGATGCCGAACAGGTCCCTCGTCTGGAGCAGGAACTGCATGCCCAGCAGCGAGTCCAGTCCGAAGTCGGTGACGTTGCGCGTGGGGTCCAGGTCGGCCGGGTCGGTCTGCAGGACGTCCGCGAGGAGCTGGGTGATCGTCTCGGTGATCCTGCCGATCGCCTCGTCCGCCGGGAGGTCCGCCAGTGTGCTCAGGAGTTCGTCGCGGGCGTCCGGGGAGGCCGTGGCGGAGGACGGGGCCAGCGGGGCGAACCGGGGGGTGGCCAGGGCGGGCAGCAGGTGGCGTGCGGCTCCCCAGCGGTAGCGGCCCGCCCCGGCGACGTCGGTGCCGGCGGCCAGGAGGCGGTCGGTGGTGGCGAGGACCTCGGCGGGGGTGAGCAGTTCGAGGCCGCGTCCGGTCATGGCGGGGCCCATGCCGCTGCGGGCGACGTAGCCGGTCCCGCCGATCGGCCCCCAGGCCAGTGCCGTACCCGGCCGGCCTGCGTCGCGCCGGGCCCGTACGAGGGCTTCCAGGTAGGCGTTGGCCGCCGCGTAGGCGGCCTGGCCCGGGTTGCCGATGGCGGCGGAGACGGAGGAGCAGGTGAGGAACAGGTCCAGGTCGCGGTCGGCGGTGAGGCGGTCCAGGAGGGCCGCGCCGCCCGCCTTGGGCGCCAGGACGGCGGCGAACCGGTCGTCGGTGAGGTCGGCCAGCACCGCGTCGTCCATGTGCATCGCCGCGTGGACGACGCCGCGCAGGGGGTGTCCGGTGGCGTCGACGGCGTCGAGGACCCGGCGCAGCGCGGTTTCGTCGGTGACGTCGGCGGCGTGGGCGGTGGCGTGCACGCCGCGGTCGGTGAGTTCCCTCAGCAGGGCGGGCGCGTCGGGGGCGTCGGGGCCGCTGCGGGAGAGCAGGGCCAGGTGGCGGGCTCCGCGGTCGGCCAGCAGGCGGGCGGTGGCGGCGCCGAGCCCGCTCAGTCCGCCGGTGATCAGGTAGGTGCCCTCGCCGTCGAGGCGGAGGGTGCCGGGGGCGGGTTCCACGGGGACGGGTTCGTCGAGGGGGTCGAAGGTGACGACGACCTTGCCGGTGTGCCGGGAGTGCTGCAGGAGGTGGAAGGCCTCCTCGACCCGTGCGGCGGGGTGGACCGTGTGGGGCAGGGGGCGGTAGGTGCCGGAGGCGGCCTCCGCCTCGAAGTCCGTGAGGAGCAGGGCGCCGAGTTCCGGGTCGTCGATGACGGCGTCGAGGTTGAAGCCGATGAAGGTGAGGCTGCGGTCGAAGGGGCGCAGTGTGATCGGGTTGTTGAGGAAGATGTCCTTCTTGCCCAGCTCGATGAAGCGGCCGTTGGGCCGCAGGAGGCCGAGGCCGTGGGCGATGGCCTCGCCGCTGAGGGAGTTCACCACGACGTCCACGCCCCGGCCGCCGGTCAGTTCCCGTACGCGGGGGACGAAGTCCAGGCTGCGTGAGTCGAGTACGTGCTCGGCGCCGAGCGTGCGCAGCAGGTCCCGTTTGGTCTCCGTGCCGGCGGTGGCGATGACGCGGGCGCCCTGACGGCGGGCGCACTGCAGGACGGCCAGGCCCACCGCCCCGGCTCCGCCGTGGACGAGCACGGTCTCCCCGGGGCCGAGGCGGGCCTGGTTGACGAGGGTCTGGTGGACGGTCAGGAAGGCGACGGGGAAGGTCGCCGCCTCCGTGAAGCCCAGCCCGTCGGGGATGCGGATGACGGCGGAGGCGGGGGTCGTCGCGTGGGAGGCGAGGGCGGCGGGCACGAGGCCGCAGACCCGGTCGCCGGGCTTCAGGTCCCGTACGCCCTCCCCCACGGCGCGTACGACGCCGGCGCCGTCGGTGCCCAGTCCGCGGCCGATCGGGCTGTTCTCCACCGCCTCGGGCGGCAGCAGGCCGTTGGCCCTCATGGGGTCGCGGTAGTTGAGGGCCACGGCCCGCATCTCCAGGGCCACCTCGCCCGGTCCGGGTGCGGGGAGGTCCGTCCGGCGCCAGATCAGCCGCCGGCGCAGGCCCGGATCGCGGGCTTCCAGGATGTACGGCGTGCCGGCGGGGACGCCGGGGGGTTCGTCCGCCGGGTGCTGGACCTGCCGGGGGACGAACCGGCCCCGGGCGGTCAGGACGATCTCGTCCTCCTGGGTGTCCGGGTCGCCGTCGCCGGGGGCGAGGAGTTCGCCGGCCAGGCGGCGGGCGTCGGTGTGGGGGTCACCGGTGCGGTGGCAGGAGAGGCGCCGCGGGGAGAGGTCGGGGCGCTCGTTGGCGAGGGTGCGGCAGGCCGCCCAGACGGCCGCGTCACCGGGGTGGGAGGGCTGCTCCGGGGCCGGGAAGAGGCCGGTCGGGCGGGTGACGAGCCATACGCGGGGGACGGCGGTGGTGCCGGTGGTGCCCTTCGGGCTGTCACAGGCGGTGGCCAGGGAGCGCAGGAGGGCCGCCCGGCGGGTGGTCCGTGCGACGACGGTGTCGTGCGGGCCCGGTTCGGCGAGCAGCAGGACGACGCGCGGATCGGGGCCCGTGGGCAGGGCGTCGCGCCAGGCGGCGGCCCGGTCGGGCGCGACGACGACGGTGGCCTTCCCGAGGAGGGCGGCCAGTGCCCGCGCGGTCGCCGTCTCGGTGTCGTCCTCGACGGCGATCGTCCAGGCGGCGCCGGGGGCCATCGGCGGTTGCTCGGTGTCCGGGCCGTGGTCGCGGTCATGGCCCGTACCACCGTGGTGGCCCGTACCGCCGTCATGGCCCGGAGTGTCGTCGTGGTCCGCCGCCGCGAGGAGGACGGAGCGGTCCGCGGGCCCGGTCTGGGCCACACCGGAGAAGCCGCACCGCCGCAGCAGCGGGGCCCACTGGTCGCGGGAGAGGATGCGGGACGCCGGGCGCAGGGTGTGGTCGCCGCGCTCCCAGAAGTCGTCCAGCGTGCCGGAGAGCAGGGCCTGGAGCCGGGCGTGGTGCGGTTCGGTGGCCAGCAGGTGTCCGCCGGGGGCCAGCACCGTGTGCAGCCGGCGCAGGGTCGCGGCCAGGTCGGTGGTGGCGTGCAGGGCGTCGCCCGCGAGGACGAGGTCGAAACCGGACCGGGGCAGGCCCTGGGCGATCAGGTCGGCGTCCGGGTCCAGGGTGCGGTGGTCGACGAAGTCGTAGGCGGCGAAGCGGTGTTCGGCGCGGGTGAGGCCGCTGCCGGTGGGGGCGGCGCAGGTGTAGCGGGTCCGGTCGGCCGGCAGTACGGGCAGGGCCGCGGCGGTCAGGGCGGTGGTGGCCGCGCCGACTTCCAGGACGCGCAGCGGACGGTCGGCGGGCCAGCGGGCGACGATGTCGCCGAGCAGTGCCCGCACGGCGTGGTGGGCGAAGCGGTGGGCGGGGCCGGTCTCGTGGAGTTGCTCGTACGCGCTGTCCCCCGCCGGCAGGAGGTCGCGTGCGTCGACGCGTCCCCGCACCACGTCGGGCAGCCGGCGCAGTTGCCGGTTGAGGAGCAGCGTCTCGGCGCCGAACCGGGGGTGGTCCTCGACCAGGCCGCGCAGCAGCGCCTCGGCGCGGGTCCGCGCGCCGGTCAGCTGCCAGGTCTGCCCTGTTGTCCGGACGAGGCCGTGCTCGGCCAGCAGGGGCAGCATCAGCCGTACCGCACGCCGGTGCCGGGGTTGCAGTCCTCCGGCCATCAGGTCGCCCATGGAGAAGGGTGCCGTGGGGTCGGCGAGGAGGCCGTGCAGCGTCTCGGCCCAGCGGTGGGCGCCGGCCTGTTCGGCGTCGGCGGTGAACCGGTGGTGGCCGCTGTCGTCCAGGGCGGCGCGGGCGGCGGTGATACGTGGTCCGGCCGCGCGGAGGATCTCGGCGGGTGCGGGGAGCGGGGAGGGCGGGGCGGGGGTTCCCGGGTGGGGGGCGGCCCGGAGCACGGTGCGCTGGACGGTCAGCGGGGTGTGCCCGGTCAGGTGGCCGCGGCGGGTGCGGCAGCCGTCGATCTCGGCGGTGACCGTGCCGTCGGCGTCGGCGTAGGTGATGTCCCAGCACATCTCGTGGGCGCTACGGCTGCGCCGGCGCAGGTGGACGATGCCGGTGGGCGCGGGGGTGCGCCACACGCGTACGGATCCGAACACGGTCGGCAGGAACGCGGCGGATTCCGTGTCCTCCCCGGCGAGGGCCACGGTGGCCTGCAGCGGTGCGTCGATCAGGACCGGGTGGGCGGTGTAGGCGTCGGCGGTGTGCGTCAGCCGGTAGGTGACGAGTGCCTCTTCGTCGCCGACGTCGACCCGGTTGATGAGCTGGAAGTCCGGCCCGCAGTTCAGGCCGATGCCGTGGCACGTCCGGTAGAAGTCGGGGCCGTCGACGCTCCGGTCGCAGCGGGCCCGGAGCGCGGCGAGGTCGAGCGGGGCCGGTGCCGTGCCGAGCAGGGTACGGACCTGGGCGCGTACGACGGGGTGGCACTCCCCTCGGTGTTCCTCGCGGACGCTGATGGTCACGGCGCCGTCGTCGGGGGTGACCGCGGTCTGCAGGGCGACCGGGGTCGGGTCCGGCCACGGTACGGACAGCGGGCGGCCGATCTCCAGGTGCCGTACCTCGACCGGGCGGTCCAGGGCCCGGCGGCCGGCGCTCAGGGCCATCTCCACGTAGGCGGCGGCCGGCATGAGGACGTCGTCCCCGATCCGGTGGTCGCCCAGCCAGGGCACGAGTTGCGGTTCGACGGTGCCGTGCCACACGGGGTGCGGGGCGGGCATCCGCTCGCCCACCAGCGGATGGTCCAGCAGACCGCTGCCGCTGGTGCCGGCGACCCGGTCCTGCGCGGTGCCGTGCCAGTACCTCTCGTGCTGCCAGGCGTAGGCGGGCAGGTCGACGACCCGGCCCGGCCGGGGGAAATGGTGGCGCCAGTCGGTGGCGGTGTCGGCGGCGAGCACGGCGGCGACGGCCGCCGCGGTCTCGCGGGGTCCGTCGCCGCCGCGGTGCAGGGTGGCGACGCAGGTGGCTCCGGTGCGGCGCAGGTAGGGGCGCAGGACCGGGTGCGGGCCGATCTCGGTCAGGATGCCCGCGTGTCCGGTGGCGAGCAGGGCGGCCGCCTCGGCGAACCGGACGGGTTCGCGGATGTTGCGCCACCAGTACGTGGCGTCGAGTTCCGGTCCGTTCAGCTCGGTGCCGGTGACGGTGGAGACGAACGGGATCCGGGCGGGGTCGGGCCGGAGTCCGTCGAGGGCGTCGAGCAGCGGTTCCCTGATGGGGTCCATGGCCCGGCTGTGGAAGGCGTAGTCCAGGTCGAGTTCGCGGAAGAAGACGCCGCGGCCGGTCAGTTCGGCGCCCCAGGCGGCGAGTGCGTCGGCGTCCCCGGCGACGGTCACGTCGCTCTCGCTGTTGATGCCCGCGATCTCCAACCTGCCCTCGTGGCCGAGGAGTTCCTCACGCGCCCGCGCTTCGGGCAGGCCGACGGCGGCCATGCGGCCCCGGCCGGCCGTGGCACCCTGGGTGCGGCTGCGTGCGGCGATCACCAGGGCCGCCTGTTCGAGGGTGAGGGCCCCGGCGGCGTGGGCGGCGGCGACCTCGCCGACGCTGTGTCCGGCCACGGCCCGCGGGTGCACGCCGTGCGAGGCGAGCAGCCCGGTCAGGCCCACCTGGACGGCGAACAGGGCCGGCTGGGCCACCTCCGTACGCTGCCACTTCCGGGGGGAGGGGTGGGCGAGTTCCTTGGCCACCGACCAGCCGAGGTGGGGTGTCAGGGCCGCGTCGGCCTCCTCGACGGCCCGGCGGAAGGCCGGTTCGCGCTCCAGGAGGTCGGCGGCCATGCCCGGCCACTGGGAGGCGTTGCCGGAGTACACGAACGCGGTCCCGTCCCGTTCGCCCGTGCGGACGACGGCCCCGTGGGCGGGTTCCGCGGCCGTCAGCCGGTCCAGTTCCCGGGCGGCGTCCTCCGGGCCGGTGGCCAGGACGGCGGCGCGGTGCGGGTGCGCGGTGCGCCGTACAGTGCTGGTGTGGGCCAGGTCGTAGAACTCGCCGGGTTCCGCGTCCCGCAGCCGCTCCGCCATGCGGGCGGTCATCCGCTTCAGCGCCTTGGGGGACCGCGCGGAGACGACCAGCGGCAGCGGGCGCCCGTCCGGCACCGGACTCGGCTCGCTCCCGTGGGCGGCGGGTGGCGGGGTGACGACGACGTGGGCGTTGGCGCCGCCGAAGCCGAAGGCGCTCACTCCCACGGCGGACCGCTCCCCCACCTCCAGCGGGACGGGTTCGACGGCGGGGGCCAGTCCCAGGCCGTCGAAGTCGATGCGGGGGTTGAGGGGGAGGGCGTGCAGGGACGCCGGCACCAGCCGGTGGCGCAGCACCAGGATCGCCTTGAGCAGGCCGGCCATGCCGGAGGCGGGTTCCAGGTGGCCGAGGTTCGACTTCACCGAGCCGATCGGCAGCGGGCCGCCGCGCCGGCCCCGGCCCAGGGCCCGGCCGATGGCCTCGGCCTCCGCCGGGTCCCCGATCTGGGTGCCGGTGCCGTGGGCCTCGACGTAGACGACGTCGTCGGCGTCGATGCCGGCCTCCGCGTAGACCGCGTGGAGCAGCGCCTCCTGCGTCTCGGCGCTGGGGACGATCATGCCGGTGCTGCGGCCGTCGGTGTTGTTGCCGGTGGCGGCCAGTACGGCGTGGACGCGGTCGCCGTCCGCCACCGCGTCCGCGAGGCGTTTGAGGACGAGCACCGCGCCGCCCTCCGCGCGGACGAACCCGTCGGCGTCGGCGGAGAACGCCGCGCAGCGCCCGCGCCGGGACAGCATGTTCGCGTAGGAGAACCCGGCGAAGGAGTAGGGGTTCGACAGCACGTTGACGCCGCCGGCCAGGGCGACGCGGCCGGTGCCCTCGCGCAGGGTGCGGCAGGCCCGGTCCAGGGCGACCAGGGCGGAGGAGCAGGCCGTGTCGACGGCCATGCTCGGCCCGCGCAGGTCGAAGGCGTACGACATCCGGTTCGCCGTGATGGACAGGGTGGCGCCGGGCATGGTGTGCGGGCTGGTGTGGTCCTGCATCATCGACAGGTTGACGCCGTAGCCGGGGTCCGAGACGCCCACGTACACACAGGTGTCCGAGCCCGCCAGCGACGCGGCGGGGACGGCGGCGTCGTCCAGTGCCTCGGCGGTCATCTCCAGCAGCAGCCGCTGCTGCGGGTCGATGTGCCGGGCCTCCGCGGGGGACATGCCGAAGTAGGCGGCGTCGAACGAGGCGACGTCGTCGAGGAAGCCGCCGGCGGCGGTGTAGCTGCGGCCGGGGCGCACGGTGCCCGGGTCGACCGTACGGTCGCGGGGCAGCCGGTCGGCGGGCATCTCGCCGACGACGTCCCGCCCGTCGCGCAGCACGGACCACAGGCCGTCCAGGTCGGTGACGCCTCCGGGGAGCCGGCACCCCACGCCCACCACCGCCACGGCCCGTTCGAACTGCTGCATCGCCAAGTCCCCGCCCCTTTACGCCGTTTGCCGACCCTCGTGTCGGATTGAAGCGGACCGAAGGGACAACGGGCGGGAAAATACATCTCATATCACTCGTTGGGGTGGACATCCTCGCGTATGCGTCATGACGGTCATGCAGCGGCTACGGTGGCGCGGTGCCCGAAGCCATCCGTGCCCGTATCGCCGCCGTCTCCGCTCATCTTCCGTCCCGTTACCGGACCTTGGACGAGATCCGCGTCAAGATCACCGAGACGGGTGGCTACGCTCCGCCGCCCGGTCTGCTGGAGGACCTCACCGGGGTGCGCGGGGTCCATGTGCACGAGGACGGCGAGGACGCCTCCGACCTCGCCGTGACGGCCGCCCGCGCGGCGCTCGACGAGTCGGGGCTGAAGATCGGCGACATCGGTCTGCTGCTGTTCGCCTCGACCTCGCAGGACCTGGTCGAACCCGCCACGTCCCACCTCGTGGCCGCCAAACTGGGCGCCTCGTGCCCGGTGTTCGACGTCAAGAACGCCTGCAACAGCTTCCTCAACGCCATGGAGGTGGCCGCGTCGTTCATCGAGACCGGCCGCTGCCGCACGGTCCTCATCGCCTGCGGCGAACCCTCCACCCTGGCCACCCGCTGGCACGCCCCCAGCCGGGAGGACCTGCTGAGGGCCCTGCCCGGCTACACCGCCTCCGACGCCGGCGCCGCGATGGTGCTCACCGCCGGTCCCGCGGGTGACGGCGATCCCGGCATCCTGGCCCAGCGGTTCGTCAGCAACTCCGCGGCTTGGAACGCCTGCACGGTGTCCGGCGGGGGCAGCATGCACCACCTCTCCGTCCACGACGACCACACCACCCTGCGGCTGAACGGGGACCTGCGCCGGGCCGCGCTCGACGTGCTCCCCCGGATCCTGGACACCGCCGGGGAGGGACTCGAGGCGGCACGCTCCGGCGCCTACGCCTTCATCGCCTTCCACCAGATCGCCATGCCGCAGTACCGCGAGGTGATCGACTGGTTCTCCCTCCCCGAAGACCGCTGCCTGCCCGCGGTGGCCGAGCACGGGAACTGCGCGGCGGCCTCCCTCCCCCTGCAACTGGTCAAGGCGCGCGAGGCCGACCGCATCGAGAGCGGGGACCTGGTGGCGATGATCGGCCTGGCCAGCGGTTTCAGCTTCGGCCTGGCGCTCGTACGGTGGTGACCGCCCGAGCCGTGGACACCCCGGCCCTCGGCCCCGTACCGGATCCGGCCACGCTGGAACGGCTGATGCCGGGCTACCCCGCGCCCCGGCACTGGCGGCGCGTGCCGGTCACCGGACAGCACTACCTCGATCTCGGCTCCGGGCAGCCGGTGCTGTTCCTGCACGGCAACCCGTCGTGGAGCTACGTCTGGCGGGGGCTGCTGCACCGGCTCGCCCCGCACGCCCGCTGCCTGGCCCCGGACCTGCCGGGCTTCGGGCTGTCCCGGCACCTGCGGCCGGCGGACGGGGTGCCGGACCCCTACGAGGCCCAACTGGAGGGCCTGGACGGCCTCTACCGCCATCTGGTGCGGGACGAGGGGCTGCCCGAGCGGGGCTGGACGTTCGTCCTGCACGACTGGGGCGGCCCGCTCGGTGCCGCCTGGGCCCTGCGGAACCCGGGTGTCGTGGCCCGGCTGGTCTGCTGCAACACCGTGGCCTTCCCCTTCCCGGACGGCTTCCGGCTGCCGCTCCCCCTGCGGTGGATCCGTGACCACCGGCCGGTCGCCGAACTCGTCCACGCCACCAACGCGTTCGCCCGGGTCGCCGTGCGCGCCGGCGTCCACCGTCCGCTGCTCACGGCCGAACGGCGGGCCTACCTGCGGCCCCACGCCCGCCGCGCGGAGCGCCGGGCGCTCACCGACGCCGTCCGGGCGATCCCCCGCGGCCCGGCGGACCCGGCGTGGCGGCTGCTCGAACCTCCCGGCGACGGGGCCGGCCTGTCGGAACTGCCCCTGCTCATCGGCTGGGGCATGCGCGATCCCGTCTTCACCCCGGCGCTGCTGGAGGAGTGGGTCCGCCGCCACCCGCACGCCGTCGTCCACCGTTTCCCCGACGCGGGGCACTTCGTGATGGAGGACGCCGGCGCCGAACTCGGCGACCACGTCCGTGACTTCCTCCAGGGGGCACCATGACCGCCACCGTTCCCGGCATCGCCGCACGCCTGACCGACGGGCCCGACACCGTCGCCCTCGTCGAATGCCGGAGGGGGACCTCCCGGACGACCCGCCGTGACGAGCTGGTGCGGCGCTGCCACCTCCTCGCGCGGGCCCTGCGCGAGGCGGGCGTGCGGCCCGGTCACAAGGCCGTCGTGATGACCCGCGACGCCCACGACCTCACCGCCGTCTCGTACGCCCTCGGCCTCCTCGGCGCCGTCCCCGTCCTGATCGAACCGCGCGCCGAGGTCGGCCGCTGTCTGCGGGACGTCGCCCCGGACGTCTTCGTCGGGGAGCCGCTGGCCCATCTCGGGCACCGGGTTCTGGGGTGGGGCCGCCCCCATGTACGGATCCCCCTGGTCACCGGTCCCGCGCCGTTCCCCCTGGGACGGCGGCTGATCACCCGCGCACCGGCCGGCGACGTCCCGGTCCCGCCGGTGCGGGAGCCCGACGGCGACGCGCCGGCCCTCATCGCCTTCACGTCCGGCTCCACCGGACGGCCCAAGGGCGCGGAGTACCGCCACACCACCCTGGCCGGGCAGCTCGACGCGCTGACCACGCTGCTGGGCCCCCGGCCCGGCGACGTACTGCTCGCCGGGTTCCTGCCGGCCGCGCTGCTCGGTCCGCTGCTCGGCGTGACCACCGTCGTCCCGGCGGTGAACCACCTGGCCCCGGCCCGCACAGCGCCGGAGGAACTGATCGGGCCGATCCTGGAACACCGGGCGAGCATCGTCCTGGCGTCGCCCGCCGTGCTCACCCTGATCGCCCGTCACTGCGCCCGCCGCGGCATCACCCTGCCCTCGGTCCGGCAGGTGCTGTCCTTCGGCGCCCCGCTGCGCGTCCGCCTCGCCGACGCCCTGCGCGGGGCCGTGCCGGACGACGCCGAGATCCTCAGCGTCTACGGGGCCACGGAGTGCCTGCCCGTCTCCGCGATCGGCGACCACGAGCTACGGGCCTCACGCGCCGCGCCGCCCGCCGGGCACACCGGCACCTGTCTGGGCCGGCCGCTGCCCGGCATCCGCGCCCGGATCCTGGACGCCGACGCCACCGGGCTCGGCGAGATCGCCGTCACCGGCCCCACCGTCAGCCCCGCCTACCACGCCCGCCCCGACGCCGACGCCGCCGTCAAGAGCGCCACCGACCACGGCGTGCTGCACCGCACCGGGGACCTCGGCCGACTCGACGACGAGGGCCGGCTGTGGTTCCTCGGCCGCAAGGCCCACCTGGTCACCGGCGCCGGCTTCACCCTGACCACCGAGGACGTCGAGGCCGCGGCGGACACCGCCCCCGGCGTCCGGCGCACCGCCCTGGTCGGTGTCGGCACGGCCGTGTGCCAACTGCCCGTGCTGTGCGTGGAGCCCCTGCCGTCCACCTCGGGTGCCGCCGCCCTGGCGGCCGTACGCGCCGTCCTGAGGGACCATCCGGACGGGCACCGCGTGGGCGCCCTGCTGGTCCGTCCCGGTTTTCCCACCGACCCCCGGCACAACTCCAAGATCGACCGTATGCGGCTGGCCTGCTGGGCCGCGAAGCGCCTGCGCGGGAGGCTCCGATGAAGGTACTGGTCACCGGCGGGAGCGGCTTCCTCGGCCTGGAGATCTGCCGGCGGCTGAAGGAGCGCGGCGACACCGTCTCCTCCCTGTGCCGCCGCCCCAGCGGCGCGCTGGAGCGGCTGGGCGTCCACCAGCACCTGGGGGACCTCGCCGACGCCGACGCCGTCTCGCGTGCCGTCGCCGGGTGCGACGCCGTCGTCCACAACGCCGCCCTGGCCGGTGTCAGCGGCCCGCCGCGGCCCTACTGGGCCACCAATGTCGTCGGCACCCGCCAGGTGATCGGGCAGTGCCGCGTCCACGAGGTGCGCACGCTCCTCCACACCTCGACCGCCAGTGTCGTCTTCCGGCCCGGCGGTGTGGAGGGCGTCACCGAGAGCCTTCCCCCCGTCCCCCGCCACCTGGCCGCCTACCCCGCGACCAAGGCCCGCGCCGAGGCCCTGGTGCTGGCCGCGCACGGCCCGGAGCTGGCCACCGTCTCGCTGCGCCCGCACATCATCTGGGGGCCGGGCGACCCCCACTTCGCGCCCGCCCTCGCGCGTGCCGTACGGGCCGGCCGGCTGCTGATGCCCGGTGACGGCGGCAACCTCGTCGACACCACCCACGTCCGGACCGCCGCCCACGCCCATCTGCTCGCCCTGGACCGGCTGCGGCGGTCACCGGACGCGGTGGGCGGCCGCGCCTACTTCATCGGCCAGGACGACCCGCGTCCCCTGCGCGAGCTCACCCGGCACTTCCTGCGGGCCGCCGGCACCGACGCCCGCTGGTGCGCCGTACCGCCCCGGCTCGCCACCGCCGGCGCCGCGGCCGGTGACGCGCTGCTGCGCGCGGTCCGCAGTCCCCGTACCCACGCCCTGAGCCGCTTCCTGGTCGCGGAACTGCTGCATCCGCACTGGTTCGACCTCACCGCGGCCCGCCGTGACCTGGGCTTCGAGCCGCCGGTCTCGTTCGACACCGGCATCGCGGAGCTCACCCGGCTCGCCCCGTCCGCCCCGAACGACCGAGAGGAAACCCCGTGCCGGACGCCTACGCCGCCGTCCGTTCCGTCCTGACCAGTGCCTTCCGGGTCCCGGAGGACGAGATCCGGCCCCAGCGCACCCTGGGGCAACTGGACCTGGACTCGCTGGCCCTGACGGAGCTGGTGCTCGTCCTCCACGAACGCCTCGGGGTGCGGATCGGCACCGAGGACCTCTCGCGCGGCACGACCCTCGCGCAGCTCGCCGACCGCCTGGACGCGCTGCTCGCGGACGGTACGAGCACGGTGGCGCCGTCGTGACCGAGCCCGTCGCCGTCACCGGTCTCGGCCTGGTCACGCCCGCCGGGGAGGACGCCGGAGCCACCTGGGAGGGGGTCTGCCGCGGGGTGGGCACCGCGTCCCGCGATCCGGCGCTGGCCGGGCTGCCGGTGGACTTCTCCTGCCGCGTCCCCCTGTCGCGCGACGCCCTGGACCGGCGCGTCGGGCGCACCGCCTGGCGCATGTCCCGCAACGCCGTACTGGCGGTGCTCGCCGCCCGTGAGGCGGTGCGCGACGCCGGTCCCGATCCCCGGAGGTGGGACGGCGAACGGGTCGCCGTCGTCATCGGCTGCGGGATGGGTGCGGGCGCGGAACGCGAGGAACAGGCCGGGCGGCTGCGGGACCTGGGCGCCGACATGGTCTCCGCGCTCACCGTCCCCCAGATCATCCCGGACATGGCGGCCGGGGAGGTCTCCATCGACCTCGGGGCCCGCGGGCCCGGTCTCGCTCCCGCCACCGCCTGCGCCTCGGGTGCCACCGCCGTCGCCGTCGCCCGCGACCTCCTGGTCTCCGGCCGGTGCGATGTCGCGGTGGCCGGGGCCACCGAGGCCGCCGTCACCCCGCTGACGGCCGCCGGTTTCCGGCGTGCGGGCACCCTGTCCCGGCGTACCGGCGAGCCCGCCGGGGCGTCCCGGCCCTTCGCCGCCGACCGTGACGGCTTCGTCCTGGCGGAAGGCGCGGGCGTCGTCGTACTGGAGCGGACCGGGGACGCGGCCGCCCGCGATGCGCGCGTCCGTGCCCTGCTGGTGGGCTGCGGCAGCACCTCGGACGCCCACCACCCCACCGCGCCCGCCCGGGACGCCCGGGGTGCGGAGGCGGCGCTGCGCACCGCCCTGGCGGACGCGGGCCTGACCCCGCACGACGTCGACCACGTCAACGCGCACGGCACCTCCACTCCGCTGGGTGACGCCGCCGAGGCGGCCCTGATCGCCCGGGTGCTGCCGCACCGCCCCTGCGTCACCGCGCCCAAGGGCGTGCTCGGCCACAGCCTGGGCGCGGCGGGCGCCGTCGAGGCGGCGCTGACCGTGCTCACCCTTCAGCACGGCACGGTGCCGCCGGTCGCGAACCTGGACGCCCGGCGCCGGGGTTCGGCCTCGACTGCGTGACCGAGGAGCCCCGCCAGCAGGACGTCCGGTTCGCCGTCAGTCACTCCTTCGGCTTCGGCGGGCACAACGTCGTCCTCGCTCTGGCCAGGGCCTGACGGCGGGCCCGTGCCGGTTCAGCGGGACGGCGGGACGGGCGGGGTGGCGGCCGGGTCCTCGTCGTGGCCCGGGGCCATCCGGCTGTGACCGCGGCTGTAGAGGAAGTAGACGACGATGCCGATCGCCATCCAGATGCCGAAGCGGACCCAGGTCTCGGCGGGCAGGTTCAGCATCAGCCACAGCGAGGCGGCGACCGACACGATCGGCAGGACGGGCACCCAGGGGGTGCGGAACGCGCGGTGCAGGTCGGGGCGGGTCCGGCGCAGGATGATCACGCTGATCGCGACGATGACGAAGGCGAACAGGGTACCGATGTTGACCAGCGCGGCGAGCTCGTTCAGCGGGGTGAAGCCGGCGAGGACCGCGATGAGGACGCCGAGCAGGATGGTCGGCCGGTGCGGGGTCTTGAACCGGGGGTGGACCCGGGAGAAGAACCTCGGCAGCAGTCCGTCGCGGCTCATCGCGAAGAAGACCCGGGTCTGGCCGAGCAGCAGGATCATGCAGACGGTCGTCAGGCCGACGGCGGCGCCGAAGCTGATGAAGCCGGCGAACCAGGGATG
Organism: Streptomyces sp. NPDC018964; assembly: GCF_044390325.1. Lineage (NCBI taxonomy): Bacteria > Bacillati > Actinomycetota > Actinomycetes > Kitasatosporales > Streptomycetaceae > Streptomyces > Streptomyces sp. NPDC018964. The sequence continues at coordinate 90,804 of NZ_JBIRYZ010000017.1, forward strand.
TCCGGTGGCCTTGAAGGCGTCGGCCAGCGGGGCGTCCACGGACAGCTCGCTGTAGTGCTGCATTCCGGTGACGACGAGCGACACCAGGACGTAGAGGACGGTGCAGATGAACAGGGAGCCGAGGATGCCGCGGGGCATGTCGCGCTGCGGGTTCCTGGTCTCCTCGGCGGCCGTGGCGACGATGTCGAAGCCGATGAAGGCGAAGAACACCACCGAGGCGGCGGTGAAGATGCCCATCACGCCAAAGTCGGCCGGGGCCCAGCCGAAGATGAGCTGGATGAGCGGGGCGTCGAGGCTCTGGCCCGGGGGTACCGGCTTCGAGTCCGGGATGAAGGGGTCGTAGTTGTCGGCGGTGATGAAGAAGGCACCCGCGATGATCACCACGAGGACCACGACCACCTTGATGGCGACGACGACCGAGGTGACGCGGGCGGACAGCTTCATGCCGAGGACGAGGATGCCGGTGAGCACCAGCACCAGGACGGCGGCGAGGATGTCGAACCCGAAGCCGTCGGCTCCCTCGCGGCTGCCCAGCGCCGCGGGCATCTCCCAGCCCGCGTTGGCCATGAGCGACTGGATGTAGCCGGACCAGCCGACGGCCACCACCGCCGTGCCGAGCGCGAACTCCAGGACCAGGTCCCAGCCGATGATCCAGGCAGGCAGTTCACCCAGGGAGGCGTACGAGAAGGTGTACGCGGAGCCCGCCACCGGGACGGTGGAGGCGAACTCGGCGTAGCAGAGCGCGGCGAGCGCGCAGACGACACCGGCCACGACGAAGGCCAGGGCCGTGGCCGGCCCGGCGTTGTCCTTGGCGACCGTACCGGTGAGGACGAAGATGCCGGTGCCGATGATGACGCCGACGCCGAATACGGTCAGGTCCAGCGCGGACAGGGATTTCTTGAGCGCGTGCTCGGGTTCCTCGGTGTCGCGGATGGACTGCTCTACCTTCTTCGTCCGGAAGAGGGGGCTTGTCACGGGTACCTCCCACGCTTGTCGTCCTCGACATGATCGAGAGGGGGCGTAGCTCGTATGCCCCGGCGCGGGCTCTTTCACGCAGACGGGCCGCGCGCGCCACTCTTCACAGTGGCACGGGCGGCCCGTCCGGGCGACGCGTGAGGCGCGGGTCAGTCGCGGGCCGGCTCCACGGAGTCGACCGCGTCGGCGGTGGAGCGCTCGTACCGGCCGTCGAGCTTCGCCACCAGGCCGGTGACCTGGCGGGCGATGTCGGGGGCGGTCAGTCCGATCTCGGCCATGACCTCGGCGCGGGAGGCGTGGTCGAGGAAGCGCGGCGGGATGCCGAAGTCGCGCAGCGGCACGTCCACGCCGGCGTCGCGCAGGGCCTGGGCGATCGTGGAGCCGACGCCGCCGACGCGGGAGTTGTCCTCGACGGTGACGACCACGCGGTGCTTCTCGGCGAGCGGGGCCATGGCCTCGTCGACGGGCTTGACCCAGCGCGGGTCGACGACGGTGGCGGAGATGCCCTGCCGGTCCAGCAGCGAGGCGATCTCCAGGCACATCGGGGCGAGCGCGCCCACGGAGACCAGCAGGACGTCGGGGGTGTCGGTGCCGGGCTCGCGCAGGACGTCCATGCCGCCGACGCGGCCCACGGCGGGTACGGCGGGGCCGACGGCGCCCTTGGAGAAGCGGACCACGGTGGGGGCGTCCTCGACGGCGACGGCCTCGCGGAGCTGGGCGCGGACCTGGTCGGCGTCGCGCGGGGCGGCGAGCCTGAGGCCGGGGACGACCTGGAGGATCGACATGTCCCACATGCCGTTGTGGGAGGCGCCGTCGCTGCCGGTGATCCCGGCCCGGTCGAGCACGAACGTCACGCCGCACTTGTGCAGGGCCACGTCCATGAGCACCTGGTCGAAGGCGCGGTTGAGGAAGGTGGCGTACACGGCGAAGACGGGGTGCACGCCGGCGTGGGCGAGGCCGGCGGCGGAGACGGCGCCGTGCTGCTCGGCGATGCCGACGTCGTAGACGCGGTCGGGGAAGCGCTTGGCGAACTTGTCGAGGCCGACCGGCTGGAGCATCGCGGCGGTGATGGCGACGATGTCCTCGCGCTCCTCGCCGAGCTTGACCATCTCCTCGCCGAACACGGAGGTCCAGTCGGCGCCGGAGGTGGCGATCGGCAGGCCCGTGTCGGGGTGGATCTTGCCGACGGCGTGGAAGCGGTCGGCCTCGTCCGCCAGGGCGGGCTGGTAGCCGCGGCCCTTCTCGGTGAGGCAGTGCACGATCACCGGGCCGTTGAAGCGCTTGGCGCGGGTCAGGGCGGACTCCAGGGCCTCGATGTCGTGGCCGTCGATGGGGCCGACGTACTTCAGGCCGAGGTCCTCGAACATGCCCTGCGGGGTGATGAAGTCCTTCAGGCCCTTCTTGGCGCCGTGCAGGGTGTCGTAGAGGGCCTGGCCGACGACCGGGGTGCGCTCCAGGACCTCCTTGGTCCGGGTCAGGAAGCGCTCGTAGCCGTCGGTGGTGCGCAGGGTCGCCAGGTGGTTGGCGAGGCCGCCGATGGTGGGCGAGTAGGAGCGCTCGTTGTCGTTGACGACGATGACCAGCGGGCGGTCCTTGGCGTCGGCGATGTTGTTGAGGGCCTCCCAGGCCATGCCGCCGGTGAGGGCGCCGTCGCCGATGACCGCGACGACGTGGCTGTCGTCCCGCTTCATGATCTGGTTGGCCTTGGCGATGCCGTCGGCCCAGCCGAGGACGGTGGAGGCGTGGCTGTTCTCGATGACGTCGTGCTCGGACTCGGCCTGCGAGGGGTAGCCGGACAGGCCGCCCTTCATCTTCAGCCGGGAGAAGTCCTGCCGACCGGTGAGCAGTTTGTGCACGTAGGACTGGTGGCCGGTGTCCCAGAGCACCTTGTCCTTGGGCGACTCGAAGACCCGGTGCAGGGCGATGGTGAGCTCCACCACACCGAGGTTGGGACCGAGGTGGCCGCCGGTCTTGGAGACCGCGTCGACGAGGAAGGTCCGGATCTCCCCGGCCAGCTGGTCGAGCTCCTCCCGGCCGAGCCGGTCCAGATCGCGCGGTCCCCTGATGCGGGTCAGCAGCGGCACCCGTGCCTCCTTGCAGTAGAGCTGATCGAGCTGTTGCCGGGCCGGGTCGAGTCTAATGTTCCGCTCAACCGATCGGACCCCGGGCCTTGCGTCGTGCGTCACCCGTTCAGTGGTACCCACGGACGAAGAACTGTTGCCCGGCACCTGGAAGGCACCGGGCAACAGCAACACCCGCTAGAGGGCGCGGAGCGGAGTCGGCGGGCGGCTCCGCCGCGCGGGCGCGGTCAACCTCGGCGCACCCGCGGCGAGGCGGCTACGCGCGCCCCGCGGTCTTCTGCGTCTTGCGGGTGACCGCGTCGATGACGACGGTCGCCAGCAGCACGCCACCGGTGATCATGTACTGGACCGGCGAGGCGATGCCCTCCAGCGCCAGACCGTAGGTGATCGAGATGATCACCATCACACCGAGCAGCGCGTCCCACGTGCGGCCACGGCCACCGAAGAGCGACGTACCGCCAATGACGGCCGCGGCGATGACGTTCATCAGGAACTCACCGGTACCCGCGCCCTGGTTGGCGGAGGCGATCTTCGAGGCGACGAACAGGCCGCCGATCGCGGCGAAGGTGCCGGCGATCGCGAAGACCGAGATGCGGACCATCTCGACGTTGATGCCGGCGCGGCGGGACGCCTCGACGCTGCCGCCGAGCGCGAAGACCTTGCGGCCGTACGCGGTGCGGCGCAGCACGAAGTCCGTGAGCACCAGGAACGCCAGGAAGATCACCACGGCCAGGGGCAGGCCCTTGTACTGGTTGAAGACGATCGCGGCGGCGAAGGCCAGGATCGCGAGCAGCACGGTCCGCACGATGATCTCGTTCAGCGGGCGGGACGGCACACCTGCGGCCTCACGGCGGCGGTTGTCGAAGAACGCCAGGAGGAAGTACCCCACGGTGGCGACGAGCGCCAGGCCGTACGCGGCGGCCACATCGCTGAAGTAGTAGCTGGTCAGCTTGACGACGATGCCCTCGGAGTCGAGGTTGATCGTGCCGTTGTCGCCCAGGATCTGCAGCATGAAGCCCTGCCAGAACAGCAGTCCGGCCAGTGTCACGGCGAAGGCCGGGACGCCGATGCGGGCGAAGATGAAGCCGTGGATGGCTCCGGCCACCGTGCCGGTGAGGATCGCCAGCACCAGGGCCAGGATCTCGTTCATCCCGTTGGTGACGTTCATGACCGCGAAGGCGGCGCCCGCGACACCGCTGACCGAGCCGACCGACAGGTCGATCTCACCGAGCAGCAGGACGAAGACGATACCGACGGCGATCATGCCCGTGCCGACCATGGCGACGGACATGTCGGAGAAGTTGCCGGCGGTGAGGAAGTTGGAGTTCAGGCTGGTGAAGATGGCCCAGATGATCAGCAGGCCGACCACGACGGGGATGGAGCCGAGGTCACCGGCCTTCATCTTCCGCTTGAACTCGTTCCAGTAGCCCAGCAGGCCCTGTTCGCGCACCAGCAGCCGGGGGTCGACCACGGTGACCGCGGCGGCGGCCGCCTCGGGGTTCTCCACGGTGTGGTCCTCGGCGGGGGTGGAGGTCTTTTCGGTGCTCACTTCTTGATCTCCCCATTGGTGCGCGCCGCACGACGGGTGACGGCGTTGTCCGTGGCGCCCGTGATGGCGGAGATGATCTCTTCCTGCGAGGTCGACTTGACCTCGAAGACGCCGTTGTTGCGCCCGAGGCGCAGGACCGCGACCTTGTCCGCCACGGCCTTCACATCGGCCATGTTGTGGCTGATGAGGATGACCGCGTGGCCGCGCTCGCGCAGCCGCTCGACGAGGTCGAGGACCTGCGCGGTCTGCTCGACGCCGAGGGCGGCGGTGGGCTCGTCCAGGATCACCAGCTTGGGCTCGCCGAGCATGGACCGGGCGATGGCCACGACCTGGCGCTGACCGCCGGAGAGGGAGGCGATCGGGATCCGGACACTGGGGATGCGGATCGACAGGGTGTCGAGGAGCTCGCGGGAGCGGCGCTCCATCTCGACCTCGTCCAGGACTCCGCGCCTGCGGATCTCCCGGCCCAGGTAGAGGTTGCCGACGACGTCGATGTTGTCGCACAGCGCGAGGTCCTGGTAGACCGTCGCGATGCCCAGGTTCTGGGCGTCGTGGGGCTTGCTGATCTGGACGGTCTTGCCGTCCCACTCGATGGATCCCTCATCGATGGGGTGCACGCCGGCGATCGTCTTGACCAGCGTGGACTTTCCGGCGCCGTTGTCGCCCACCAGGGCGACCACCTCACCGGCGTGGACCTCAAGCTCTACGTCGGTGAGCGCCTGGACGGCACCGAAACGCTTGGAGACCCCGCGCAACGCCAGCACGGGCGTAGCGGACACGTGAACCATCTCCTTCGCCGCCTGACCCGGCGGGAGGTTGTGCAGAAGTTTCTGGGGGGGGTGTTCCGTCCGGCGCCCCGCGTAGCTTGCGGGGCTGATGTGTGCGGGGCGCCGGCGGAGCGTGTGGCAGTCGGTCCCGTGCGGGGAGTTCCGGGTCGCGGACTCCCTGGACCGTCACGGGACGCGGGGACTGCTTACTTGAGGCCGATCTTGTCGCAGGCGGCCTTGTACTTGCCCGTGCAGATCTCCTGGACGGTGTAGATGCCGTCCTTGATCACGGTGTCGTTGATGTTCTCCTGGGTCAGCGACACGACCGGGACGAGCACGGAGGGGACACCCTTGGTGGTGGGGCTGTCGACCTTGTCCTTGGCGAGGGAGTCCAGCGACTTGCCCTGGGCCAGCAGCACGGCCATCTCCGCGGCCACGTCGGCCTCCTGCGGGTACGGCTTGTAGACGCTCATGTACTGCTCACCGGTGACGATGCGCTGCACACCCGCGAGTTCGGCGTCCTGGCCGGTGACCGGGATGTCGTCGATGCCGGCGGCCTTCAGGGCGGTGATGATGCCGCCCGCCATGCCGTCGTTGGCGGAGTAGACGCCGACGATCTTGTCCTTGCCGATGGCGGAAATGGCGCCCTCCATGTTGGAGTTGGCGTTCTCCGGCTTCCACTCCTTGGTGTCGTACTCGCGGCCGACCTTCACCTTGCCGTCGAGGACGGAGTGCGCGCCCTCCTTGAACATGGCGGCGTTCGGGTCGGTGGCGGAGCCGTTCATCATGACGATCTGGCCGTCCTTGGCCTTGTCGCCCAGCGCCTCGAGCAGGGCCTCGCCCTGGGTCTTGCCGACGGTCACGTTGTCGAACGAGGTGTAGGCGTCGATCGGGCCCTCGGCGAGGCGGTCGTAGGCGACGACCGGGATGCCCTGGTCCTTGGCCTTCTTCACCGAGCCGGCGATGGCCTTGGAGTCCACCGCGTCCACGATGAGCACGTCCACCTTGTTGGTGATCATCGTGTCGACCTGCTGGTTCTGCAGGCTGGCGTCCTGCTTGGCGTTGGCGTAGACGACCTCGCCCTTGTTGTTCGTGAGCTCCTTGACCTTCTTCTCGATCAAGGGCTTGTCGAACTTCTCGTACCGCGCGGTCTGGTTCTCCGGCAGGAGCAGACCGACCTTGATGTCATCGCCCTTGGCGGCGGAGTCGCCGGAGTCCTTCTTGTCACCGGACTCGGCGGCGCTGCCACAGGCGGCCAGCGAGACGGCCATCGCACCGGCGGCGATGGCAACGGCGGCACGACGCATACGCGTGTTCACTTCTACAAAACCTCCCTGACGAGGCCGCGTCGTTGCGGCCGAGGTGGCTGGAAGTCAACTCGGCCACACGTGCGACGTCAAGAAGTAAATCCTTAACGAGATGGCAACGGTGCCATCCGTTCTCTAAGTGAAGGCAGGGGTCGCCGCGGTGAGCGACCCGGTCGCCGTGCCGTCCAAAAGGGTCGAATCGCCCATCTCGCTCAGTGCGAGGGCGAGCGCTCCGAGCACCTCGGCACGGCCTCCAAGTGCCCCGGGGAGAACGGACAGTTGACGTGCCGCGCTGGGGATCGCATAGCGGCCGACGGACTCCCGGATCGGCCCGAGCACGAGTTCGCCGGCCTCGGCGAGATCACCACCGAGGACCACCCGGCTCGGGTTCAGCAGGTTGCAGAGATTGGCGACTCCACTGCCGATGTGGCGGCCGACGTCGGCGATCACCCGACGGCAGCCAGGGTCCCCGTCCCGCGCCAGCCGTACGACGCCCTCCATGGTGAGATCGGTGCCGTGACTGGGCTGGAGCAGCGGGAGCACGTAGCGCGCGGCCGTGAAGGTCTCCAGGCAGCCGCGGTTGCCGCAGCGGCAGACGGGACCGGATTCATCGAGTGTAATATGTCCGATTTCGCCTGCGGTGCCGCCCTGACCGCGGTAGATCTTCCCGCTGATCACCAGACCGGCGCCGACACCGCTGGCCACCTTGATGTACGCCAGGTCGCGCACGCCCCGGCCGCTGCCCCAGACCATCTCGCCGAGCGCGCCGAGGTTGGCGTCGTTGTCCACGTGCACCGGCACGCCGAGCCGCCCCCGCAGCTCCTCGGCGGGCCTGGCGCCGGTCCAGCCGGGCAGGATCGCGGTCGAGCCCAGGGTCCCGGACTCCACGTCGATCGGCCCCGGTACGCCGAGGCCCACGCCCGCCACCTTGGACGGATCCACTCCGGTCGCCTCGATCAGCCGCTTGACCAGCTGTTCCGCCCGGTCGAGGCCCTGTGCCGAGGAGGCGTCCACGTCCAGCGGCTCGGACTCCTCGGCCAGCACCTGATGGGCGAGGTTCCCGACCGCGACCCGCAGATGGGTGTGCCCGAAGTCGACCCCGACGACGATCCCGGCGTCCCCGCTCAGCGAGACGCTGCGCGCCCGGCGCCCGCCCGCCGAGGTGGGCGTGACCTCGACGGTTCCCCGGTCCTTCAGTTCCCGGACGATGTTGGAGACCGTGGCCGCGGACAGACCGGTCGTCCTCGCGATCTCGGCCTGGGTGAGGGAACCCGCAAGACGTACTGCTCGGACGACCCGCTCCAGGTTGGCTCGGTGCAGCGACGACTGCGACCCCGGAGTCTCCACGACGACCTCCTGCGCGCGGGGCCGCTTCGGCGGGGCCCCGTTCATGTCCAACTAGTGAACTCTAAGCTGAGCCGTTCGGGTCGCCTCCCGTCAAGAGGTTGAACCGTTTCCGGGTGTACGGGCACACACGCACACGCCGCTCCCTGGGGCGGGAGCGGCGTGTGCTCGGGGGGTTCCGGTGCGTCACTTCAAGGCGGTACCGCTGGTCTACTTCAAGGTGGCGGAGGTGAGCCCGGCCTGCACCTGGCGCTGGAAGGACAGGTAGACCACCAGCATGGGCACCATGGCGATCGTCACGCCCGCGAAGAGCACCGGGAGGTCCGAGGCGTACCCCTGCTGCTGCTGGAGCTGGATGAGCCCCTGGGTCAGCACATAGCGTTCCGGATCGTCGCCGCTCTGCGGCTGCATCAGCACCGTCGGCAGGATGTACTGGTTCCACTGGCCCAGCGTGTTGAAGATGCCGACGCTCAGCAGACCGGGCTTGGCCATGGGCAGCATCACCTGGAAGAAGGTCCGGGTGTGCGAGGCGCCGTCCAGGATCGCCGCCTCGAAGACCGCCGTGGGCAGGGTCCGGAAGAAGGCGTGCATGAAGAACACGGTGAACGGCAGCGAGTAGGCCACGTACACCAGGGCCAGGCCGTGGTAGGTGTTCAGCATGTCGAGCCGTTTGACCATGAAGAACAGCGGCACCAGGGCCAGGAAGACGGGGAACATCGCGCCGGCGACGAAGAAGTAGTACAGCAGGCGGTTGCCCCGGAACTCGTAACGGGCCAGCACGTAGGCCGCCATGGAGCCGAACAGCATCGTCAGCGGTACGGACATGACGAGGACGATGACGGTGCTGGTGAAGTAGTCGCCGAGGCCCTTCTCCCAGGCGCGGGAGAACACGCCCGGGTCCCAGTTCCGCGGCCAGCCGAAGGCGGAGCCGCCGATCTGCGTGTCGGTCTTGAAGGAGCTGAGCACCAGCCACAGCAGCGGCAGCACGATCAGCACCGCCCACAGGGCGAGGAAGCCGTGCGAGAAGACGTTCAGCACGACGCCTTCGCCGCGCCGGTCGCCGGGGCGGACGGTGCCCTTGGTCACCGGCGGCAGGTGCGGGGTGGGGCCCTGGGTGGGGGCGGTTTCCTCGAGGGGTGCGCTCATCGTCGTTCCTCCGCCTCAGAACTCGATGCGCTCGCGACGGGTGGCGCGCAGCATGACCACGGACACGATCAGGGTGAGGAGCAGCATGACCACGCCCATGGCGCAGGCGTAGCCGCTGCGGCCGTACACGAGGAAGTTCCGCATCATCACGGTCGACATGACCTCGCTGGCGTGGTCGGGGCCGCCGCCGTAGCCCCGGCCGGAGGTCATGGTGGAGACCAGGATGAACATGTCCATCGCCGCGATGCCGAGGTAGACCCAGGCGGTCTGCACGGAGTCCCACAGCAGCGGCAGCGTGATGCGGAAGAAGGACTGGGCGCGGCCGGCGCCGTCGATCAGCGCGGCCTCGTAGACGTCCCTCGGAATGGACTGCATGGCGGCGGAGAACAGCACGAGATAGAAGCCGACGCCGTGCCAGACGACCACCGCGATGAGTGCCCAGAGCACGATGTCGGGCTCGTTGAGCCATTCCACCGGATTGTTCCTGTCGACGAGCCCGAGTTCGATCAGGACGCCGTTGAGCATTCCGCCGCCGTCGCTGCGGTACACCGCTCCGAAGAGCACCGCCATGATGGCCAGGGAAAGCACTTGCGGGAAGAAATAAATGACCCGGTAGTACTTGGATCCGGCGACTCCCGAGACCCCTCCGGAACGTCCGCGTCCGCCCGCGTTGAGCATGAAGGCGAAGAACAGCGCGAGCAGGATGGTGATCACCGGGATGAACACCAGGAACAGGATGTTGTGCCAGATGGCCCCCATGAAGATGTCGTCCTTGAACAACGCCGTGTAGTTGTCGAGGCCGACGAAGCCGAAGGTCTGCGACTGGCCCTTCCAGTCGGTCAGTGAATAACCGAACGTCTGGATGTACGGCCAGATCACGAAGATCAGATAGAGCGCCACGGGAAAGAGGAGAAATCCCGCGACGAACCGGTGCTGTCCTTTGCGCATGGCGTTCCTGCCCCTGGGTGTGCCGCTGCGGGCCGGGGGTCGCCCCGGCCTGGAACGCGACCGGACGAGCGGACTCAGTCGCGGTGGTTCTTCTTCGATTCCGGGTCCTCGGCCTGCTTGTCGACCGCGGCCTGGGCCCGCTTCAGCCACTCCTTGGGCTGGATGCGCTTGGCCATCAGCTCGTTGGAGGCGTTCTCGATGGCGGAGTTCATCTCGCTGTACCACTCGGTGTACAGGTAGCGGAAGGTGTTGTCACCGGCCGCCTTGGACGCCTCGACGGTGGACTGGGTGCCCGGCCGGAGCCGGACGTTCGGGTCGACGCCGTCCTTGAGGATGGTCAGCGAGTTCGCCTCCTTGGCGAACAGCGTCGACCACTCCTTGGAGAGCATCATCCGCATGAACTCCTTGGCCGCGGGAAGGTTGCCGGCCTTGGAGGGGATGATGAAGGGCTCGCCGGAGCCGGCCCGGATCGCCTCGAACGGCAGCGCGCTGTCCGGCAGCAGCGGCATCGGCAGGAACTTCATGTCGAAGTCCGCCGGCGTCGTCCTGAGCTGCTCGTTCTCGAGCCAGGAACCGCTGGTGATGAAGGCGGCCTTGTACTGGTTCCAGCGCGTCTGCGACTCGGTGTGGGTCAGGCCGTTCGTACCGGGCATCAAATAGCCCTTCTCGACGACCTCGTAGACGGCCTCGATGGCCTCGGCGGCGGCGTCGGAGCCGGTGAACGCCTTGGGGTCGAGGTTGTCGATCGCCTTCATGGCGTCCAGGCCGCCCTTCTTGGCGATCAGGTCCATGATGGCGACGTTGATGTAGTACGGGTACTTGCCCTGGTGGGCGAGGCCGCCGATGCCCTGGGCCTTTGCGTCCTTGCAGATCGCGAGGAAGTCGTCCCAGGTCCTGGGCGCCTCCCAGCCCTTCTCCTGGAAGAGCTTGCCGGAGTACCACAGACCCCACACCGTGTAGATGTAGTTGAGGGCGACGACCTTGCCCTCCTGCATGCCGGCGTCGAGCGTGCCGGGGATGAGGGTGTCGCGGACCTTCTTGCCCGGGTCGTCGACCGAGGGGGCGTCCAGCACTTCGGCGAGGTCGAGGAGCTGGTCGTTCTTGGCGAGCACGTCGATCGGGATCTGCTGGTTGCCGGAGTCGTCCACGATGTCCGGCGGATTCCCGGCGTTGAACCGGGGCTGGAGCTTGCCCGTGATCTCCTGGGTGCCGGTGTGGACGGAGGTGACGCCCCACTTCTTCTTGAACGCGGCCTCCCACGCCTTGGCGTAGTCGTCGCCGTAACCGCCCTTGAAGATGACGACGTCGAGTTTGCTGCCTTCCTTGACGCCGAACGGGTTGGACTCGGAGGTCTCGCCCTCGTTCTCACCGGAGTTGTCACTTCCGCCGCCGCTGGCGCACGCGGACAGGAAGCTCATCGCCGGTACGGAAATCAGGCCGAGTGCGGCGGACCGTTTGATCAGCGCGCGACGCCCCACGCCGGTCGTGGCGTTGTCGCCGGTGCCCCGACTCCCGGTGCAACCGGTGCCTTTACTCCCTGCGGTACCGGTGCCGTCGTTCTCTGCGGACGTGGATCCCATGCTCAAGTCCTCGCCTTCTCCAGGACTCAGGCGGTGAACCGGATCCTCCCCGGCACCGCGTTCGGGTCAAGCTGGGTCGTGCAGGAAGTGCGGCCGTACAGGATCGGGTGCGGTGAAGACGCCCCGGAGTGCCGACAGGTATAGTCCACTTCCCGCCGACGGAGCAAGATCGAATGCAAGGTTCGCCTCCGGTCTTTTCCGAGTTGATACCTCGCGGAAATATCGGCCTCCGGCGCGCTCCCCAAACGGATAAATCGTTGCCGTTGGACTGGAATGCGACATTCAACCCCCTTGACACCACCGGCGACTTGACGCACTACTAGACCTTGCGCATCAAGTTGACAACGTTGTCCTGCGCAGGGAGGGTACTCACGCATGCACAGCAGGGTTCGGCACAGATGGGGGACGGCGGTCGTCGCGGCGACCGCCTTCGCTTTGGCCGCGGGCTCACAGGGCGTCGCCGTGGCGCTGCCCCAGGCACCGCAGAAGGCGGACCGTGAGTTCGCGTCGTCGTTCGAGTCCGGGGATCCCGCCCCGGACTGGCTGAACACCGTCGACACCACGCGGGGCGGCGAGAAGCGCGCCTCGGGCGTGGACGGCGGTTACAGTTCCGGCATTCCGGGCAATGTCACCGACCACGTCACGGACGTCCGCGCCAGCGCGGAGAACACCGGCGGCGGGGAGGTGAAGGAGAACCTCGTCGACGGCGAGCCGAGCAGCAAGTGGCTGGCGTTCGAGTCGACGGGCTGGGTGGAGTTCGACCTGGACGCGCCCGTGAAGGCGGTCCGTTACGCGCTCACCTCCGCCAACGACGCCGCCGAACGGGACCCGCGGGACTGGACCCTCAAGGGCTCCACCGACGGCGAGGACTGGAAGACCCTCGACACCCGCTCGGGCGAGACGTTCGCGGAGCGCTTCCAGACCAAGCTCTACGACATCGACGCCTCCGCCGTCGCCGAGTACCGGCACTTCCGGCTGGAGATCACCAAGAACGGCAGCGGCAACATAGTCCAGCTCGCCGACGTCCAGTTCTCCACCGGCGACGACGAGGCGCCGATACCGCAGGACATGCTCTCGCTGGTCGACCGGGGCCCCACCGGCTCGCCGACGGCCAAGGCGGGCGCCGGGTTCACCGGGAAGCGCGCCCTGCGCTACGCCGGCCGGCACACCGCCGACGGGCGGGCGTACTCGTACAACAAGGTGTTCGACGTCAACACGAAGGTCGAGCGGAACACCGAACTGTCGTACCGCATCTTCCCGTCGATGGCGGACGGCGACCTCGACTACGACTCCACCAACGTCTCCGTCGACCTCGCCTTCACCGACGGCACCTACCTGAGCGACCTGCACGCCACCGACCAGCACGGCTTCCCGCTCACCCCGCGGGGGCAGGGCGCGTCGAAGATCCTCTACGTCAACCAGTGGAACAACGTGGTCTCCCAGATCGGCTCGGTGGCCGCCGGCAAGACCGTCGACCGGATCCTGGTGGCGTACGACTCCCCCAAGGGCGAGACCAAGTTCCGCGGCTGGCTGGACGACGTGGCGCTGAAGCAGGTCAGGCCCGAGCGGCCGAAGGCCCACCTCTCCGACTACGCGGTGACGACCCGGGGCACCAACTCCAGCGGCGGCTTCTCGCGCGGCAACAACTTCCCCGCGACGGCCGTGCCGCACGGCTTCAACTTCTGGACCCCGGTCACCAACGCCGGTTCGCTGAGCTGGCTGTACGACTACGCGCGCGGCAACAACGCGGACAACCTGCCGACGCTCCAGGCGTTCAGCGCGAGCCACGAGCCGAGCCCGTGGATGGGCGACCGGCAGACCTTCCAGGTGATGCCGTCGGCCGCCTCCGGCACCCCGGATCTGGGCCGTGAGGAGCGCGAGCTGGCGTTCCGGCACGAGAACGAGACCGCCCGGCCGTACTACTACGGGGTGCGGTTCGAGAACGGCCTGAAGGCCGAGATGGCGCCGACCGACCACGCGGCGGCGATGCGCTTCACCTTCCCCGGCGACGACGCGAGCGTGCTCTTCGACAACGTCACCGACCAGGCCGGCCTGACCCTCGACGAGGAGAACGGCACCTTCACCGGCTACTCGGACGTCAAGTCCGGGCTGTCGACGGGCGCGACCCGGCTGTTCGTCTACGGCGAGTTCGACAAGAAGGTCACCGAGGGCGACGCCAGCGGTGTCAAGGGCTACCTGCGCTTCGACGCGGGCAAGGACCGCACGGTCACCCTGCGCCTGGCCACCTCGCTGATCAGCGTCGACCAGGCGAAGGACAACCTGCGCCAGGAGATCGGCAAGCACGCCTCCTTCGACAAGGTCAAGCGCGACGCCCGGAAGCAGTGGGACAGGATCCTCGGCAAGGTCGAGGTCGAGGGCGCCACGCCGGACCAGCTGACCACGCTCTACTCCAGCCTCTACCGGCTGTACCTGTACCCGAACGCGGGCCACGAGAAGGTCGACGGAAAGTACCGGTACGCCTCCCCGTTCTCGAAGATGGAGAAGGCCGACACCCCGACGCACACCGGCGCGAAGATCGTCGACGGCAAGGTGTACGTCAACAACGGCTTCTGGGACACCTACCGGACCACCTGGCCCGCGTACTCCTTCCTGACCCCGTCCAAGGCCGGTGAGCTGGTCGACGGGTTCGTGCAGCACTACAAGGACGGCGGCTGGACCTCCCGCTGGTCCTCCCCCGGCTACGCCGACCTGATGACCGGCACCTCCTCGGACGTCGCGTTCGCCGACGCGTACGTCAAGGGCGTCGACTTCGACGCGGAGGCCGCGTACGACGCGGCGGTGAAGAACGCCACCGTCGTACCGCCGTCCTCCGGTGTGGGCCGCAAGGGCATGGCCACCTCGCCGTTCCTCGGCTACACCAGCACCGACACCCACGAGGGCCTGTCGTGGGCGCTGGAGGGCTACCTCAACGACTACGGCATCGCCAAGATGGGCGAGGCGCTCTACAAGAAGACCGGCGAGAAGCGCTACAAGGAGGAGTCGGCGTACTTCCTCAACCGCGCCCAGGACTACGTCAACATGTTCGACCCCGAGGCCGGCTTCTTCCAGGGCAGGAACGCCAAGGGTGACTGGCGGGTCGAGTCCTCGAAGTACGACCCGCGCGTGTGGGGCCACGACTACACCGAGACCAACGGCTGGGGCTACGCCTTCACCGCCCCGCAGGACAGCCGCGGCCTGGCCAACCTGTACGGCGGCCGGGACGGCCTCGGCGACAAGCTGGACGAGTACCTCTCCACCCCCGAGACGGCCTCCGCGGAGTTCGTCGGCTCCTACGGCGGTGTCATCCACGAGATGACCGAGGCGCGGGACGTCCGGATGGGCATGTACGGCCACTCCAACCAGGTCGCCCACCACGCCCTGTACATGTACGACGCGGCCGGGCAGCCCTGGAAGACCCAGAAGAACGTGCGCGAGGTGCTGTCCCGCCTCTACACCGGCAGCGAGATCGGCCAGGGCTACCACGGCGACGAGGACAACGGCGAGCAGTCGGCCTGGTACCTCTTCTCCTCGCTCGGCTTCTACCCGCTGGTCATGGGCAGCGGCGAGTACGCCATCGGCTCCCCGCTGTTCAAGAAGGTCACCGTGCACCTGGAGAACGGCCGCGAACTGGTCGTCAAGGCGCCGAGGAACAGCGCGAAGAACGTCTACGTGCAGGGCCTGAAGGTCAACGGCAAGCGCTGGAACTCCACTTCGCTGCCGCACTCGGTGATCTCGAAGGGCGGGGTCCTGGAGTTCGACATGGGCTCGCGTCCGTCGTCGTGGGGCACGGGCAAGAACGCGGCGCCCGTGTCGATCACGCAGGACGACGAGGTGCCCACGCCCCGCAAGGACGCGCTGAAGGGCGAGGGCGCCCTGTTCGACGACACGTCGGCGACCGGCGCCACGGTCTCCACCGTGGAGCTGCCCGTTACCGGGGACACCGAGGCGGTGCAGTACACGCTGACCTCCTCGGACCGCGCCAAGGCGCCCACGGGCTGGGTGCTGCAGGGCTCGGCCGACGGCGAGAAGTGGACCGACCTCGACGAGCGGACGGACGAATCCTTCCGCTGGGACCGCCAGACCCGCGCCTTCTCGGTCGACGAGCCGAAGGCCTACGGCCACTACCGGCTGGTGCTGACCGGTGAGGCGACGCTGGCGGAGGTGGAACTGCTGAGCTGAGCCGAACCGCGCTCACACGGCGGGTCCGGACCTCGGTCCGGGCCCGCCTTTTCCATGGCTTCCCCAGGCCAAGGGACGTGTGGGCGGCACCGATGACGACCGGACACGCCATCGGGGCCGCCCACGGGGCGGTCAGCCGACCCGGCAGGGCAGGGTCGTCGTGCTGTCACCGCCCGGTCCTGAGACCACGTAGCCGAACGTCGTGCTCTCCCCCGGATCGAGGGAGCCGTTGTAGCCGGCGTTGTGGACCATCACGTCCTGGCCGTCGTAGGTGGCGTCGCCGCCCCACAGGCTGTCGACGCGCTGGCCGTCCGGGAGGGTCCAGTCGACCATCCAGCCGAGCATCGGCACGTCACCGCTGTTGGTGACGGTCACCTCGGACTGGTGGCCGCCGTTCCAGCTGCCCGTGGTGCTGCGGGTGGCGGTGCACTCCCCCGGGACGGGGTCGGGGTCGGTCGGGTCGCCGGGGTCCTTGACGCCGGTCACCTCGCCGTTGCCGCCGTCGAAGACGACGTCGGAGCAGGAGTAGAAGGTCTCCTGGCTGTCCGAGCGCTGCCACACCATGTAGACGATGTGGCGGCCGGACTTGCCCTCCGGGAGCTGTCCGCTCCAGCGGTAGTCGGCCTCGACGGTGCCCGGGGAGCCGTTGAGCGGCGGGTGGTCGACGGTGAGGAAGGGCTGCTCCTCCATGTCGGCCCAGGTGAGGGTCCGGGTCGGGTCGAAGCCGTCCCTGGTGATGTAGACGTGGAACCACCCCGGGTGGGCGGCCCAGGCGTTGTAGGAGAAGTCGACGGTCGCGCCGGCCGTGAGATGGGTGAGCGGCCAGTCGGCGCTGGGGGTGTCGAAGCCGGTGAAGTTGGTGTTCCCGCCGCTGCACAGCTCCCCGTCGGGCACGAAGCCGCGGGTGCGTCCGGCGCCGTCGGAGCGCAGGACGGAGAACCAGTTGTAGAAGGGGGTGGTGCCGCTGACCTGCGCGGCGGTCTTGCAGGCCGGGTTGACCGGTTTGATCTCGCCGGTGTCGGTCAACGCGTCCTGCCAGCACAGGAAGGTGCGGCTGCCGGGCTTCATGGGGGTGCCGTGGGCTTCGGCCTCACCGCCCGCCGTCACGACCAGGCCGATGGCCGGGACGGTGGCGAGCAGGGAGACCAGGACGAGGAAGAGGGCTCGGGTGCGGGTGGAGAGCGATGATCGGGAAGCCGCTTCACTCTCCGGTCTTGTTGTGATCATGACACACCTGTCCGCGGCTGTGGGATTGACGGATCATGCAGGGGTGCGTGGAGGGGGCGGGGTGGGAGCGTCCCGGCGGCGGGTTCCGGTCCGCCGAAGTGTGGGAGCGCTCCCACCTCGCCCGTGGGGGGGACCGTAGCGCGGAGCGGCGCGCTTGTAAACGGTCGCCACGCGGGCGAGTTGTGCCGGGTCGGCCGGCGGCGTCGGTCAGCCGCGCGAACTCGTCGCCCGCCGGCCCTCCTTCGAGGACCCGGACCACGTCCACCGGCCCCGTTCCCCGCCCGGAACACCGGGCGCGGCCCGCACGGCGGCGTCGGGTTCTTCCCGGTCGCCGTCCCGACCGCCGGCCAGGACACGGCGCACGCGTTCCGTACGGCCCGCCGTCACCCCCCGTCGTCCGGCGGGACGTCGGCGCACGACGACGACGGCAACGGCGGCGAGGGCGGCGGCGACGGCGAGGGCCGTACCCCCGTCACCGGGGGTACGGCCCTCGACTGCCCTGCCGTACCGCTTACTTGCGGATCAGGCTGCGCAGCACGTACTGCAGGATGCCGCCGTTGCGGTAGTAGTCGGCCTCACCGGGGGTGTCGATGCGGACGACCGCGTCGAACTCGACGCCGGTGTCGGTGGTGACCTTCACCGTGCGCGGGGTGGTGCCGTCGTTGAGCTCGGTGACACCGGTGACGGAGAAGGTCTCCTCGCCGGTCAGGCCGAGGGACTCGGCGGTGTGGCCCTCGGGGAACTGCAGCGGCAGGACGCCCATGCCGATGAGGTTCGAGCGGTGGATGCGCTCGTAGGACTCGGCGATGACGGCCTTGACGCCGAGCAGCGCGGTGCCCTTGGCGGCCCAGTCGCGGGACGAGCCGGAGCCGTACTCCTTGCCGGCCAGGACGACGAGCGGGATGCCCTGCTCGATGTAGTTGCGGGAGGCGTCGTAGATGAACGACACCGGACCGCCGTCCTGGGTGAAGTCGCGGGTGTAGCCGCCCTCGGTGCCCGGCGCGATCTGGTTGCGCAGGCGGATGTTGGCGAACGTGCCGCGGATCATGACCTCGTGGTTGCCGCGGCGCGAGCCGTAGCTGTTGAAGTCGCGGCGCTCGATGCCGTGCTCCGTGAGGTACTTGCCGGCCGGGGTGTCGGCCTTGATGGCGCCGGCCGGGGAGATGTGGTCGGTGGTGACCGAGTCGCCCAGCTTGGCCAGCACGCGGGCGCCGGAGATGTCCTCGACCGGGGCCGGCTCCATGCCCATGCCCTCGAAGTACGGGGGCTTGCGGACGTAGGTGGACTCGGCGTCCCACTCGAAGGTGTCGCCGGTGGGGATGGGCAGCGCCTGCCACTGGGCGTCACCGGCGAAGACGTCGGCGTAGGACTTGGAGAACATGTCCTCGCCGATGGCGTTGGCGACGACGTCGTTGACCTCGGCCTCGGAGGGCCAGATGTCCTTCAGGAAGACCGGGTTGTTGTCCTGGTCGTACCCGAGGGCCTCGCGGGTGATGTCCACCGTCATGGAACCGGCGATCGCGTAGGCGACGACCAGCGGCGGGGAGGCCAGGTAGTTCATCTTGACGTCGGGGTTGATCCGGCCCTCGAAGTTGCGGTTGCCGGAGAGCACCGAGGTGACGGCGAGGTCGTGCTCGTTGACCGCCTGGGAGACCTCCTCCGGCAGCGGGCCGGAGTTGCCGATGCAGGTGGTGCAGCCGTAGCCGACGAGGTTGAAGCCGACCTTGTCGAGGTACGGGGTCAGGCCCGCCTTCTCGAAGTAGTCGGTGACGACCTTGGAGCCCGGGGCGAGGGTGGTCTTGACCCACGGCTTGCGGGTCAGGCCCTTCTCCACCGCCTTCTTGGCCACCAGGGCGGCGGCGACCATGACGTACGGGTTGGAGGTGTTGGTGCAGGAGGTGATGGCCGCGACCGTCACCGCGCCGTGGTCGAGCGTGTAGGTCGTGCCGTCGGGGGCGGTGACCTCGACCGGGTGGGAGGGGGCGCCGTTGGAGATGGCCGGGGCGTCGGAGGCCGGGAAGGACTCCTTGCTCGCCTCGTCGACGTCGCCGCCGTCCTTGACGTAGTTGCGCACGTCCTGGGCGAACTGGGCCTTGGCGTCGGCGAGGACGATGCGGTCCTGCGGGCGCTTCGGGCCGGCGATGGAGGGCACGACGGTGGACAGGTCCAGCTCGAGCTTCTCGGAGAAGTCCGGCTCGGCCTGCGGGTCCAGCCAGAGGCCCTGCTCCTTGGCGTACGCCTCGACGAGGGCGACCTGCTGGTCGCTGCGGCCGGTCAGGCGCATGTAGTTCAGCGTCTCGTCGTCGATCGGGAAGATCGCGGCGGTGGAGCCGAACTCCGGCGACATGTTGCCGATGGTGGCGCGGTTGGCGAGGCTCGTGGCCGCCACGCCCTCGCCGTAGAACTCGACGAACTTGCCGACGACGCCGTGCTTGCGCAGCATCTCGGTGATGGTGAGCACGAGGTCGGTGGCGGTGGTGCCGGGCTTGAGCTCGCCGGTGAGCTTGAAGCCGACGACGCGCGGGATCAGCATGGAGACCGGCTGGCCGAGCATGGCGGCCTCGGCCTCGATGCCGCCGACGCCCCAGCCGAGCACGCCGAGGCCGTTGACCATGGTGGTGTGCGAGTCGGTGCCGACGAGCGTGTCCGGGTAGGCCTTGCCGTCGCGGACCATTACCACGCGGGCCAGGTGCTCGATGTTCACCTGGTGGACGATGCCGGTGCCGGGCGGGACGACCTTGAAGTCGTCGAAGGCGGTCTGGCCCCAGCGCAGGAACTGGTAGCGCTCGCGGTTGCGGCCGTACTCCAGGTCGACGTTCTGCTTGAAGGCGTCGTTGGTGCCGAACTTGTCGGCGATGACGGAGTGGTCGATGACCATCTCGGCCGGGGAGAGCGGGTTGATCTTGTTCGGGTCGCCGCCGAGCTCCTTGACGGCCTCGCGCATGGTGGCGAGGTCAACGACACAGGGCACGCCGGTGAAGTCCTGCATGATCACGCGGGCCGGCGTGAACTGGATCTCCTGCGACGGCTGGGCCTGGGAGTCCCAGCCGCCCAGGGCGCGGATGTGGTCGGCGGTGATGTTGGCGCCGTCCTCGGTGCGGAGCAGGTTCTCCAGCAGCACCTTCAGGCTGTAGGGAAGGCGCGCGGAGCCCTCGACCTTGTCCAGCCGGAAGATCTCGTACGACTCGTCGCCCACCTGCAGCGTGCTGCGGGCGTCGAAGCTGTTCGCCGACACGACAGTCTCCTTCATTGATGTGCGCGTACCACCGCATCCTGCCGCCACGCCGCCCTGGCCTATCCGCTGAGGTAAGGCTAAGTTAGGTATCCCTTACCAGGGTGGCGGCTGCGGTGCGCCTCGGCAGATATCTCGATGTCGAGATAACTCTAGTACACGAGGGCCGAATGGTCATGCCCGGACCCGGCACGCCGCACCCCACCCCCCGTCACCACACCGCCACCGCATGCCATCAGTGCGCCCGGACGGGGTAACCGACCGGAACGGAGTCGGTTCCGGACAGGAAGGAGTACAGGAATGCCGCTCACGTTTCGCAAGAGCTTTCGGATTCTTCCGGGGGTGCGGCTGAACATCAACAAGCGGTCGTGGTCCATCACCACCGGCGGCAAGAACGGGCCCCGGTACACCCGGAGCAGTACGGGACGTCGTACGACATCGATGGATTTGCCGGGACCTTTCGGATGGCGCCGGACCCGTCGCACCAGGGGACACTGACGTCACGTCACCCGAATGGACACCCCAGGAGGTGCCATCTCATATCTGAGATAACCTCATCCTCATGTCAGACGACTACCTCGTACGCATCGGCAAGCTCATCCGTGACGCCCGGCAGCACCGCGGGTGGACGCAGACA
This sequence comes from Streptomyces sp. NPDC018964, assembly GCF_044390325.1. NCBI lineage: Bacteria > Bacillati > Actinomycetota > Actinomycetes > Kitasatosporales > Streptomycetaceae > Streptomyces > Streptomyces sp. NPDC018964. The sequence goes on from NZ_JBIRYZ010000017.1 coordinate 111,776, forward strand.
CAGCTCGCCGAGGCGCTCAACACCAGCCAGAGCGCCGTCAATCGGATCGAGCGCGGCAACCAGAACATCAGTCTTGAGATGATCGCCCGGATCGGCGAGGCCCTGGACAGTGAGATCGTCTCCCTGGGCTACGCCGGTCCGATGCACCTGCGCGTGGTGGGCGGCCGCCGCCTCTCCGGCGCCATCGACGTGAAGACGAGCAAGAACGCGTGTGTGGCCCTGCTGTGCGCCTCGCTGCTCAACAAGGGCCGCACCGTGCTGCGCCGCGTCGCCCGCATCGAGGAGGTCTACCGCCTCCTGGAGGTGCTGAACTCCATCGGCGTGCGCACCCGCTGGATCAACGACGGCGTCGACCTGGAGATCGTGCCGCCGGCCGAGCTGGACCTGCCGGCCATCGACGCGGACGCCGCCCGCCGCACCCGCTCCATCATCATGTTCCTCGGCCCGCTGCTGCACCGCTTGGACCGCTTCATGCTGCCGTACGCCGGCGGCTGCGACCTCGGCACGCGCACCGTCGAGCCGCACATGATCGCGCTGCGCCGGTTCGGCCTGGACGTCGCCGCGACCGAGGGCCAGTACCACGCGGTGGTCGACCGTTCCGTCGCCCCCGACCGCCCGATCGTGCTGACCGAGCGCGGGGACACCGTCACCGAGAACGCGCTGCTGGCCGCCGCGCGCCACGACGGCGCCACCGTCATCCGCAACGCGTCCTCCAACTACATGGTCCAGGACCTGTGCTTCTTCCTGGAGGCGCTGGGCGTCAAGGTCGACGGCATCGGCACCACCACGCTCACCGTGCACGGCGTGCCCACCATCGACGTCGACGTGGACTACTCCCCCTCCGAGGACCCGGTCGAGGCGATGAGCCTGGTGGCCGCGGCCGTGGTGACGGAGTCGGAGCTGACGGTCCGCCGGGTCCCCATCGAGTTCCTGGAGATCGAGCTGGCGGTCCTGGAGGAGATGGGCCTCGACCACGACCGCACACCGGAGTACTTCGCCGACAACGGCCGCACCCGGCTGGTGGACCTCACCGTCCGCCCCTCCAAGCTGGAGGCGCCGATCGACAAGATCCACCCGATGCCGTTCCCGGGCCTGAACATCGACAACGTCCCGTTCTTCGCGGCGATCGCGGCGACGGCCCAGGGCAAGACCCTCATCCACGACTGGGTCTACGACAACCGCGCCATCTACCTGACCGACCTCAACCGCCTCGGCGGCCGCCTCCAGTTGCTCGACCCGCACCGCGTCCTGGTCGAGGGCCCGACCCGCTGGCGCGCGGCCGAGATGATGTGCCCGCCGGCACTGCGCCCGGCCGTGGTGGTCCTGCTGGCGATGATGGCGGCGGAGGGCACGTCGGTCCTGCGCAACGTGTACGTCATCAACCGCGGCTACGAGGACCTGGCGGAGCGGCTGAACTCGATCGGGGCGCAGATCGAGATCTTCCGGGACATCTGAAAGGCTCCGGAAATGGCGCCGCCACACCCCTGCTGACCTGCGTAAAGGTGAAGCGGGAGAGGAAGTGGCGGCGCCTCTGGGACTTCTCCGGGACTTTCGACCGGTATCGAGGGCTTCCGGTCGCCGCGCTCTTGAACTGACGCGTCACCGGGTGCTCGGAGCGCCGAAGGGCGTCACGAGCGGCAGTCCCCTCGTCGGACGGAACGGACTGCCGCGGCCTGCTCTCCGCTCCCCCTGCTCGCACCTGCCCCTCACCCCCTCTCCAGCCGCCATAATGGACTCATGCATCACCCCGCACCCCCGCCGAGCGGCCTCTCGGACGCGGCCGCCGAGGACCTCGCGCTGTACCGGGAGAAGTTCCGGCGGCGTCTGCCCGAGTCGCTGGACGAGTTGCACGGTCCGACCCAGGGGATCGTGGATCTGCCGCTGCACGTGGCTTGGTCGGGGATGACGTCGTACGACATGAACAAGCCTCGTCAGCGCATGGGCCTGTACCGCACCGTCCTGCACGAGGGCCTGCGTGACGACCTGCCCCGGTATCTCGACCGGGACCTGCTCCTTCAGCTGTGGCCGGTCCTGCGCACCCTCGTCGGTCGCACCGTGCGCACCGTATGGGAAGACGCCTTCCCCCAGCTCGCCTCCCGCACCCGGGCTGTCGCGTGACGGACATGCCGGAGCTGCACGCTCGGCTCCTGGCGGATGTGATCACCCTCGGCTCGCCGTATCCCCTGGTCCTCACCGGCGGGTACGCCGTGCGAGCACACCACCTCGTCAACCGCCCCAGCCAGGACCTCGACGTCGCCACCGAGAACCCGGCGCCCATGGCCGACATCGCCGCCACGCTCCGCGCCGGCCTGGAGGCCCGCGGCTGGAAGGTGCACGCGCTGGAGACCGCCCCGCTGTCCGCCCGCTTCACCGTGACCGACCCGGCCACGGGGCAGGAATGCGAAGTCGACATCCTCAAGGAGATCTTCTGGCGGCCGGTCGCCCAGAGCCCGTACGGGCCCGTCCTCGCGGAGGAGGACGTGATCGGGACCAAGGTCCGCGCCCTCGCCGACCGCGGAGCGCCCCGCGACCTGATCGACGTGTTCGCGGCCTCACGCCGCTGGCCCAATGCCGAGCTCGAGGAGTTCGGCCGCCGCCACGCCCGCGGCCGCTTCGAGCACGAAGACCTGCGGGCGAACCTCACGGGCGCCGAGTGGACCGACGACGAGGCCTTCGCCGCCTATGGGCTCGATGACGCCACCATCACCGCGCTCCGTGCCTGGGCCTTGGAGTGGGCCGACGACCTCGCGGCCCGTCTCCTGGAAGAGCCCGATGATCCGGACACCGACTGATCGTGTCGGGACAGGACCCGCTTTTCGGTCACGGTCCGAGGTGCACGTACGCCGCCCATATCTCTACGGCTTCCGGTCGTTCGCGGCGACGTTCCCGCACCATTGCGCAGAGGGCGTGTGCCGCGTGGCGGGCTGTCGGGACAAGGGCCGCATGCCCGCGGGCGCTGGAGATTTCCAGCAGCTTTTCGTAGAAGCTGGTGGCGACGTGCCGGGCCCGGAGGCTGTTCGGCTGCCACTGTGCGGCGACGACGTGACGTACCTGGGCAGCACCCGAGAGCAGGCGGCCGAAGCCGCCCGGGTCGTCGTGGTGGCACGAAGCGGTGGCCCTGCTGGTCCCCGCCGTCATCTCCGGCTCGGTGGGGACATGGGCAGCGGGCTGGTTCGACGACGACCGTGATCGTTCCTCCGACGCCGCCGAACGACCCGTCGTGGAGACGCCCGTGAGCGGCAGGCCGAGGGGCGGTCACCGGTTCGGTCCCCCTGCCGACCGACCCCGACACCCACTGCGCCACCCGCTCGCAGGCCATGGGGTCCGTGGTGTGGATGCCCTGCGCACGCGTTACCGAGGACTCGGTCCGGTTCGGCGTCATGGCCAGGAGACCCCGGTCCCGGTGGACACCCTCCGCCTCCCACCAGCGGACGGGTCTTGGATAGGGTGCGGAGCGCTCCGACTGCCGGAGCTCCACCGCGCCGCCGGAGAAAGTACCGACTGCCGCGGTCACACCTCATGGTGTGCCACCGCGCGCAGACATTCCCGTGCACCACGTGCGTCCGCGGGCCGTGATCCGAATGAGGTGTCGATGTCCAGTCACAGGCTGTCCAAGAGAGGCCGTTACATCGCGTGGGCCACGACCGGCGTCGTCGTGGTCGCCGGTGTCGGGATCGCGGCGCAGACCTCCATGGCCGCCACGAGCTGGCCTGCGCAGAAAACGTACACGGGAAGGGCGTTCGACACCTGCACCGCGCCCTCGCTCGCCGCGATGAAGGCGTGGAAGACCGGCTTCTACGGCGCCGCGGCGGTGTACATCGGCGGCAAGAACCGCGGCTGCGCCCAGCCCAACCTCACCGCGTCCTGGGTGAAGTCGGTCAACGCCGTCGGCTGGAAGCTGATCCCGCTCTACGTCGGCGCCCAGCCGCCCTGCCAGACCAGCAGGAACCCGGAGAGGTTCACCGCGTCCACGGCGGCTTCCCTCGGGGCGAGCAACGCCAAGGACGCCGTCGCCAAGGCGACCGCCCTCGGCATGAAGCCCGGCAGCCCCATCTACCTCAACATGGAGTCGTACGACATCACGAACAAGGCGTGCAACGACGCCACACTGACGTACGTGCGCTCCTTCACCAAGACCCTGCGGGCGAAGACGTACCGCGCCGGCTACTACGGCTTCAGCAGCTCCAGCGCCAAGGCCATCGCCACCGCGAAGAACCGGACCGACCTGCCGGGCAACCTCTGGTACGCGCTGTGGGACAAGAAGAACACCACCACCGCCGACTGGCCCTGGGATCCCGAGCTGTACACCGACCACAGCCGCGCCCACCAGTACATGGTCAACAGCAAGGAGACCCGCGGCGGCCACACCATCACCGTCGACCGCAACGCCTGGGACGCCCCTGTGGCCCTGATCGGCTAAGGGGTCGTTCTTCCGTTCTCTCATCCCGGATACGGATGTGGCCCGGTCATGCCGGGTCACGCCGGGAGATGGTGGCTCCGCCGGTGAGGCGGCGGGCCATGGGGGCGGTCATGGCGAGGTGCATCATGGCTGGTGACGTCTTCAGTCGGCGGAATCCGTCAGGGTCTGGGTGCCGAGCACGGTCAGCAGGGTGAGGCGTTCGGCGTCCTCGGTACCGGGTTCGGCCGTGTAGATCATGATCCGAAGGTCGCTGCCCTCGACGGTGAGGATGTCGCAGTCCAGTGTCAGTGGCCCCGCGTGCGGGTGGTCGATGGTCTTGCGTGCGGCCTCATGGCGGCCGACGGCGCCGGCGTCCCACAGCGCGGCGAACCGGTCGCTGTGTGCGCGCAGTTGCGAGACGAGCCGCCGCAGCCGCCGGTCGGCGGGGTAACGGCCGGCCGCCGCACGCAGGTCGGCGACCAGCGCGGCCTCGAAGTCGCGCAGGGATCGAGGGGTGTGCCGGACCCGGGTGCCGGGGCCGAGCCTCCGGGCGGTCGGAGACGACCGGTCCGCCCGCCTCCGACCGCCCGGAGGTGTGGAAGTGGCGCAGGGCATGGCGACCGTACTCCGGGGGACGACGGGGACGGCACAGCCCCGGCCCGTGAGGGCCGGGGCGTGCGGCCGGCTCCGGCCGGTCGTCGCTCGGTCGTCGGTGGGGCCCGGTCGGCGGTCGGGGGCCGGGCGGGGCCTCGGGTCAGGGGGCGGGTGTCTTCGTCATCTCGGGGGCCGGGGCCGGGGTGTCCGGGGTGGGGGCCGGGGGTTCCATGCGGTCCAGGCGGAGGGTGCGGTGGAGGGCGCGCAGGGGGGAGGGGGCCCACCAGTTGGCCCTGCCGAGGAGGGCCATCAGGGACGGGACCAGCAGGGCACGGACGATCGTGGCGTCGATGAGGACCGCGAAGGCCGCTCCCAGGCCCAGCTCCTGGATGAAGACCAGGCGGGACAGGGCGAGCGCGCCCACCGGGACGCAGAAGAGCAGGGCGGCGGAGGTCACGATCGAGCCGGTGCGGGCCAGGCCGTGGGCCACCGCCGAACGGTCGTCCATGCCCTGGGCGCGGGCCTCCTTGATGCGGCTCAGCAGGAAGACGTTGTAGTCGGTGGAGAGGCCGAAGGCGATCGCGAAGACCAGGACGGGGGTCGTGGTCTCCAGGCCGCTCTGGGCGGCGAAGCCGAGGTTGCCGTCCTGGAACACCCACACCAGGAAGCCGAACGCGGCCCCGGTGGAGAGCAGGTTCATCACCAGGGCCTTCAGCGGCAGCACCACCGAGCCGGAGAAGGAGAAGAGCAGCAGCAGGGTGACCACGGCCAGGATGCCGCCGGCCAGGGGCAGGCTGTCGGCGATGCTCGCGCGCTGGGCCAGGAAGTCCGCCGTCGCGCCGGCGAACCGGGCGGGGTACGGCGCGGTCACGTCCTGTACGGCGTCGACGGCGTCCAGGGCCGGGTCGGCCAGGGGGTCGTCGGTGAGAACGGCGTCGATCCGCCAGTGGCGGTCGTCGAGCCGGGCGGGCGCGCCGACCGCGTCCACGCCCTCGACCTCGCCGACGCGCTCCGCGTAGTCGTCGAGCCGGGCCGGGTCCGGGGAGTCGCCGGTGTCGAGCACGATCTGCAGGGGGGAGGCGGACTGGACGTCGTAGTCCCGGCTGACGACGGCGGCCACCTGGCCGGCGCTGGTCTCCTCCGGCAGGGACGTCGCGTCCACACCGGTGAAGCGGACGCCCGCCAGCGGGGAGGCGATCACGAGGAGGACCGTCGTGGCGAGCAGGGCGAAGAGCGCCGGCCGGCGCATCACGGTCCGGGCGATGCGGTGCCAGCGGCCCTCGGCGGCCCGGGCGGAGTCGGCCGTGCGCTGCCGGCGGCGCGGGGCGAGGGAGTTGACGCGGTTGCCGAGGACGGCCAGGAAGGCGGGCAGTCCCAGGAGGGCGAACAGGGCCGCGGAGACGACGGTGATGACGCCCGCCAGGCCCATGGAGCGCAGGTAGGGCTGCGGGAAGGCGGTCAGGGAGGCCAGTGCGGCGGCCACGGTGAGGGCGCTGAAGAGCACGGTGCGGCCGGCGGTGGCGACCGTACGGCGCAGGGCGTGCGCGCCCGGCCCGTGCTCGGCGAGTTCGTCGCGGTAGCGGGAGACGATCAGCAGGCCGAAGTCGATGGACAGGCCGAGGCCGAGGGCGAAGGCCAGGCTCATCGCTCCGGCGGAGACGTTCATGAAGTCGGTGGCGACGCGCAGGCCCGCCATGGTGAGCAGCAGCGAGACGATGCCGCCGAGCAGCGGGACGAGGGCGGCCACCAGTCCTCGGAAGACCAGGAAGAGGAGGACGAGGATGACGGGCAGGCTGAGCAGTTCGGCCTGGGCGAGGTCCTCGTCGGAGACCTGGCCGACCTGGACGTGGCCGGGGGTCGCGCCGCCGAGCGAGGTGCGGTCGCGCAGGTCGGGGTCGTCCTCGATGGCCTGCTGGAGCTGCTCCTCGGCCGTCCTGCTCTCCTGGTCGGTCATGGCGCGGACGTCGGCGACGACCAGGGTGCTGCTGCCGTCGCGCGCGATCAGCGCGGAGCCGCCCTCGGAGGTGTAGTCGGTCACCCGCTCGACCTCGGGGCGGGAGCGCAGCAGTTCCGCGGCGGCGGTCACGGCCGCGGGCGGGGTGTCGCCCGCCTCGACCGGTTCGTCGGTCTCCACCAGCAGCAGATAGCCCTGCTGGGGGTCGATTCCCGTGGCGCGTCCGATGATCTCCCGGGCGGCGACGTTGCCGCCGCCCGGATCGTCGTAGTCGGACAGGCTGTTGGTGAGTTTCTCCGACACGGTGCCGCCGTACAGGGTGGCCAGGACGGTGACCAGGAGGGCCAGCAGGAGGACGGCGATCCGCCGCCGGTGCAGGGCCGAGCCCAGAGCGGAGAACATGGGATTCCTTCCTTCGAGCCCACGGGAGCGCGGCACGGACGAACCGGTTCCGCCAGCGTCGGGCATGGCACTGGAGTCTCGCTGGAGGACCCTGTGGCATCCCGCTCAAGCGCCGCTTGAGCGGGACGCGGGGCGGGCTGCGCCGGGCCGGGGCGGCCGGTAGCGTCCGCCTTCGGACGTCCCCGCCGCCGTCGGCCGGGACGGCATTCCGCGGCGGCCGCCGCGGTCCGTGTCCGATGGGGATCCGACGGGGATCCGATGGGATCCGATGGGGGCCTGCCATGCGCCGTATCTCGTCCGCCGTGCACATCGACGCGTCCGCCGACCGGGTGTGGGCGGTCCTCACCGACTTCGAGCGGTTCCACGAGTGGAACCCGTTCCTCGTCGAGGCCGCGGGCCGGGCGGTGCCGGGCGCCCGGCTCACCCTGCGGTTCCGGCTGCCCGACGGCGGACGGGAGGTGGTCTTCCGGCCGACCGTCCTGGAGAGCGTGCCGGGGCGGCTGCTGCGCTGGCGCGGCCGGTTCGGCGTGCCCGGGATCTTCGACGGGGTGCACAGCTTCGAGCTGACGGCGCGCGACGGCGGCACCCACGTGCTCCAGAGCGAGCGCTTCAGCGGGCTCCTGGTGCCGTTCTCCGGTTCGGTCATCACCCCGTCGGAGCGCGGGTTCCGCGGTCTCACCGACGCGCTGAAGGCCAGGGCCGAGTCGTCGGCCGGTGCTCCCGGGCCTCGGCGGCGCTGACGCGTCGCGGGCCTCTCCGCAAGGTGAGCTTTAGGGCGCGGTCGCACGATCGACCGACCATGACGTTCGCTGGAGAGGCAGCATGACGATGACAGCTGAGCTGACCGCACAGGTGTGCGTGGTCGGAGGGGGACCTGCCGGCCTCACGCTCGCCGTGGAGCTCGCCAAGCGTGGCGTGTCGGTGGTGGTACTGGAGCAGAGCGGACACTTCAACCGGTCCTTCCGCGGTGAGTCGGTGTCCCCGGACTCGGTCTGGCTGCTCGACCGGCTCGGGCTGCTGGACCGGCTCGACGGCGCCTACGCCCAGATGCACCACATGGAGATCGTCGACGCCGGCGCCACCGTGATGCGCACCGACTTCTCCGACTACCGCTACCCGCACCCCTATCCGGTGGAGCTGCCGCAGCCCGTGCTGCTGTCCGCGCTCGCCGACGTCGGCCGCGAGCACGCCGGTTTCACGCTGCGTCAGTCGGCCACCGCCGTGGGCCTGCTCAGGGAAGGGGGTGAGAACGGTCCGGTCACCGGGGTGCGCGCCCGCACCCCGGACGGGGAGATCACCGTGCGGGCGGCGCTGACCGTGGCGGCCGACGGGCGGTTCAGCAAGGTCCGCGAGATGTCCGGGCTGCCGTACGAGAAGCTGCCGCTGGACCGGGACGTGATCTGGCTGCGGCTGCCCTTCCCCGCCGAGTGGGACTACCACACGTACCGCATCCGCATCCTGGGCGGCGAGCACGGCCTGTTCATCCCCACCCACCCCGACAGCGTCCGGGTGGGCCTCAACATCCCCAAGGGCGGGCTGAAGGACCTGCGCGCCCAGGGGCTGGGCGCGCTGCACGAGCGGCTGGACCGGCTCGCCCCGGAGCTGTCGGAGACCGTGCGCAAGGAGGTGCGGTCCTGGTCGGACACCTCGATGCTGGACATCTTCACCACCGTGGTGCCGCGCTGGTACACGGCCGGCCTGGTGCTGATGGGTGACGCCGCGCACACCCTGACCCCGATCCTCGGCCAGGGCGTCAACCACGCCATCATCGACGCGGTCACCCTGGCGCCGCTGATCGACGAGGCGATGGCGGACGGCGGCGGCACACAGGCGCTGCTGCGCGCCGGGGAACGGTTCCAGCGTTCCCGCGTGGAGGCGGTGCGCCGCTCCCGCGCCCTGCAGCTGCGCCAGGAGCGGCTCTTCGCGCTGCACGGGCGGCTCGGGGGCGCCTTCCGCCGCTCCCTGTACCGGGTGGTGAACCGCAACCGGCGTCTTCAGCAGCGGGTGCTGGCCAGGGCGTACTTCCAGGTGCAGCAGCCGGGTCCGATCGTGGCGGAGCGGGTGGTGCGCCAGCCCGTGCGGCCCGTCTGACCTCCCCGGCGTCCCCTCGCGGGCGCGTCACGAAGGCCGTTGCCCGGACCCCTCGTCGGGGGTCCGGGCAACGGCCTTCACGGTGGCGGTGGTTCACCAGGTGACGGGGACCCGCTCCAGGGCGTGGACCATCATGCCGCTGGTCAGGGAGAGGTTGTCGACCTCCTCGGCCAGGGCCAGCCGGGGGAAGCGGCGGATCAGCGAGGAGAGGGCGATCTGGAGCTCGGCGCGGGCCAGCGCCGCGCCCAGGCAGAAGTGCGCGCCGTGGCCGAAGGCCAGGTGGGCGGTGGCGGACTGCCGCGCCGGGTCGAAGTCGCCGGTGGCCTCGCCGAAGCGGTCCGGGTCCTGGTTCGCGGAGGCGACCGCCGCGATGACCCCGCTGCCCTTGGGGATGGTGGTGCCGGCGATCTCGACGTCCTCCAGGGTGACGCGGAACGGGCCGCCGTCACCGATGGGGTTGATCCGCAGCAGTTCCTCCACCACGTGCTCGATCGACTCCGGGTGCTCGCGCAGCGCGGCCAGGTGCTCGGGGTGCCGCAGCAGGGTCAGTACGCACTTGCCGATCATGCTGACCGTGGTCTCGTGCCCGGCGACCAGCAGGGTGATGCCCATGGTGATCAGCTCGTGCTCGCTCAGCCGGTCGCCGTCCTCGTCGTGCACGGCGACCAGGGCGCTCATCAAGTCGTCGGCGGGCTCCTCGCGCTTGCGCCGGACCAGCTCGGCGAGGTACTGCACCATCGCCATCCGCTGCTCCATCACCTCCTGCTCGCTGTGGGCCGTGAGCGAGACGAAGGCGTCGGACCAGCCGCGGAAGCGGTCCCGGTCCTCGAAGGGCACGCCGAGCAGCTCGCAGATGACCATCACCGGCAGGGGGAACGCGAAGACGGGGTTGAGGTCGACAGGCGGGGACAGCTTCTCCATCCCGTCCAGCATCTCGTCGGTGAGCTGCTGGATGCGGGGGCGCAGGTTCTGCACCCGGCGGGCGGTGAACTCGCGGGAGACGAGCTTGCGCACCCGGGTGTGCTCCGGCGGGTCCATGGTGAACAGGCTGCCGGGCATGGGCGGGGCCGCGGTGAGGCGGGGGGCGCCCTCGGCCAGCATCGCCGCGCGGCTGAACCGGAGGTCGGCGAGGACGGTACGGGCGTCCTCGTAGCGGCTGACGACGAAGCCCTCGTCGCCGCTGGGCAGTTGGACCCTGGCCACGGGGCACTTGGCGCGCAGCTCCTCGTAGACGGGCGGTACCTCCACCGCGGACGGGCGGTGGAAGGGGTACGGGATCGCGGTCTCCGCCCCGGCCTCGGGCTCGGCGGGGTGCGCTGAGACGGTGTCCATCGTGTGTGGCCTCCATGCTCGGGGTTCACCGGTGTGCCGGACTGTCTGGCGAGGGTCGCAGCGGGGGCTTGTGGGGGGATAAAGGCCGGCTGGACCGGTGGTGGTGGCATGGCGGGGTGTGGCGGGGTGTGGCGTGGCTCAGGCCCGCAGCTGCGGGGGACGGGCTGCGGGCCTGAGGGTTTTGGGTGGGGGCGGGGGTGGGGTGCGGGTACGGGCGTGGGCGTGGGTGGGGAGTGGTGGTGTTTTCTCGCCCCCGCCGCCCCTTCCCGTCCCGTCCCGGGGCTCCGCCCCGGACCCCGCTCCTCAAACGCCGGAGGGGCTGGGGGTCCGCCCGGAGGGGCTGGGTGTCGGAAGGGCTGACCTCGGTCAGCGTTGCCAACCGTCCGGGGTGCGGAGGCCGAAGCCGAGGGCCCGGGCGATCGCGATGTTGGTGAGCCAGGACATCGCGAAGGTGAAGGGGGCGGCGATGTCCTCCGGGCCGTCGCCGAGGAACGAGAAGACGATCATGATGGCGAACGGGATCACGGCACGGTGCAGCAGGTTGTACAGCGGCACGGCCCGCGGCGCGAGCTGCCCCGGCCGGGTGGCCTGGCCGAGCCCCGCCAGCCGGGACAGGTCGGGCAGTACGGCGCCGAGGGCCGCCGCCGGGATCACCCAGCCGGTGTGCTTGACCACCTCGAAGACGTCCCAGACGAGCAGGAACGCGCCCAGCACGCCCCAGACCGCGCGCAGTGACGCGGGTGTGGAACTCCTCGTGGCTCCGGTGGGTTCGGTCCTTGCCATGCGGTTCTCCCTCGGATGTGGGGGGACGAGCGGTCGAACGACGCAGTATCCGGCGGCGCGCTGGAGCGCCGCTGAAGTCGCAGACGGGCCGGGGGGAACGCCCTCGTTCCCGGGTGGATCCTCCCCGGCCCGCCGCCGCTCACTCCCCGGGGCGCCAGGGCTCCCACTCCGGTGCGTCGAGCACCTCCAGCACCGCGCAGGTGCAGCTGAAGCCCGAGCCTCCGCCGACGAGCAGCACCCGGTCCCCCGCCTTCAACTCCCGCCGTTCGAGAAGGTCGTTGAGCCCGGCGATCTGGTCACCGGCGCCCAAGTGGCCCACCGTGCGGGCGAACTCCCACGTGGACCGTTCCAGCGGGATGCCGAGCAGCTGCGGCACCTGCCACTCCATCCGGCTGCGTCCGCTGGCCAGCGGCACCACCCGGGTGACGTCCGCGCGGCCGATGCCGGCGTCGGCAAGGACGGTGTCGACCACGGAGTCCATCACCGCGGCGACCCGTTCCGTGGCCTCCCGGACGCTGCCGTGGGCGCGCATGTAGTGCCCGACCCGGCCCAGCAGGTCCAGGGGTTCGCCCGAGGGGAGCGGGCGCAGTTCCGGACCCCGTACGACCGCTTCCAGGGAGTTGTCGGACCCGCTGGCCGTGGACAGCAGCCGGGCGAAGCCGCCCCGCGCGGACAGCAGCAGGGCGGTGCCGCCGTCGCCGTACACGAAGCCGGGTTCGCTGCTCCACCGCCGGACCAGGGGTGCGCCGAACCGGTCGGCGGTGGTGACCATCGCCGCGGACGTCCCGGGGCCCGTGCCCACCTGCCGGGCGGCGATCTCCAGGGCGCCGAGGCCGCCGTTGCACTCCTGTTCCAGTCCGTAGGCGAGGACGCCGCGGCGCAGGGCGTGGCCGGCCACGTAGGAGGCCGCGGGCCACATGTCGACGCCCTGGAACCAGATACCGCTGTGGATCAGCAGGTCCACGTCCTCGGCGTCCAGCCCCGAGCGCTTGAGCGCGGTCGTCGCGGCGTGGACGGCCATGTCCGGGGGTGCCATGGACGAGTCGGCGACGCTGACGGACACGATGTCGTCCGCCGCGTGCTGCTGCGCGTCGTACGCGCCGGAGTCGAGGGCGGACCGGGCGGACTCGGGCTCGCCCAGCCACACCCCCGTTCCCGCCACGTACACGTCTTCCCACCGCATGGGGTCTCCTCCTTCGTCAGGGGCGCCGGCTCAGGCCGATCCGACGGACTGCTCCCGCAGGGCGGACACCACGCCCCACAGCGCGGCCGGGGTGGCGAAGGTGTCGGCCACCAGCTGGTCGTCCGGGACGGAGATCCCGTACGCCTCCTCCACCCGGACCAGGACCTCGACCATGGCGAGCGAGTCCAGTCCCGCCGCCTTGAGGCTGGTGTCGGGGCGCAGCGGGCCCTTGGCGGCGAGCCTCGGGAGGGCGCCGTGCAGCAGTGCCTCGTACGTCTCGTCCCAGGGCACGGTCGTCCCGTCGGCCGGTTCGGCGTTCGCCGCCGGGGCAGTGGCGTCGGTCATGGCGGTGGTGTCCTCCGTAGCGGGTTCGGTGCGGGGCGCCACGGTGTCGCGGCGCAGGGCCAGGCGGGTGGCGGAGACGGTGTCGCGGCCGTCGACGACGACCTCGGCGGGGGCCCGGTGGCCGAGGAAGCCGAGCAGGCTCGCCGACAGTCCGTACGCGCCGACGTTGGGGAACACCAGCAGGTCGCCGGGGCGCACCCCGGGCAGTTCGGCGGCGCGGGCGAGGATGTCGGCCGGGGTGCACAGCGGGCCGGTGAGGGTGATCGTGGCGGGCCCCTCGTCCCCGTCCCGCTCCGGCTCGCGGGCGGAGGTCTCGAAGGCCGCCACCGGGTCGAGGGGCTGTGCCTTCAGGGGCAGCAGCCGGCCCAGGCCGGAGAGGCCGCCCAGGTGGTTGATGCCGGAGTCGAGGACGGCGTACGTGGTGCCGCGGCTGTTCTTGACGTCGGTCACGGTGGTCACCAGCAGGCCGCTGTCGCCGACCAGGTGGCGTCCGGACTCGAAGGCCACCACCGGTTCGCCGTTCCGCCAGCCGGGCAGGTGCTCGTCGAGCACACCGGCCAGGGCGGTGCGCAGCCCGCGGTAGACGGGCCGCTCGCCGGGGGTGGCGTACGGGGCGGCGAAGCCCCCGCCGAGGTCGAGGAGGTGCAGCGGGATGCCCAGTTCCTCCTTGAGGCGGGCGGCCGTGCGGACGCTCTGGGCCAGTTCGGCGCGGAGGCTCTCCTCGTCGCGGGCGTTGGTGAGCGGGAAGAAGTGCATGCCGACGATGCGGGTGCCCTTGACCAGGAGCCGGGCCTTGTGCGCGGCGAGGTCGTCGAGGTCGAACCCGAACTGGGAGGGGCCGCCGGTCATCCGCAGTCCGGCCTGGCCGGGCGCGCCGGCGGCGTTGATCCGCAGCACGCAGTCGGCGGTGACGCCCTGGGCGTCGGCGGCGGCGCCGATCCGCTCGAGGTCGCCGAAGGACTCGGCGGAGAAGGTGCGCATCCCCGCCGTGATCGCCTCGTCCAGTTCCGCGCGGACCTTTCCGGGGCCGGAGTACATCAGTTCCGCCGCCGGGTGGCCGGACTCCAGGGCCGCGGCGAGTTCACCGCGCGAGGTGACCTCGGCGCGGGCGCCGCCCCGGCGCAGTTCGGCGACCAGGGCGGGGTGGGGGTTGGCCTTGAGCGAGTAGTAGATGCGGCAGGGCTGGGGCAGGGCGGTGCGCAGGTCCTCCAGCGCGGTCCGCACCCGGGCCAGGTCGTAGACGTAGAGCGGGCTGCCGTACCGCTCCACGAGCCGGCGCAGGGCCGGGGCGTCGGTGGGGTGCTCGGCGTGGTCGTGGTCAGTGGCCATCGGTGCCCTCCGTGAGCCGCCTGCGCAGCTCCTTGCGGTCGGTCTTTCCGTTGGGGGTGAGCGGGAGGGCGTCCAGCACGTGGCACTCGTCGGGCACCTTGGCGGCCTCCAGGCGGTCGCCGAGGCGGGCCAGCACCTGCTCGGCGGTGAGCGCGTCCCGTTCGCCGACGACGAAGAGGACCATGTCGCGGTCGCCGTCCGGGACGAGCAGCGCCGCCTCCCGTACGCCGTCGATGTCCAGGACGGCGGCCTCGATCTCGACGGAGCTCATCCGGGAGCCGCGCCGTTTGAACAGGTCGTCCTTGCGGCCCTGGAAGTAGACGTGGCCGTCCTCGTCGAGCCAGCCGTAGTCACCGGTGTGCAGGGTGACCGGGCCGCCGTCCGGGGCGGGCCGGAAGCGCAGCGCGGTCTGCTCCGGGGCGCGCCAGTAGCCGGCCATCACGTGCGGGCCGCGCACGCAGAGCTCGCCGGTCTCGCGCGGCGGCAGCGGGCGGCCGTCGTCGTCGAGGACGAGCACCTCGGTGCCGGGCAGCGCGGGTCCGACCGAGCCGGGGCGGGCCAGGTCGCCGTCGGGTTCCAGGATGGTGATGCGCTTGCACTCGGTGGTGCCGTACATGGGGGCCACGGACGAGCCGGGGAACGCCTCCCGCAGGGAGGCGATGAGGGGGGCGTTGAGGGCGGCGCCGGTGTTGGTGAACAGCCGGACGCGGGTGGGCCTCGGGTCGCGGGAGGCGAGCCGGACGAGCAGCTCGCCGAGCGAGGGCACGAGGGGGACGACGGTCGCGCCGTGGTCGCGGGCGAAGCCCAGCAGCCGGGCGTGGTCGGCGGGCCCCGACAGGAGCAGTTCGGCGCCGGCGAGGGCGCTGAGCATGATCTGGTAGAGGCCGTAGTCGAAGGAGAGCGGGACGGCGGTGAGCACGACGTCGTCCGGGCGGTAGTCCAGCCGCTGCTGGATGGCGCGGGCGGCGAACGCGACGGGGCCGTGCGGGCAGGCCACCGCCTTGGGCAGTCCGGTGCTGCCGGAGGTGTAGATGAGCAGGGCGAGCCGGTCGGCGGGGACCTCGCGCTCGGTGCGGGCGGCCGGGTCGGCCGGTCCGGACAGGTCCAGGTCGCCGATGGTGAGGACCGGGAGCGCGGCCGGCCAGTCCAGGCCGTCGGCGCCGGTGCGTTCGGCGTCCTCCGCGACGATCAGCGAGGGCTCGGAGTCGGCGAGCACGGCCCGCAGGTGGAACGCCTTCATGCCGGGGTTGATCGGGACGAGGACCGCTCCTCGCCGCCAGGTCCCGTACAGCAGGGCGGTGAACTCGCGGACGCTGCCGACGCGGGCCAGCACCCGGTCGCCGGGGCGGACGCCGTGGCCGTCCAGGATCCGGGCGAAGGAGTCGGCGGCGGCGTCGAGTTCGGCGTAGGTCCAGGCGCCGTAGCGGTCCCGTACGGCCGGGGCGTCGGGGCGGCGGGCGACGGCCGCGGTCAGCAGCGCCTCGGCGGCGTTGTCGACGCGGGGGGCGGTGTCGGTGCCGACGGCGTTGTCGATCAGGGCCGTCGCGGGGACGGACGCGAGCGCGGTCGCGGTCATCGCCGCACCTCCGGGGTCTGCGGGTCGGTGTCCTGGGACGACCAGGACGGTGTGCTGAGGATCTCCAGGACGGCGCATCCCGCGGTGCCGGGGCCCGCGGAGAGCATCAGTACGCGGTCGCCCGGGCGCAGCGCGCCGTTCTCGGCGAGGTCGTTGAGGGCGGCGAACTGGTCGCCCGCCCCGAGGTGGCCGGTGCGCCGGCCGAAGTCCCAGGTGGTGCGCTCCTCCGGTACCCCCAGCAGCTGCTCGGCCTGCCACCGCATCTTGCTGCGGCCGCCGGTCGGGATGACGACCCGGGCGAGGTCCTCGCGTGCGGTGCCGGCCTCGGCGAGGGCGTCGTCGATCGCCCCGGTCACCATGGCGACGAGCCGCTCGGCGGCCTCCCGGATGTTGCCCTGGGCGCGCAGGTAGTGGGCGAACCGGGCGGCGTGGTCGTACGGTTCCTGGGTGGGCCGCGGGGTGAGCCCGGCTCCTCGGGCGAGGGCCTCCATACGGTTGTCGGCCCGTGTCGCCGTCGACAGCACCCGGGCGAATCCCCCCTGGTTGGAGAGGACCAGCGCGGTGCCGCCGTCGGCGTAGACCAGTCCCTCCTCGGCCCGCCAGCGGTCGATCAGCGGTGCGGCGAAGCGGTCGGCGGTGGTGAGCACGGCCGCCGCGGGTCCGGGTTCGGTGGTCAGGTGGCGGGCGGCGAGGTCCAGTGAGCCGATCGCCGCGCTGCACTCCTGCTTCACCTCGAACGCCGGCACGGCGCGGTGCACGGCGTGGTCGGCGACGTAGGACGCCACCGGCCACATGGTCTGGCCCTGGAACCAGACGTAGTTGTGCAGCAGCAGCCGTACGGTCTCCGGGTCGGTGCCGGACCGCTTGAGCGCGGTGGTGGCCGCCTGGACGGCCATGTCGGGTGGCGCGACGTCCTCGCCGGCCACCCGGACGGACAGCAGGCCGTCCGCTTCGTACTGTTCGGGGTCGTATTCACCCGCCTCCACGGCGGCGCGGGCGGAGTACGGTTCGGGGAGCCAAGCCCCCGTCCCCGCCACGTAGACGCTTTCCCAGCGCATGGTTCTCCCATCGTCGGTTGGCTCACCCCGCGGACGTCCGTGCGCCGGACACGCGCGTACGGAGGGTCCGGGGGTCCGCCCTGCGGGGATCGTCGGCCCTGGGGCTTTGGCCCGGCTAAAAGGGCCGGCGCGGGGGCCATAGCGGGTGGCCGCGGCGGGTGGTGGGCGTGCGGGCAGGGGTGCGCCCCGGCTGCCGGGGGGGCGGCCGGGGCGGCGTGGGAGGCGGAGGGCGCGTCGTCAGCCCGTGGTGGTCGGGGACGCCGCCGCCTCCTGCCGCGGAGGTGCCGCGGTGGGGCGGGCCGGGGCGGGCGGGGCGAGCGAGCGGGCCACGGGCAGGACGCACAGGACCAGGACCAGGGGCACGCACAGCGCGACGCGGAACGACACGGCCGCCCCGACGGATCCGATCAGGGGCGGTCCGACCAGGAAGCCCACGTAGTTGAAGAGGTTGATGCGGGCCACGGCGGTGTCGGGGGATCCCGGCAGGTGCTGGGCGCCGGCCACGAAGACCTGCGGGAGGATCACGGACAGGCCGGCGCCGAGCAGGGCGAAGCCGAACGCGCCGGTCCAGGGTTCCGGCGCGGCGGCGACCGTGGCACAGCCCGCCGCCGCCAGCAGTGCCCCGGTGCGCACCACGACGGCCGCTCCCCAGCGCTGCACCCAGCCGTCGCCGAGCCCGCGGCCCAGCAGGGTGGCCGCCATGTAGAGGGCGTACGGGACGGTGGCCATCGCCTCGGAGCTGTGCAGGGTGTCCTCGAGGAACTTGGCGCTCCAGTTGGTGGCGGTGGAGTCGGCGACGACGGACACGGCCATCACCATGCAGAGCGGGAGCAGCGGTTTCCAGGGGATGCCGGAGTCGCGGCCGCCGGGGCGCGCGGCGGGTCCGGCCGCTTCGGCCGCTTCGGTGGCGTATCCCCTGGTGAGGTACGGGCCCGCCGCCACGGCGGCCGGCAGCAGCAGCGCCACCGAGCCCGCGAACAGGGTGAACAGGGACAGGTCCCAGGTGGCACCCGCCCAGGCGAGCGCGGCGCCGAGGATGCCGCCGAGGCTCGCGGCGGCGTGGAAGCCGAGCATGATGCTGCGGCCGTGGCGGCGCTGGAGCCCCACGCCGGTCATGTTGACGGTCGCCTCCATGGCCCCCACCAGCAGGCCGAAGACCGCGAGGCAGACGGTGAGTTGCCACAGGGCGCTGCCCGCGCCGACCCCGGCGAGGGTCAGGCAGAGCGCCGGCTGGAGGATCCGCACCAGGACCGGTGCGGGCAGCCGGCGCACCACCCGTGCGGCGGTGACGCTGCCGGCCCCCGCGAGGACCGGTACGGCGGCGAGGAACATGGGGAGCGCGGTGTCGCTGAGGGCGTACCGATCCTGGATGGCCGGGATGCGGGTGACCAGCAGAGCGAAGACCGCGCCGTGGACGAGAAAGATCAGCAGCAGTGCGGAGCGGGCCTGCCGCAGCCGTGCCGGGACCTCCATGGCACCCCCTTCGGTGTGTTCGCCGCCGCTCGCTCGAGGACGGCGCCGGCGTGACCGTATGGAGCGGGGCTGTAGCGCGGCTTGAGCGGCGGGCGCCTGGGTGCGTGCCGCAAGTACGCCTTCAGGGGGCTCCGGGACGGTGGGGCGGCCCACGTGCCGACGTACTCACCCCGGACGACGGAGGAACCGCCGCGATGACGGAGGACCGACTCACACCCAGCGCCGAGACCGCGGATCCCCGCCGCTGGTGGATCCTCGGCGTGCTCTCGCTCGCGCTGTTCGCGATCGTGCTCAACAACGGCCTGCTCAATGTGGCGATCCCCTCGATGATGCGCTCGCTGGACGCCGACATCGGCCGGATGCAGTTCATCGTGGACGGCTACGCGCTGGCCCTCGCCGGTGCGCTGCTGACCGCCGGGACGCTCTCCGACCGGTACGGCCACAAGCGCGCCACCCTGCTCGGCACCGCCGTCTTCGGCGTGGGCTCGGTGGTCGGCATGAGCGCGGACGGCTCCGGCCAGCTGGTCGCGGCGCGGGTGCTGATGGGACTGGGCGCGGCGTTCATCATGCCGGGGACGCTGGCCGTCCTCGTCGACGTCTTCCCGCCGGGCGAACGGGCCCGGGCGATCGGTGTCTGGAGCGGTTCCTCGGCGCTGGGCGTCGCGGCCGGGCCCGTGGTCGGCGGGACGCTGGTCGGCCACTTCTGGTGGGGGTCGATCTTCCTGGTGAACCTGGTGCCGGTGGCCGTGGTCCTGGTCGCCGGGGCGCTGTTGCTGCCGGAGTCCCGCGACCGGTCACCGCGCCGGCCCGATCCGGTCGGCGCGCTGCTCGGTACGGCCGCGATGGTGGGGCTGGTCTTCGGGGCGATCCAGGCGGCGAAGCACGGCTGGACCGCCCCGGGGCCGGTCACCGGGTTCGCCGTCGCCGCCGTCGGGGGTGTCTGCTTCGCCCTGTGGGAACGCGGGCACTCCCACCCGATGGTGGACTTCGCGCTGCTGCGCCGGGGGCCGTTCATCGGGGCGAGCGTGAGCATCCTGCTGCTGATGTTCGGCCTGGCCGGGACGTTGTTCGTGCTGACGCAGCGGCTCCAGTTCGGCCTCGGGTACGGGGCGTTGAGGGCGGGGCTCGCGGTGATGCCGGTGGCGTTCGCGGTCCTGCTGGGGACGCTGGTGTGCCCGGCGGTGGTGCGCCGGGTCGGGCCGGGCGGGAGCGTGGCGGTCGGTCTGGCCGCCGGGGCGGCGGGCATCCTCGTCCTGGCCCGGGTGGGCGGGGGCTATCCGCCGGTGTTCGGCGGGCTGGTGCTGGCCGGGGTCGGCTTCGGGCTGGCCATGGGGCCGACGACGGACGTGGTGATGTCCCTGGTCCCGCCGGAGCGTTCGGGTGCGACGGGGTCGCTGGACATGACGATGCAGGAGTTCGGCAACGCGCTGGGGGTGGCCGTGGTGGGCAGCGTCCTCGCCGCCGGCTACACGCGGGAGGTGTCGGGGACGGGTCTGCCGGAGCCGGCCGCCCACACGCTTCGGAGCGCCCTCGAACTCGCCGAACGCACCGGCGGCACCGCGGGGCAGGCCATCGCGGCGACGGCCAGGGCGGGCTTCGACCAGGCCGCGGCGGCGGGCCTGACCGTGGCGGCGGCGGTGGTGGCGGCGGGAGCGGTCCTGGCCGCCCTGCTGATCCCCGGCCGCGGGGGCCTTTCGTCCCCGGTGCCGCCGGCGGCCGCCGGCTCCGCGCAGGCGGCGACCGACCGGCCCACGAGGGACACCACTCCCCTGACCGCACGGGACACCGCTCCCCTGACCACTCAGCACATCACTCCCGGCCCGCGCAAAACACCGCTCCCCTGACCGCGCAGGACACCGCTCCCCTGACCGTCCAGCACATCACTCCCGGCCCACGCGAAACACCACTCCCGCGCCCGTCGCCGGAACCGTCCGGAACGCCGCGCCGGTCACCGCGCCCGGCGCGAGACCGGTGCGCCGGAACTGACCCCGCCTCCGCCGACGGTCCCGGAGCGCCCCGTCACCGGCCCGGGACGCCGGACGGCCGCCTCCCCCTCGTACCGGGAAGGCGGCCGTCCGTGTGTCGCGGGTGTCAGTCTCCCGAGGCCCCCACCAGGACCAGGTCCGGTGCGGCGGCGTAGCGGTCGAGAACCTCGGCGAGGCGGTCCAGGAAGACGGTCTCCTGGTCCCGGATGAAGAAGTGGCCCCCCGGCACCACCACGGTCTCGCTCCCCCGGCTGGTGTAGGCGTCCCACGCCCGCACCTCCGGGACGGTGACGAGCCGGTCCTCGGCGCCGGCGAAGGTGTGCAGCGGGACCGGCAGCGGGGTGCGGTCCACCTCCGGGGCGCCGGCGCACAGCATCAGGTCGCCGCGGACCACGGGAAGCAGCGCCGACAGCCAGTCCGGCCGGTCCAGCAGGACCCGGGGCAGACCGCCCAGCATGGCCAGCCCGCGCACCAGTTCACTGTCGTCCGACACATAGCCGTGGATGATCGGCGGGGCCGGCAGATGCGGGGCCCGGTGCGCCCCGAGCAGCAGCGCGTGGGGCAGTCGTGCGCCCCGCGCCCGGCGGTGCTGTGCCAGCGCGAAGGCGATGAGGGCCCCCATGCTGTGCCCGTACAGCACATGGGGGCGGCGGTCGAGTTCCTCGCCGAGTTCCCGGTCCAGGTCCGCCACGAGGGCGGTGAGATCGGTGAAGCGCGGCTCCGCCATACGGGCCTCGCGGCCGGGGAGCCGTACCGGCAGCACCTCCACCGCGTCCCCCAGGCGGCGCTGCCATCCGGCGTAGGCGGAGGCGCCGCCTCCCGCGTAGGGGAAGCAGAACATGCTCAGGCGGCCTTCCCGGTCCGCGTCACCACGCCTCAGATATCGCGTCATAGTGCCCCGTTCTCCTCTCGGTACGCGGTGGCCGGGTGGTGACCGCGGCCCGCGCTGCTCCCAGCGTCGGCAGCGGCGCTTAAGGCGGGCCAAAC
Source organism: Streptomyces sp. NPDC018964 (assembly GCF_044390325.1). Taxonomy (NCBI): domain Bacteria; kingdom Bacillati; phylum Actinomycetota; class Actinomycetes; order Kitasatosporales; family Streptomycetaceae; genus Streptomyces; species Streptomyces sp. NPDC018964. The sequence continues at coordinate 133,267 of NZ_JBIRYZ010000017.1, forward strand.
GGGCGGAACGCGGCAACCGGGAGGCGGACCGGGGACGGACCGGGGACGGAGCGGGGCGGATGTGCCGGGATCAGGCGGAGGCGGGAGCCAGGTACGCCGCGGACAGGACCGCGCCGCCGGAGGGCGCCGTGTCCGGGAGTTCCAGCCCCGGGTCGGCCCGTAGGATCGCCTGGTGCAGCCGCTGGAGCCGCGGTGAGGGCTCCATCGCCAGCTCCCGGACCAGGGTGCGGCGCAACCGCTGGTAGGAACCGAGCGCGTGGGACGGCCGTCCGCAGCGGTACAGCGCCAGCATCAACTGGGCGTGCACGGTCTCGTGCAGGGGGTGCTGGGCGGCCAGTGCGGTCAGTTCGCCCAGCAGCGCGGCGTGCCGGCCGAGCCGCAGATCGGCCTCGACCCTGGCCTCCAGCGCGCCGAGCCGGATCTCCTCCAGCCGCAACGCCTCGACCTCGAGCACCCGCCCCGTCTGCACGTCCGCGAGGGCCGCTCCGCGCCACAGCGCCATGGCCCGGTGCAGCAGCCGGGAGGCCTCCGGCGCGGCGCCCTCGCGCAGCGCCGTCTGGCCGGCCTCGCACAGCCGCTGGAACTCCGTGGCGTCCTCGGCCGGCGCGATGTCCAGCGCGTAGCCGCCGTAGCGGGTGCACAGCACGTCCTTGGGCCCGCGGACCGCGCCCGGCCCCAGGGCCTGCCCGAGCATCCGGCGCAGCTGGCGGATGTACGTCTGGAGGGTGGCGGGCGCGGTGCGCGGCGGCGCGTCGCCCCACAGTTCGTCGAGCAGCGTGGAGACGGTCACCGCCTGTCCCGGACGCAGGGCCAGCAGGGCCAGTACTTGGCGCGGCTTGGCCGCGCTGGGCACCACGGACATGCCCTCGAGTCGGGCGACGAACGGCCCCAGGACCCGGATCTCCATCGGTTCTCCTCCCACCGACCGCATGGTTTCTTCGGGCGCTCCACGATGGCACGGCCGGCCTCGCGGTCCCAGTGAGCCGCTCACCGCCCCGGTGTGATTCGTCAACGGGGCGCCTCATGACGGATTCACGGGAGAGCCGTGAACGGAACACTGTCCTCACCCCCTCCCGTAATCGAACAATTCTGTCCGCCGGGCCGATCACGACGGCTTCGGAATTCCAGTCGGACATCCAGTCAGGTCTCACGCGGAGGGCGACGTGTACGAAGGAATCTTTCCCGTTCCCCAGATCACGCCGGGCGCGGACGGTGTCATGGAGGCCGGTCTCCAGGCCGGTGAGGAAGCCCGGTTCGTCGAGTTGGTCGCCTGCGCCTGGCTGGACCCCGAGCTGGCCAGCCGCTACCGGGCCGACGCCCGTGCGGTGCTCGCCGAGTTCGGCGTGACGCTCACCCCCGGCCAGGAGCCCCCGGCGCTGCCCGAGAACCCGATGGAGGAGCTGTCCATCGAGGAGCTCTCGCGTCCCGCGCCCCTGGCGCACGCGGCGGGCTGCCTGTGCTGGGCGGCGGACGACCCGGCGCCGGAGCAGGCCCTGACCACGGCCGGGGACCGGGCGGTCGCACGGTGACCGCGGTCTTCGGTGAGCGTCCCGCGCGCGCACCGGCCGCCTCGACCGGACGGTGCGTGGGCTTCCGCAGCCATCTCAGAGCCGAGGTCGTCGCCGACGACGCCGCGTACCTGCTGTCCGACCGGGGCGTCACGGCGCTCCAGGGCGGCCGGGTGGAAGCCCTGGTGCCGCTGCTCGACGGCACCCGGGACCTGCCGTCGGTGCTGCGCGAGGCCGCTCCGGAGATCCCGGCCGAGCAGGCGGGCCGCATGATCGCGCGGCTGGCGCAGGCCGGTCTCGTGGGGTACGCCGCGGCCGGGGCCGGCTCCCGCGCCGACACGGCCGGCAGTGCCGCCCGCGCCTACTGGGAGCTGGCCGGTCTGGACGGCACGGAGGCCCTCGAGGGGCTGGCGTCGGCCGCCCTGCGGGTGCTGACCGTGGGCGACGCGAGCGCCGACGGCGTGCTGGCGGCCTGCCGGGCCGCCGGGCTGCCGGTGGCGGGCGGCGACCTGTGGGGCGACGGGGCGGAGGAGGGCGTGCGCGCCGGTGCCGCCCAGCTGTCCGTCGTCGTCTGCGACGACTACCTGAACCCCGGACTGCGCGAGATCGACGCCGCCCACCAGGTCACCGGGCGGCCCTGGCTGCTGGTCCGGCCGGGCGGGTCGGCGGCCTGGATCGGCCCCGTGTTCCGGCCGGGTTCCGGCCCCTGCTGGTCCTGCCTGGCCCACCGGCTGCGCGGGCACCGGACCAACGAGGCACCGGTGCGGCGGGCCCTCGGCCTGACCGGGCCGGTGCCCCGTCCCCCCGCCCGGCTGTCCTGCTCCGTGACCGCGGCCGCCGAACTCGCGGCGCTGGAGGCCGCGAAGTGGCTGGCGGGCTACCGCTATCCGGGACAGACCTCGGTACTGACCCTGGACACCCTCACCCTGACGACCCGTCACCACGAGCTGCGCCGCCGTCCCCAGTGCCCGGACTGCGGCGACCCCGGTCTGGTCGCCGAGCAGGTGCGGCGCCCGGTGACCGTGGTCTCCCGGCCCAAGGCGCCGTACGGCGCCGGCGGCCACCGCGCCTGTTCCGCCCAGGACGTCCACGACAGCTACCGGCACCTGGTCAGCCCGGTCACCGGGGTGATCGAGGAGATCCGCCGGGACCCGAGGGCCCCGGCCGGTATGCACTGCTATCTGGCCGGTCGCAACCCCGCGGTCGGCGGGAGCGACCTGGAGCGGCTGCGGGCCGGGCTGCGTCAGGTCAGCGGCGGCAAGGGAGCCACCGCGCTGGACGCCCGGGTGAGCGCGATGTGCGAGGCGCTGGAGCGCTACAGCGGCACCCTCCAGGGGGACGAGCCGCGGGTCCGGGACAGTCTGCGCGGCCTGGGCGAGGTGGCCCTGTCCCCCGACGCCTGCCAGTTGTTCGATCCCCGGCAGTTCCGCGACCGTGAACGGTGGAACGCCCTGAACAGTTCGTTCCACCAGGTTCCCGAGCCCTTCGACGACCTGGCCCCGGCCGACTGGACCCCGGTCTGGTCGCTCACCGAGCGGCGGCAGCGGCTGCTGCCCACCGGGATGCTCTACTACCCGGGCCCGGCGGACGGGACGGTGCCCGCGGTGGCCGGCCGGCGCTCGCTGCGCGCCGACTCCAACGGCTGCGCCGCCGGCAGCAGCCCGGAGGACGCGATCCTGCACGGGTTCCTGGAACTCGTCGAACGGGACGCGGTGGCGCTGTGGTGGTACAACCGCACCCGCCAGCCCGGTGTGCGCCTGACCGGACCCGGCGGCTTCGGCGACGCCTGGACGGAGGAACTGCTGGACGTCTACCGGACCCTGAACCGCGACGTGTGGGTCCTGGACCTCACCTCCGACCTCGGGGTGCCGGTGTTCGCGGCCCTGTCCCGGCGCACCGACAAACCGGCCGAGGACATCATGCTGGGGTTCGGCGCGCACTTCGACCCGGCCGTCGCGCTGCGCCGCGCGCTGACGGAGATGAACCAGCTGCTGCCGGTGGTGGCCGACGCCCGGCGCGACGGCACCGGCTACGGCTCCACCGCGGCGGAGCTGCTCGGCTGGTGGTGGGGCGCGACCGTGCGCAACCAGCCCCATCTGCTGCCCGACGGCTCGCGCCCGGAGCGCGGCACGGCCGACTTCGTCCACCGGTACCGCCCGGACCTCAGGGACGACGTCGACGCGGCCGTGGAGCTGCTGCGGGAGCACGGCATGGAGCTGCTGGTCCTCGACCAGACCAGGCCGGACATCGGCATTCCGGTGGTCCGGGTGGTGGTGCCGGGCCTGCGCCACTTCTGGGCCCGGTTCGCCCCGGGCCGGCTGTTCGACGTGCCGGTGCGGCTGGGCCGGCTGCCCGAGCCGACACCGTACGACGCCCTCAATCCCGTACCCCTGTTCGTCTGATCCCCGTCCGCCCGAGCCCTGTCCGTCCGATCCCCGTCCGCCCGAGCCCTGTTCATCCGAGCTCTGTTCATCCGAGTCCCCGCGGCGCCCCCACCGCCGTTTCACCACACCCCCACTCAGGAGTTCCCATGTCAGCCGAGAGCCCGTCCGGCGTGGTCCCCGGTGCTCCGGACGTCAGGCGCTGTGTCTCCCTCTGGTCGCTCCGCGAGGACGTCCTGGTCGACACGAGCGACGCGACCGGTTCCGTCCTGCTCTCCGGGCGATGGGGGGAGGTGCGGCTGCGCGGGGTGGGCCCCACCGTGCGCGAGGCGCTGCGCCGGATGAGCCTCGGTCCGATCTCGCTGACGAACGTGGCGGCCGAGCTGGTGCCGGCCGGCCCGGACCGCGCTCCGCGCGGGCTCGGTGTCGGCCCGGCCGCCGGTTCCAAGGCCGAGATCCTGGCCGTACTGCACCGGTTGCAGCACATGGTCGTGCGCTCGCTGACCCTGGAGGGGGCCGACCGGCTGCTGCTGTCCGCCGTCCCGATCGCCCCGGCGGCCCGCTGCCGGCCGGTCCCGGTCGGGCGGCGGCATCCGGTGAGGCTGTCCCGGTTCGCGTTCCTGCGCAGTGAGGGGCAGGGCTTCGTCCTGGAGTCCCCCACCTCGCTGCACCGGGTGGTGCTGCACGGCCCGGAGGCCTCCTGGGTGATCGGCATGCTGGGCCGTCCCGTCACCGTCGACGAGGTCGCGGCGGGCGTGCCGCTGACCGTCCAGACGGTCTCGGAGATCATCACCCTGCTGGTCGCGACCGGCATGGTGGTCCCCGCGCGCACCGGCGAGGAGGAGGCGCCGGCGGGCGGCCCGGCCGTCCCGGACTTCGCCGAGGACCGCGATCCGGCGCTGCGCACCTGGTCCGCCGTGGACCTGCTCTTCCACAGCCGCTCGACACTGGGCCGGCACGACGCCGACTTCGGCGCCACCTATCCGCTCGCCGAGGTCATGCCTCCCTCTCCCCCGGTCAAACCCCTCCCGGAGGGCCCCCGCACGGACCTGCCGAAGCCCTCGCTGAGCGAGGTGGCGGCGGCCGATCCGCCGTTGACCACCGTGCTGGAGGAACGGCGCAGCATCCGGTCCTACGGCACGGACCGGCTCACCGCCGCCGCGCTGGGCGAGTTCCTCTACCGGGCGCTGCGGGTGCGCGGCGTGCGCGAGCACAGCGGCGACGGCCTGCCCCCGGACGCGTACACCGACCGTCCCTATCCGAGCGGTGGCCGCGCCTACGAGCTGGAGTTCTACCTCACCGTCCGGGACTGCGCCGGTGTCCCGCCGGGCATCCACTACTACGCGCCGCTGGAGCACCGCCTGATCCGGATCGGCGACGCCGAGAAGGAGCCGGCGGTGTCGGAGCGGCTCGAGGAGGCGCGGATCGTGGCCGGACTGGCCGAGCCGCCCTCGGTGGTCTTCACCATCACCTCGCGCCTGCACCGCCTGTCGTGGAAGTACAGCGGTCTCGCCTACGCCCTGACGCTCAAGCACGTGGGCGCGGTGACCCAGAACATGTATCTGATCGCCACCGCGATGGGTCTGGCGCCGTGCGCGCTGGGCAGCGGGGACGTCGAACTGGCGGCCCGTACCACCGGCACGGACTGGCGGGTCGAGCCCGGCGTCGGCGGGTTCGCGCTCGGCACCCGGCGTGCGGAGCGGCGGCCGCGGGACCTCCCCGGGGCACCCGTTATTCGTTCATGAATTCCCCATTCAAGCTTTCGAATTCATGCACACTCCCTAGACTGTGGCCCTGAGCTGATCTCGGGGTGGGGGAGCACGCATGCAGCTGGCCGGATCGCCCTCGGGCAGAGGATTCGGGAAAACCCCGGTCGAGCCATCGCGTGCGGGTTCCGGTGACGCTCCCGTGCTCTCGGCGGCGATGCGCGTGCTGGGGGGCGGTGCCCCGCCGCCCCGGCTCGCCCTGAGTCTCGTTCTGACCGTCGAGTGCGGCTTCGTCCTGGTCGGCTTCCTGAACATCCTGGACGCCGAGCCCGGAGCGCTCGTCCTGGTCGCCTCGGCCCTCGGGTTCGGCCTCATCTTCCTGCTGCAACTGGTGCACACCGCCTACCGGTTACGCCGGTTCCGCGAGCGCTGGGGCAAGTGGAGCCTCGCCCTGCAGGCGCTGCTGACCTATCTGCCGCTGTTCGCCCTGGGGTTCGGCTGGGGCGGGATGGCCGGATTCCTCGGCGCCTCGGTGCTGCTGGTGCTCCGGCCGGCCGTCGCCTGGCCGCTGTTCGGGCTCGTCGTCGCGGCGGCCTGCGGCACCGGGCCGCTGCTGGGCATGGATCCCGTCGACTCCGTGTACATCGCCGTGTCGACCACCCTGACGGCCCTGATCGTGTACGGGCTCAGCAAGCTCTCCCAGCTGGTGCTCGAAGTGCAGGAGGCCCAGCAGGACTTCGCGCGGCTGGCGGTCACCCAGGAGCGGCTGCGGTTCGCCCGCGACCTGCACGACCTGCTCGGTTACAGCCTGTCGGCGATCACCCTCAAGAGCGAGCTCGCCTGCCGTCTCGTCGGCGGGCATCCCGACCGCGCGCTGGACGAGCTGACCGGCATCCTGGAGATCTCCCGGCAGGCCCTGTCCGACGTGCGCACGGTGGCCCGCGGCTACCGGGAGATGTCCCTGGCCGCCGAGGCGGTGTCGGCGGGTTCGGTGCTGGAGGCGGCCGGGATCCAGGTGACCACGGAGCTGCGCGGTGAGCCGCCCGAGGGGGAGATCGACACCATCATGGCCACCGTGCTCCGTGAGGCCATCACCAACCTGCTGCGCCACAGCAAGGCGGAGAACTGCCGGATCGAGAGCTGGACCACCACCTCCGAGGAGCTGGTCCTGGTCATCTCCAACGACGGGGCGCAGCGGGGGACTTCAGGACGCTGGGACCTGTCGGCGGCCCCGGACGGCAGCGGCCTGGAGAACCTCCAGTACCGGCTGACGTCCATCGGGGGCCGGCTCTCCTCCGGGGTGGACGAGACCGGCCGGTTCGTCCTGCGGGCCGAGGCCCCGCTGCGGCTCCCCTCCCGCGATTCCGGCTGAGCGCACGCCCGTTCAGCCGGGCGGGCCGGCCCGCGAACGCCGGGGGCCGACCCGTGAAAACCGGGGGCCGGCCGCGCACGCCGGGGGCCGGCGCGCCCTCACAGCCAGCCGTTCCCCCGGGCCAGTCTGACGGCGTCGACCCGGTTGCGCGCGTTGAGCTTGGTGACGACCGTCGTCAGGTAGTTCCGCACCGTCCCCACGGAGAGGAACAGCTGACCGGCGATCTCCGCGGCCTCCGCGCCGTCCGCGGCCATCCGCAGCACCTCCATCTCACGCGGGCTCAGCGGGTTCTCCCCGTTGTCGAAGGCCGCCAGGGCCAGTTGCGGGTCGATCACCCGCTTGCCCTCCGCCACCTGACGCACCGCGTCGGCCAGCCGGTCCGGCGGCGCGTCCTTGAGCAGGAAGCCGCCGACCTGGGCCGCGAGCGCCTTGCGGAGCGTCCCGGGCCTGCCGAGGCTCGTGAGGATCAGCGTGCGGCACGAGGGCAGTTGCTCGGCCAGCAGCCGCGCCGCGCTCAGTCCGTCCAGGCCCGGCAGGTCCACATCGATGATGGCGACGTCAGGGCGGCAGTCGAGTGCCCTGCCGACGATGACGTCGCCGCGCTCGACCTCCGCGACCACTCGCAGGTCATCCTCCAGGGCCAGCAGGGCAACCAGGGCTCCGCGGACCATGTGCATGTCCTCGGCGAGCAGGATGCGTATCAATGCGCTCCCCCGTTGGGCTCGGATCCGCTACCGATGCCTTTTGGCTGGAATATTACGGGACCGAGGGATCGCAGGGGAGCGCGACACGTAGCTTCGTTGAAAGTTCAAACCCACTGGGCGACTTCGAGGCGCATCGCGGTGGTGACCGTCGTCTCCTGGACCGCCTCCACGGGAACCGCGGTGACGAACGTGCCCAGCTCCTCGTCCCAGCGGAAGTTCTCGACCGACGCCCGCAGCCGGGTGATCCGGTCCAGTTCCGCGTAGTCCGTGAAGTCGGTGGTGATGGAGGCGACCACCAGGCTGTACGGGTCGACGCCGTGCCGCCGGGCCACGGAGGCGACGGCCAGCTGACGCGCGGCCTCCATCTGGAGATGGCCCGGCACATGGTCCAACGGGTGGTCGAACACGTGGGGATGGCCGGTGTCGACCACCAACTGGGCGCTGTAGGAGCCCTCTTCGCCCTCCGCGACGGGATGCGTGACGAACACGTTGCGGGCGTCCCTGCGCCCCACGGCCGCCGGTTCGGCGGCCGTGAAGCGCGGGAGCAGGAACCCGGGGTGGTCGGGCACCCGTCGCCGGCCGCGCAGCGTGCGGTAGGCGGCCCGGGACAGGATCAGCAGTCCGCCCTCCCCCGTCAGGGCCGGGCGGCCGTCGACCAGTACGTCCCCGGTGAAGGTGAACCCCTGGACGCGTCCCGCCCGGTTGCGCCGGGCCCGTACGTCCACGGTCACCCGCAGGTCGGCCGGCCGCCGGCCGATGCGCAGTGGCTCGAAGGCGACGGTGCGCAGGCGCAGGTTGCGGAAGACGAACACGGACTCCAGGTTCACCTCCAGATGGCGGTGGGCGATCAGGACGCCGGCCTGCCGGACCACCTCCACCAGCAGCGTGAAGTCGTACAACGGGGAGTTCTCGCCGATCAGATGGCCGCGCGGGAGCTGCGCGGCGACGACGAACGTGTCCTCACCGGTGCGGGCGGAGTCGGTGACGAACACCTCGGCTATCGACGCTCTGTGCACCAGGGAGCGGGGCACGGTCGCGTCGTAGCTCAACTCCACCTCGGGGCTGTCGGGTTGTGCGGTGGCCGGCTCCGCGGTGTTCCGCCCGGAGGTGTCCGGCTCGACGGTGGACACGGGCGTGGATGCGGGCATGTGCATGGTGGGTCCTTCCGGAAAGTTCGGTGGCGGGGCGCGTCAGTGCCGGACGGCCGGTGCCGGAGCGGCGAGGGGCGGACGGGACGGTACGCGGGCGAGGAGCGCGTCGAGGCCGTCCGCGCCCGACCGGGCGGCGACGACGCCGTCGGGCCGTACGTACGCGCACCACGGGGCACGCGCCCCGCCCCGCGTGTCCGTCTCCCGTACGACGGCGAATCCGGCGCCGGCCGGCGGGACGTCACCGCCGCCCGTGTCCGCGGGCCGGATCCACAGCACCCGCGCCGTGTCCTCGGCGCCCCGCTCCCGGAGCGCCGTCCAGGCCCGCGCGGCCCGCCGTCCCGCCTCGCCGTCGCCGTACACCAGCAGGGTGTGCCGGCCGGCGGCCAGATGGGCGTGGAGCGACGTCTCCGTCGTCGCGTGCACCGGGGCCAGCGGCAGGTCGGGGGCGCGCCGGCCGGGGCGCAGCGCGCGCGGGGCGGCCGCGGCGCCCGCGAGGTCGGCGACCGCCGGGCTCCCGGAGTGGTCCAGGTCGAGCTGGGCGAGCACCGGGAGGGCCTTCTTCTCGAGCAGGCCGGCGGCGGACAGTCCCCGCATCACCGTGTCGCGCAGGGTCCGGGCCAGCGGGTTGCGCAGCAGCCACATGCGGGTCTGCTGGTCGCCGTTCCTGACCGCCCGGACGGACGCGGGGCGGCGCTCCGCCTCGTAGCTGTCGAGCAGGGCCGGGTCGCAGCCGCGGACCACCGCCGCGAGCTTCCAGCCGACGTCGTAGCCGTCCTGGACACCGGTGTTGAGTCCCTGGCCGCCGGCCGTGGTGTGGGCGTGCACCGCGTCGCCCGCCAGCAGCACGGGGCCTTCCCTGAACCGCGGGGCGACCTTGGCGTGCACCCGGAAGCGGCTGGACCACCGGACGTCGTACAGCCGCAGTCCGCCCGGCCCGCGTTCGTCGAGGAGCCGCTGGAGCAGTTCCACGGACGGCGGTGCGGTCCGTCCGTCGGGTTCCGTGTCGAAGAAGACGCGGTGGCCGTCCGGCTGGGGGACGATCACCAGCACACCGTCCGGGGTGATGTGGTGCTGCACCTCGGCCTCGGCGCCGGCGCCGTCCAGACGGCCGTCCCCGATGAGGAACGTACGGTCGAAGGTGTGCCCCTCGAAGGGGATGCCGACGCTGTCGCGCACCAGGCTGCGGGCGCCGTCGGCGGCGACGAGCCAGGGCACGGTCACCGTCTGCTCGCCGGTGGCCGAGCGCAGGGTGACGGTCGCCGACTCGGCGGGGCCGCCTCGGTCCACCGTCACCGACAGCACCTCGGTGTCCCACTCGACGGTGCCGCCGAGTTCGGTGAGCCGCTCGTGCAGCGCCCGTTCGGTGACCGGCTGCGGTGCGCACAGCGGGCCCGGGAACGCGGTGTCCTCCAGCTTCCCGAAGCGCACGGCGCCGGTGCGCCGGCCCCGCGACCAGTACGAGGCCCCGGCCAGCGGCAGCGCGGCGTCGGCGAGTGCTTCCGAGACGCCGAGGCGGCGCAGGCACTCCAGCGCGCCGCTCCACAGCACCAGCCCCTTCGGGGCGGTGCCGGGGCCGGGGCGCCGGTCGACGACGCGGCAGGGGACGCCGAGGTCCCACAGGGCGCAGGCGGCGGTGAGCCCGGTGGGCCCGGCGCCGACGATCAGGACCGGTGCGGTCATCGCGCGGCTCCCGTCGTCGCCCCGGCCGGGGCCGCCGCGGGGCAGCCGAGCAGGCCGGTGATCTCCCGGACGGCCGCGGCGGTGTCGGTGAACCGCACGGAACGGATGCCGAGTTCCTCCGCGGCCCGGCAGTTCTCCTCGGTGTCGTCGACGAACACGCAGCGCTCCGCGGTGGTGCCGAGCCGCTCCAGCAGGAGGCGGTAGATCCGGGCGTCGGGCTTGCGCACGCCCTCCCGGTGCGAGTCCACGACGACGTCGAACAGCTCGTCCGCGGGGATCTGGGCCCGCCACAGCGGCTCCCACTCGCGGACGTTGTTGGTGAGCAGGGCGAGCCGGTAGCCGGCGGCGCGCAGGGAGCGCAGGAACGCGAGGAAGGGCTCGTTGGGCCGCCGGCCCCGGAACCAGAGCTCGCCGAAGCCGTGCCCGTCGGCGAGGATCCGGCCGGAGCCCTCGGGCAGTTCGGCCAGGATGCGGTCCACCATCTGCCGCTCGCTGATGTCGCCGGTCTCCAGAGCGGCCATCGGGGTCTCCCCGTGGCGCTCCGTGGCCGCGAGGAACGCCTGGGCGAGGTCGCCGGCGTCGATCCCGGCCAGGTCGGCGAAGGCGGCGAAGGTCTCGACGAGCGGGTTCGTCAGCACTCCCCCGTAGTCGACGACGACCGTGTCGACGGCCATGGCGTCTCCCTCCGGTGCCGGGGCCGGGCGTGCGGACCGCGCACGCGGCCCGGCGGTTTGCGTGGATGTCATCGGACTGCTCCCCCTCTGCTCCGTGGGTGCCCGGATTCGGTGTCGCGTCGGTACGGCGGTGGGCCGCCCGGGCCGGGACACGGCTGCTGCGGCTGCTCCGGGTGTGGGCTGGGCGACGGCCGGGGACTCGTCACGGACGCGCCGGTCCCCGTGGTCCGGCCGACCGCGCTCCGTCGATCAGGTGTCCGCCCGACCGCGCGTCCCGGACACTAACGACGCCGGCTTGCGCGGCGCCAAAGCGAGTGCGGGAGGACCGTGACCGGTCCTCCCGCATACGAACTCCGCGCTCCGGCGCACTCCGGCGCGCACCGGCGGCGCACACCCGCGCCGGTTCAGGGGGCGGGGTTGCCCCGCCCTCTGAACCGGCGGGACGCGCGCCCGTGCTCACGCCCGAGCCACACCGTCATACGGAGCCTCGACCGCCCCTACCCACGAGGGCGGACCCACCCGCCCCCTGGACCAGGACACACACCCGCACTCGCGCCCGAGCCGCACCCTCGTACGCCCCTACCCGCGAGGGCGGACCCACCCGCCCCAACGCCGGGGCACACGCCCGGGCCCGGGGCCCGGGCGTGTGTCTCCTCCGTGGTCGTGGCTCGGGTCCGTCGGTCGTGCCGGTGGTGGTGTCGGGCTTGTCAGGGGACGGGTTTTCCCGCCGCCGTGCTGAGGGTGGCGGCCGGTTCGGCGTCCCGGCGGGCCGGGGCGGCGGGCGTGTCCGGTTCGGGCGTGTCGGCCGGGGCCGGATCCGGGGCCGGGGCCCGGTGTGCCGGGCCGCTCTCGCTGATGCCGATCCGGTCGTGCAGCCGGCGCAGCGGGCCGGGCGCCCACCAGCTCGCCCGGCCGGTGAGCGACAGCACGGCCGGCACCAGCAGCGTGCGGATCACCATGGCGTCCATGAGGACGGCCAGGGCGACGCCCAGTCCGAGCATCTTCGTGTTGGTGATCCTGGACGTGCCGATGGCCACCATCACCACCGACAGGACCAGCGCGGCGGCAGTGATGACACCGCCGGTGCCGCGCATGCCCGCCACGACGGCCTCCCGGTGGTCACGGCCGCGGTCCCGCTCCTCCTTGATCCGGGACAGCAGGAAGAGGCCGTAGTCCATGGAGAGTCCGAACGCCAGGCAGAACATCAGCACCGGCAGCGCCGTCTCGACGCTCCCGGTCGGGGTGAAGCCCAGCAGCCCGGACAGGTTGCCGTCCTGGAAGACCCACACCACGGCGCCGAGCATCGCGGTCAGGCTGAGCGCGTTGAGCAGCACCGCCTGCACCGGGATCAGCACACTGCCGGTGAGCAGGAAGACCAGTGCCAGCGTGGCGAGGACGATGACGGCGAGGGCCCACGGCAGCCCGCTGCCGATGGCCTTCTGGCTGTCGATCAGGGCCGCGGTCGTCCCGGCGGTGTACGTGGCGAAGGGCGCGTCCACCGCCCTCACGTCCCGTACGAGTCGCTTGCCGTCCTCGGAGATCGCCTCCACGCCGGGCACGACGGTCAGGTACGCGACGTCCCCGGAGACCCGGCCCGGCTGCCCCTCGCCGACGGCTCGGCCGTCGGTGTAGCCCCCGGTCGGGGCGTCCACCCGCAGCACTCCGTCGAGCCGGGACAACTCCTGCGCGTACGCGCCCAGTTCAGCGGTGCCGGCCTGCCGGGTGACGACCTCGACCACACCGGTGGGGCTGCCCTGGAAGTCGTCCCTGATGTGTTCCTGCACCACCCGGGACTCGGCCGAGCCGGGCAGCTGCCGGTAGTCGGCGGTGCCGAAGTGAGCGCTCAGGAAGGGCGCGCCGAGCAGCAGCAGCACGGCCAGCGTGCCGGTGGCCACCAGCGGCGCCCGGCGCATCACCCACCCGGTCAGCCGCGCCCAGCCCGCTCCGGGCTCGGCGGCCCGGCCCGCGTTCCGCTTCCCGCGGGAGCCCCGTCGTACGAGCTTGCGCACGTCCAGCGCGTCGACCCGCCGGCCGAGGACGGCGAGCAGCGCCGGCAGCACCAGCAGCGCGGACGCGGCGGCGAGCACCACGACGCTGATCCCGGCGTAGGCGAGCGAGCGCAGGAAGTACAGCGGGAAGACCAGCATCGCGGCCAGCGCGACGGCCACCGTCGCGGCCGAGAACAGCACGGTCCGTCCGGCGGTGTTCAGCGTGGCGGCGAGCGCGCCGGGCATGTCCCGGCCGCGGGCCAGCTCCTCCCGGTAGCGGCGCACGATCAACAGCGCGTAGTCGATGGCGAGGCCGAGTCCGAGGGCGGTGGTGAGGTTGGTGGCGAAGACGGAGACGTCGGTGAAGGAGGTCAGCACGCGCAGGACCGCGTTGGTGCCGAGGATCGCGATCACGCCGATGCCGACCGGCAGCAGCGCGGCGACGGCGCTGCCGAACACCAGCATGAGGATGATCAGCGTGATCGGCAGCGCGATCAGCTCGGCGCGCACCAGGTCCTCGCCGATGAAGGTCTGCTGTTCGTGCTGGACCGCGACGCTGCCGCCGATCCTGACCGAGAGGTCGCCCTGTCCGCCGTCGAAGCGCGGGACGATCCGCTCCTCCAGCGTGCGTTCGGCCGCCAGGTCGTCCCCGGTGAGACGGGCGACGATCAGTGCCTCCCGGCCGTCCTCGGAGCGCAGGGCCCGGGAGCCGGTGTCCCAGTAGGAGGTGACGCCGGTGACGCCGCGCTCGTCGGCGAGCCGGGCCGCGAGCTCCCGGGCCTGCCGGGCCACCCCGGCGTCGTCGACCCCCGCGTCGGCGCGGGCCAGCAGGACCAGGTTGGGGCGGGCGCCGGGGAACTCGCGTTCCAGGATCTCCGCGGCGTACGAGGACTCGGAGGACGGGTCGACGACACCGCCGCTGCCCCCGCTGCGCAGCCGGTCGGCCACCCCGCTGCCGAGGACCACCGCCCCGGCGAGGAGGAGCACGGTGAGCGCGAGCAGCAGACGGGGCCGGCCGCCGGTGAGGCGGGCGAGGGCGGTGAACAGTCCGGCGGGCGGCTGCCCGGTGCGGACGGGGGAGGCGGAATCGGGGGGTGAACCGTCGTGAGGCAGGGGTGCCATGAAGGACTCCCGGTGGAAGGTCTGGGCGGGTGGGGTCGGTGCGGTGGCCGGACGGGCGGGGGGCGGGGCCGGGCGGGGCCCGGCACGGGCCGCCCCCCGCGCGGCGGCCTCAGCGGCGGCGCAGCTGGAACCGGCCGGGTGTGGCCGAGGGGACGCCGGTGAGGATCTCCCGGAGCCCGCCGCTGAGCACGTAGTCGCCGTACGGCGTCACCGCGACCGTCGTCGGGTCCTGGAACGGCCACGTGCGGTCCTGCACCGTGCGGGCGGAACGCCAGTTGTCGGTGGAGCGGAGCACCACGACGTGGTCCCTGCCCTGGCGTCCGCCGGACAGCGACAGGTCGTTGGCGGCGGCGACCAGGGAGCCGTCGGGGCGCAGCGCGATGCCGTCCAGCGAGGTCGGCGGGTGGTCGAGGCGGACCTCGCGGATCACCGGGCGCGCCGAACGGGGGTGGTCGACGCGGAACAGCCGGCCGCCGTCGTACTTGGCCAGGAGCAGGAACCCGGCGGGGTGGTGGACGATGCCGTTGGGTCCCGTGTCGGCGGTGGTGAGGCGTTCGTCGGTGAACACCCCGCGGACCCTGCCGTCGTGGCTCACGCGGGTCACGGTGTCGACACCGGTGTCGGTGACGTAGATGTCACCGTGGCGTTCGTCGACGGCGACGTCGTTGGCGCGCGGGGTCCGCGCCCCGGCGGAGACGTCCACCAGGTGCCGTACGGCCCCGGTGGCCAGGTCGAAGACGCCCACCCCGGAGACCGGAGGCAGCGAGGGGTCCACGATGCCCAGCAGCCGGCCGAAGTAGTCCGTGTACGCGGCCACCACGCGGCGCCGCCGGGCGTCCACCGTGATGCCGAGCACCGAGACCTGCGCGAACGGCGCCACCAGCGGGGTGACCGAGCCGTCCGGGCGTACGACGGAGATCGTGCCCTGGGTGCTCGACCCGACCAGGAACGCCTTTCTGGTCGGGTCCCAGGCGACTCCCTCCGGGTACAGGTTCGGGGCGGTGACGGTGAGCGTGCGCGGCAGCGCACAGCGGGCGGCGGGGTGTCCGCCGCGCTCGCCGCGGCCCGAGTGGGCGAAGGCGGGGAGCGGCGCGGTGGCGAGCGCACCGCCCGCGGCGCCCGCGGCGGCGAGCCTGAGAAGGGTACGGCGGGAGGCCGGAACTGACGCGTCCAATGTGTGCTCCTTCAAGCGGAAGCGGGTGACGGCCGGCCGATACGCGGTGCAGGCGGGCAGGACGTTCGCCCGCGGCCGGGCACCAGGAGAGGAACAACCGATTCCGACTGCCCACCGGCCGCGACCCAGCGTCGCCATTCGTCCTGGAGGACCGCTGGACCGTTGCTGAACCTGCCGGGGTCCTCGGTCCGTCCCGCCGGGTGACCTCGTGCGCTTTGGCCCGCCTCAAGGCCCGCTCTCTAGCGTCCCGGTCCGTCAGCGCACGGGGGAGGCCGGACAGCCGGGCCCGGACCGTGCGTCGGAACGCCGAAGGAGACGAGTCGCGTGACGGTGGACATCGAGCACGCCCGGCCGCTGCCGGCCGGGGCCGGCGTCAAGGAAGTGCGTCGCCTGGACCGGGTGGTCATCAGGTTCGCGGGGGACTCGGGTGACGGTATGCAGCTCACCGGTGACCGTTTCACCTCGGAGACCGCGTCGTTCGGCAACGA
>NZ_JBIRYZ010000018.1:0-145338 GCF_044390325.1 Streptomyces sp. NPDC018964
ATCTGCACGCCGGTCTGGGTGACCCGCGTCTCCTGCAGGACCTCGTTCCAGCGGCGGTTGACCCGCTCACGCGGGGACTCCGGCGCCTCGGCACCCGGCCCCGGGCCGTGGCCGTCGTGGTGTGCGCAGCGAGCGGTCTCCTCCGCCGCCTGCTCGGCCGACTGTTCCGTCATCGTCATGGCATTCTCCCCGTCGCAGGACCACCGTCTGCCCCGTCTCCGCCGCCTTCATGCAGGTCATGGGCGCGATGAGGCTGATCCGGCGACTGCGGCCGACGAGGACGCCCCGCACGACGACTCCGTGGCCGGGACGAGGCGTCCTTTGCCGCCCTTTGCGGAGTCAGCCCCATCGAGTACTCCTCCGGCCGGCGGCGCACGCGCCGGCTCAACCACGGCGGCGACCGCCAGGCCGACGCCGCCCTGCACCGCATCGTCTTCACCCGCCTACGCCACGATCCCCGCGCCCAGGCGTACTACGAACGCCGCACCCAGGAGGGCAGGACCCGGCGTGAGATCATCCGATGCCTCGAGCGATACGCAGTCCGCGCGGTATTCAACCCGGTCAGACCGGTACCAAGCGTCCCCGCGTCATAGGGGCGTCCGAGACGTGAGAGGGTCTGGGGCGTGAGCGAGACACCACCCACCACCCTGCAATACCGCTTTGACGGGCCGGAAGACGCTCCGGTTCTGATCCTGGGTCCCTCACTGGGTACCACATGGCACATGTGGGACCGGCAGGTCCCCGAGTTGACGAAGCAGTGGCGTGTGTTCCGGTTCGATCTGCCGGGACACGGAGGCGCCCCCGCCCACCCGGCGGGCTCGGTCGCCGATCTCACCACGCGGCTGCTCGCCACCCTCGAGAGCCTCGGCGTACAGCGCTTCGGCTACGCCGGCTGCGCGCTCGGCGGCGCCGTGGGGATCGAGTTGGCCCTGCGCCACCCCGAGCGCCTGGCGTCCCTCGCGCTGATCGCCGCATCGCCCCGCTTCGGCACGGCGGACGAGTTCCGCCGGCGCGGGGTGGTCGTACGGACCAACGGGCTCGACCCCATCGCCCGTTCCGCGCCGGAGCGCTGGTTCACCGGCGGCTTCGCCGCCGCCCAGCCCGCGATCACCGAGTGGGCCGTGCAGATGGTGCGCACCACCGACCCCGGCTGCTACATCGCCGCCTGCGAGGCGCTCGCCTCGTTCGACGTACGGGCCGGACTCGGCAGCGTCGGCGTGCCGACCCTGGTGCTGGTCGGCTCCGAGGACCAGGTCACCGGGCCCGCCGAGGCCCGTACGCTGGTCGCCGGGATCCCGGACGCCCGGCTCGCCGTCGTACCCGGCGCCTCCCACCTGGTGCCGGTGGAGCAGCCGGCCGCCGTCACCGATCTGCTGGTGCGGCACTTCTCCACCGCCTGGCAGCCCGGCTTCGACACCGCCACCGGCCACGTCGCCCTGCCGGCGGCGGCGGTGAAGCCGGCGCAGGCCGTCGTCCCGCAGCAGCAGGCCCCCGTCGCCGAGATCGCCCCGCCCGCCGCACCGCGGCGGCCGCGGGGCGGACCGGACGCCTACGACGCCGGGCTCAAGGTCCGCCGGGAAGTACTGGGCGACGCGCACGTCGACGGAGTGCTGGCCGGGGCCGACGACTTCTCGGGCGACTTCCAGGAGCTCGTCACCCGCTACGCCTGGGGCGAGGTCTGGGACCGGCCCGGACTCGACCGGCGCACCCGCAGCTGCGTCACCCTCACCGCCCTCGTCGCCGGCGGCCACCTGGAGGAGCTCGCCCTCCACGTCCGGGCCGCCCTGCGCAACGGGCTCACCCCGGACGAGATCAAGGAGGTGCTGCTCCAGACGGCCGTCTACTGCGGCGTCCCGGCGGCGAACAGCGCCTTCCGGGTGGCCCAGCAGGTGGTCCGCGAGGAGACCACGCCCCAGGAGTGAGCCCACCCCGGGGCGCTCCGCGCGGCCGTGAACGGGACGGGAGCAGAATGGGATCATGAAGCTCACGAAGAAGTCGCACTCCTGCGTCCGCCTGGAGAAGGACGGACGCGTCCTCGTCCTCGACCCCGGAGTGTTCAGCGAGGAGGACGCGGCCTTCGGCGCGGACGCCGTCCTGGTCACGCACGAGCACTTCGACCACTTCGACGAGGGCCGGCTGCGGACCGCGCTGGAGGCCGACCCGGCCCTCGAGGTCTGGACCCTGAGGTCGGTCGCGGAACAGCTCTCGGCGGCCTTCCCGGGCCGCGTACACACCGTCGGCCACGGCGACACCTTCACCGCCGCCGGATTCGACGTCCAGGTCCACGGCGAACTCCACGCGGTGATCCACCCCGACATCCCGCGCGTCACCAACGTCGGCTACCTCGTCGACGACGGGAAGCTCTTCCACCCGGGTGACGCGCTCACCGTCCCCGACCGGCCGGTCGAGACGCTGATGCTGCCGGTCATGGCCCCCTGGAACAAGATCTCCGAGGTCATCGACTACGTCCGCGAGGTGAGGCCGCGGCGCGCCTACGACATCCACGACGCCCTCCTCACCGACCTCGCCCGGCCGGTCTACGACCGTCAGATCGGCGCCCTCGGCGGCGCGGAACACCTGCGGCTCGCGCCGGGGGGCTCCGCCGAGCTGTGAGGCGGCGGGCGGCGGGCGAGCGGTGTCACAGGTGCCGGGTAGGTTGGGGAGCATGCGCATCGCGACCTGGAACGTGAACTCGATCACCGCCCGCCTGCCGAGGCTCCTGGCCTGGCTGGAGAGCAGCGGCACGGACGTGCTGTGCCTCCAGGAGGCCAAGGTCGCCGAGGAGAGGTTCCCGGTGGAGGAGCTGCGCGAGCTGGGCTACGAGTCCGCGGTGAACGCCACCGGCCGGTGGAACGGCGTGGCGGTGCTCTCCCGCGTCGGCCTGACGGACGTCGTCAAGGGCCTGCCGGGCGACCCCGGTTACGACGGCTCCGTCGAACCCCGCGCCGTCTCCGCGACCTGCGGCCCGGTCCGCGTCTGGTCGGTGTACGTGCCCAACGGGCGCGAGGTGGACCACCCCCACTACGCGTACAAGCTCCAGTGGTTCGAGGCGCTCAAGGCCGCCGTGGCCGGCGACGCGGCGGGCGGCCGGCCATTCGCGGTACTGGGCGACTACAACGTGGCACCGACCGACGACGACGTCTTCGACCGGGCCGTCTTCGAGGGCTCCACCCACGTCACCCCCGCCGAGCGCGCCGCCCTCGCCTCCCTGCGCGAAGCCGGCCTCTCCGACGTCGTCCCGCGCCCCCTCAAGTACGACCACCCGTTCACGTACTGGGACTACCGCCAGCTCGCCTTCCCCAAGAACCGCGGCATGCGCATCGACCTGGTGTACGGCAACGAGCCCTTCGCGAAGGCGGTCACGGACTCCTACGTCGACCGCGAGGAGCGCAAGGGCAAGGGCGCCTCGGACCACGCACCGGTCGTGGTGGACCTCGACGTGTAGCGGAACGTCGGCCGTCGTCCGGCCCCGCGCGCCTGTGGTGCGCGACACGGTACGGATGACAGGCTGGCGGGATGAACCTCCCTTTCCTGGGCAGCCGACGCCGGAAGACGGGGGTTCCCGATCCCGAGGGCATCGGGGAACTCCTCGCCGAGTGCGAACTGCTGCGCTCCCAGGCCGACCGGGCGGGGGTCCGGCTCGACGACTCCCCGGCCTCGCTGGAGGCGCTGGACCAACTGGTGCCGCGCTGGCGGGACGACGAGGAGACCGCGACCTGGCTGGGCAACGACGCCGGCCTGTACCTCGGCACCGTCATCGTGCGCACCGTGCCGGGGGCCGGCTGGGAGATCCGCGCCGACGGCCAGCCGGTCGTACGGCTCACCTCCGGCCGGGAGATCGACGTCGTGGACGCCGGACACGAATGGGCGGCCGACGGCGTGCCCGAGCTGTCCCAGCTGTACGCGGAGGTCGCGGAGGCGTGAGGCCCCGGTCCACCACTCGCTGCACACCGGTGTGAATGCGGCTAATGTCCGAGGAGTGCCCGTCGCACCATCCCGGTGACCTTGTCCGGACGTGTTGCGGCGGCCGCCACCCGGCTGAGACGAGGAAGGGCGGGTATGACCGTTGATCCGCTGATCGAGCTGCGTGACGTCGACAAGTACTTCGGGGACCTCCATGTCCCGTTCGACGAGCCGGCCTCCGCCCCGGACCCGGAGATGATCGACGAGGTCCCGGAGGTCATGCGGCAACCGGCCGGTGAGGGCATGACTGTGATCGTGGTCACGTACGAGAGGGAATTCGCCGGCTCGGCCGCCCGCCGCGTGGTCCTCATGGCCGACGGCCGGATCGTGGAGGACCGCCCGCCCGACGAGTTCTTCGGCGGTCCGAGGAGTGACCGGGCCGAGGACCTCCTCTCCACGATCCTCGAACACTGACGGATGAGGCCCCTGGATCCGTTCGCCCGGACCTCGACTAGGATGGTCCCTTCATCCCGGTGGAGGAGGGGACTCCGCGTCAGGAGCGGGGACACCGTCACCGGGAGGGGCCCACCGCCCCACGTCCACGGGGCGGCGGAGCACATCGGCCAGTCCCGTCCGGCGGCAGCCGGAGATCACTGCTCGCGCGGCGGGCGCGACCCCGACGGGTCGCCCGCCGGTGAGGAGAAGGTCAGCTGCGCGCCGGACGGGTGGTGCCGGACGAGGTCACTCCGCCCGGTGACTCGTACGCGGCGCGGCAGCCGGAAGCGCGCTCCGCGCGGCCCTGGTCACATCCGCGACCAGTTCGACCACGTCGGGTCCGTACGCCTGCGAGTTGATCACCTTCAGCAGCAGGACGAACGAGTTCGAGCCGTACTTGCGGGCCAGCCGCTCGTGGTTGCGGGCGAGGTAGCGGGTCGCGGCCTGGTTGGTGATCGCCCGCTGACCGCAGAACAGGAACACCGGCCGCGTCTCGCGCCGCTCACCGGCGGTCAGCCGCGCCAGCAGGACGTACTCGGTGACGCCCGGGTCCATGCGATAGCGCTCGGAACCGATCTGGAAGGCGCCCCGGTCCGGGCCCGGCTCCGGATCTATGTTGACCCGCACCCCCGGCAGCATGGCCGCCATGTGGGCCACCATCCGCCGGTTCGACCCCGGCCCGCCCACGCAGAACTCGGTCCGCTCGCCGAAGCCCTGGTGGGCCGCGTCCTGGGTGACCACCTGGACGTGCGCCCCGCAGTCCTTGATCAGCGCGGAGAGCTCTAGGAGCGCGAACACGTCGAAGCGGTGCACCGCCGGTTCCGCCGCCGCCGGATCGCGGTTGACGACGAGCAGGGACTCGGAGTTCTCCGGCAGGCCGAAGAACGCCTGCTTGCGCCGGAGCTTCCGCCTCCACAGATAGGTACGGGCGATCCAGCCCAGCGCGGCACTGATGCCGGCGGCCACCACGCCCAGAACGATGTTGCGCACGTCGTCACTCATGGGCGCGCATGCTAGCGGTCCCGCGCAAACCCGTGTTCGAGACGCGGGCCGCGGGGCCCGCCGGGCGACGGGACGGCGCACCCCTCCGGTATCCCTGACGGGAGCCCGGTGACGAACTAGGCTGCGCGGACAGCCGTTTACGGAGGTACGGATGCGTCGTCCTGTGGCACGGAATCTCGCAGTCCTGGCGGTCGGTGCCGCCGTGCTGTCGGTGGGGGCGGCCCCGCCGCCCCCTCAGCACGAGGCGCCCTCCCGGCACAGCCCCGACAAGGTCCCGGTGGCCGTCGGCCACGGCGGAGCGGTCTCCAGCGTCGACGCCGACGCCTCCGCCGCCGGTATCGAGATCCTGAGGAAGGGCGGCAACGCCGTCGACGCGGCCGTCGCCACGGCCGCCGCGCTCGGCGTCACCGAGCCCTACTCGGCCGGTGTCGGCGGAGGCGGCTACTTCGTCTACTACGACGCCCGCTCGCGCACCGTGCACACCATCGACGGCCGCGAGACGGCCCCGCTCACCGCCGACTCCGGGCTGTTCCTGGAGGACGGCGAGCCGATCCCGTTCGCCGAAGCGGTCAGCAGCGGACTCGCGGTCGGCACCCCCGGCACGCCCGCAACCTGGCAGCGGGCGCTCGACAAGTGGGGCGAGCGCGGCCTGAGCACGGTCCTGAAGCCCGCCGAACGCCTCGCCCGCGACGGCTTCACCGTCGACGAGACCTTCCGCGCGCAGACCGCCGCCAACGAGACCCGCTTCCGCCACTTCCCCGACACGGCCGAGCTGTTCCTGCCGGGCGGCGAACTCCCGGTCGTCGGCTCCACCTTCAAGAACCCTGATCTGGCCCGCACGTACAAGGAGTTGCGCCGCGAGGGCGTCGACGCCCTGTACCGGGGCGACATCGGCCGGGACATCGTACGGACCGTCGACAAGCCGCCCGTGGACCCGGACTCCGGCTGGAACGCCCGACCCGGCGAACTGTCCGAACGCGACCTCGCCGCCTACCGCGCGAAGTCCCAGCCGCCCACGAAGACCTCGTACCGCGGCCTGGACGTCTACTCCATCGCGCCCTCCTCCTCCGGCGGCACCACCGTCGGCGAGGCGCTCAACATCCTGGAGCGCACCGACCTCTCCGACGCGAGCGACGTCCGGTACCTGCACCGCTTCATCGAGGCCAGCCGCATCGCGTTCGCCGACCGGGGGCGCTGGGTCGGCGACCCCGTCTTCGAGGACGTACCGACCAGGGAACTGCTCTCCCAGCGGTTCGCCGACTCCCGCGCGTGCCTCATCAGGGACGACGCCGTCCTCACCAGCCCCCTCGCCCCCGGCGACCCCCGCGACCCTGAGCCCTGCGCGAGCGGCGGCGAGGCTGCCCCGACGACGTACGAGGGCGAGAACACCACGCACCTCACCACCGCCGACCGGTGGGGCAACGTCGTCGCCTACACCCTCACCATCGAGCAGACCGGCGGCAGCGGCATCACCGTGCCCGGCCGCGGATTCCTGCTCAACAACGAGCTGACCGACTTCTCCTTCGCCCCGGCGGACCCGGCCGTCCACGACCCGAACCTGCCGGGCCCCGGCAAGCGGCCCCGGTCGTCCATCGCGCCGACGATCGTGCTCGACCGGCACGACCGGCCGGTGGTGGCGCTCGGCTCGCCCGGCGGCTCCACCATCATCACCACCGTGCTGCAGACCCTCACCGGCTTCCTCGACCGCGGACTGCCCCTGGTCGACGCCATCGCCGCGCCGCGCGCCAGCCAGCGCAACACGGCGCTGACGGACCTCGAACCCGGCCTGTACGACAGTGAGGTCAGGCAGCGCCTGGAGGACATCGGGCACTCCTTCCGGGAGAACCCGGAGATCGGTGCTGCCACGGCCGTCCAGCGGCTGCCGGACGGCCGGTGGCTCGCGGCGGCGGAGAAGGTCCGCAGGGGCGGCGGATCGGCGATGGTGGTCCGTCCGGCGCGCTAGACACACGCGGGGGACACCGGCGCGCTAGACACTAGACATACGCGGGGGACACCAGCGCGCTCACAGCTCGGGCGCCGGTGTCTCCTGCGTACGGAACGCCAGGCGCCCGTCCTCCGTGTCCACCGTCACCCGGCCGCCCTCCCGCACCTGGCCGTCCAGCAGCAGCCGGGAGAGCTGGTTGTCGACCTCCCGCTGGATGGTGCGGCGCAGCGGCCGGGCGCCGTACTCGGGCTGGTAGCCGCGCTCGGCCAGCCAGTCCACGGCCGCGTCGGTGAAGTCGACCGAGATGTTCTGCCCCTTGAGCCCGCGCCGGGTGCTCTCGAGGAGCAGGTCGGTGATCCGCCGCAGCTCCTCCGCGGTCAGCTGGCGGAACACCACGATCTCGTCGATCCGGTTGAGGAACTCGGGCCGGAAGTGCTCCCGCAGCGGCCGCAGGATCTGCTCGCGCCGCGCCTCCTCGTCGGCGTCCGCGCCGCCGGACGCGAAACCCAGGGTCGCGCCGCGCCGCGTGATCACCTCGGAGCCGAGGTTGCTGGTCATCACGATCACGGTGTTGGTGAAGTCCACCGTCCGACCCTGCGAGTCGGTCAACCGGCCGTCGTCGAGGACCTGGAGCAGGATGTTGAAGACGTCCGGATGGGCCTTCTCCACCTCGTCGAGCAGCAGCAGCGAGTACGGGTGCCGACGCACCACCTCGGTGAGCTGACCGGCCTCCTCGTGCCCCACGTAGCCGGGCGGGGCGCCCACCAGCCGGCTCACCGTGTGCCGCTCCTGGTACTCGCTCATGTCGAGGCGCACCATCCGGTCCTCGCTGCCGAACAGCGCCTCGGCGAGCGCCCGCGCCAGCTCCGTCTTGCCGACGCCCGTCGGGCCGAGGAACAGGAAGCTGCCGATCGGCCGGTCGGGGCTGGCGAGCCCCGCGCGGGAGCGCAGTACCGCGTCCGAGACGACCCGCACCGCCTCCTCCTGGCCGACGACCCGCTGGTGCAGGTGCTGCTCCAGGCCCAGCAGCCGGTCCTTCTCCTCCTCGGTGAGGCGGCTGACCGGGATGCCCGTCTGCCGGGCCACCACCTCGGCGATCGCCTCGGCGTCCACCCACAGGCTCTGTCCCTCGTCGACCTCGCCGTCGCCGCCGGCGTCCGTGATCCGCTGCCTCAGTTCCCCGATGCGGTCCCGCAGCTGCGTGGC
Source organism: Streptomyces sp. NPDC018964 (assembly GCF_044390325.1). Taxonomy (NCBI): domain Bacteria; kingdom Bacillati; phylum Actinomycetota; class Actinomycetes; order Kitasatosporales; family Streptomycetaceae; genus Streptomyces; species Streptomyces sp. NPDC018964. The sequence continues at coordinate 8,552 of NZ_JBIRYZ010000018.1, forward strand.
CCGCTCGTACTGCTCGTCGGCGACCGCCTGGTCCTTGTCGCAGGTCAGCTGTTCGACCTCGCGCTCCATGGCCCGTACGTCCGTGCCCTTGGTCCGGGCCCGCAGCCGCACCCGCGCACCGGCCTGGTCGATCAGGTCGATGGCCTTGTCGGGGAGCCGACGGTCGCTCAGGTAGCGGTCGGACAGCTCCACGGCCGCCAGCAGCGCCTCGTCGGTGTAGCGGACCTGGTGGTGGGCCTCGTACCGGTCCCGCAGACCGCGCAGGATCTCGACCGCGTCGGCGGGCGTCGGCTCGGGCACCATGATCGGCTGGAAGCGGCGGGCCAGCGCCGCGTCCTTCTCGATCCGGCGGTACTCCTCCAGGGTGGTCGCGCCCACGATGTGCAGTTCGCCGCGGGCGAGGGCCGGCTTGAGGATGTTTCCGGCATCCATCGAGCCGCCCTCGCCTCCGCCCCCGGCGCCGACGACGGTGTGCAGCTCGTCGATGAAGATGATCAGCCGGTCGGAGTGGGACCGGATCTCCTCGACGATGTTGTTCATCCGCTCCTCGAAGTCACCCCGGTAGCGGGTCCCGGCGACGACCGCCGTCAGGTCCAGGGCGACCACGCGCCGTCCGAGGAGCACGTCGGGCACGTCCCCCTCGGCGATCCGCTGGGCCAGCCCCTCCACGACGGCGGTCTTGCCGACGCCCGCGTCGCCGATCAGCACCGGGTTGTTCTTGCCGCGCCGGGAGAGCACCTCGACGGTCTGCTCGATCTCGTCGTCGCGTCCGATCACCGGGTCGACACGGCCCTCGCGGGCGAACTCGGTGAGGTCACGGCCGTACTTGTCGAGGGTCGGGGTGCCCGTCGCGGGGCGGGGCCGTTCGGCGCGGGCGGGCGGGGCCTCCGGTGCCTCCGGGGGGCCGGAGGGGGAGAACCGGGCCGCGTTGAGGATGTGGCCGGCGGCCGAGTCGGGGTTGGCGGCGAGGGCGGTGAGCACGTGCTCCGGGCCGATGTAGCCGGCGCCGGACGCCCTGGCCATCTCGTGCGCGTCCAGCAGGGCGCGTTTGACGGCGGGGGTGAGGGACAGGGAGGTCGGGGGCGGGGCTTCGCCGGGGCCGTGCTGGACGGGGCCCGACCTGTCGTCGATCTGGGACGCCAGGGAGTCGGGGTCCGCGCCGGACCGGCTGAGCAGGCTCCGGGTGGGCTCGGCGGAGAGGGCGGCGCGCAGCAGGTGCTGGGTGTCCAGGTCACGGCTGCCGTGTTCGGCGGCGTACTGGGCGGCGCCGCGGACCAGTTCGCGGGCGGGCTGGCTGAGGAGCCGGCCGATGTCGATCTGGCGGGGGCGTTGTCCGCCGAAGAAGCGGGCGAGGAATTCCGCGAAGGGGTCGCCCTCCGGGCCGACGAAACCACTCGTCATCGTCATCCGTTCCTTCGCTGGGTCGACGTGCCGGGGCCGGGTAACCCGGTCGGGGCTCGCTCATGCCCACGATGACACGATCTGTTTGGGTGGGCATGTCCAGCTTCTTCGCGCGGTGCGGGCGCGGGCGGGGCGGGGGTGGGGGTGGGCTGCGCGGCCCGGTGTTTGCGGGGTGCCCCGGCGCTGGGGTTCGGCGGGGGTGGGTCGCGCTGCCCGGCGCTTGCGGGGTGCCGTCGCGCCCACCCGTGCCGCCCCAGCGGCACGACTGCCCGCGGAGGGCGGGGGCTGTCGCGGCTGCCTGGGGTCAGTGGCGGGCTGTCAGGATGCGGGGGCCTGCTTTCGTGATCGCTACCGTGTGTTCCACATGGGCCGCGCGGGTGCCGTCGTTGGTGCGGAGGGTCCAGCCGTCCGGGGCGGTGTGGTAGGTGTCCGTGCCGCCCGCGATCAGCATGGGTTCGATCGCGAACACCATGCCGTGGCGCAGGGGCATGCCCCTGCCCGGCCGGCCCTCGTTCGGCACGCCCGGGTCCTCGTGCATGCGGCGGCCGATGCCGTGGCCGCCGAAGTCCTCCATGATGCCGTACCCCCCGGCGCGGCACACCGTGCCGATCGCGTGCGCGATGTCGCCGATGCGGTTGCCGACGACGGCCGCCTCGATGCCCGCCGCGAGCGCCCGCTCGGCGGTCTCGATCAGCGTCACGTCGGCCGGGCGCGGAGTGCCCACGATGAAGCTGACCGCCGAGTCCCCGGCCCAGCCGCCCAGCTGGGCGCCGCAGTCGATCGAGACGAGGTCCCCGTCGCGCAGCCGGTAGCCGTCCGGGACGCCGTGCACGATCGCGTCGTTGACGGACGCGCAGATCACGGCCGGGAACGGGGTCGGCGCGAAGGAAGGCCGGTAGCCGAGGAAGGGCGAGGTCGCACCCGCCGCGCGCAGCACGTCCCGTGCCACCTCGTCCAGCTCCAGCAGGGAAACGCCCACGTCGGCGGCGTTCCGTACGGCCGTCAGCGCGTTCGCGACGACCTGGCCCGCCTCGTACATGGCATCGATCGATGTGTCGGTCTTCAGTTCCACCATGCCAATTACTATACCGGTATTAGAATGGGTGCCATGGTGCGCACCCCCTTGACCCCGGAAGAGCGTGAACGCGGCGAGCGGCTCGGCAGGCTGCTGCGCGAAGCGCGCGGCGGCCGCAGCATGGCCGAGATCGCGGCGGACGCCGGTATCTCCGCGGAGACCCTCCGCAAGATCGAGACGGGGCGTGCCCCGACCCCGGCCTTCTTCACGGTGGCCGCGCTGGCCGGCGCGCTGGGCCTGTCGATGGACGAGCTCGTGGGGCGCTGCGCCCCCGCCGAGCCGAGCACGTCGATCGCTGCCTGAGCCCGTCCCCGGCCCCGGTCCGGCACACGGCCCGCGTCCCGCCCGCCGCCCGCCGCCCGGCCGGGCGGCGGGCGGCGGTGCGGCGGGCGGCTCACCCACAGGGGTGTGAAACGGCGTCGACTCCACGGCCGCGGCGACGATGGTCTTGGCAAGACCGCCCGAGAGGCTTACGTTCGTCCCCCTACGACCGTTTCTACAGGCGTAGAGGCTCTGACGTCGTGTCGAAGGAGCAGCTCATGGCCAACGTCGTACGTGCCGCTCTGGTCCAGGCCACCTGGACCGGTGACACCGAGTCCATGCTGGTGAAGCACGAGGAGCACGCCCGTGAGGCGGCCCGGCGGGGCGCGCGGGTCATCGGGTTCCAGGAGGTGTTCAACGCCCCCTACTTCTGCCAGGTCCAGGACCCCGGGCACTACCGCTGGGCCGAGCCCGTGCCCGACGGGCCGACCGTCCGCCGGATGCGGGAGCTGGCCCGCGAGACCGGCATGGTGATCGTCGTGCCGGTGTTCGAGATCGAGCAGTCGGGCTACTACTACAACACCGCCGCCGTGATCGACGCCGACGGCACCGTCCTCGGCAAGTACCGCAAGCACCACATCCCGCAGGTCGAGGGCTTCTGGGAGAAGTTCTACTTCCGGCCCGGCAACCTCGGCTGGCCCGTCTTCGACACCGCCGTCGGCAAGATCGGCGTCTACATCTGCTACGACCGCCACTTCCCCGAGGGCTGGCGGCAACTCGGCATCAACGGCGCCCAGTTGGTGTACAACCCGTCCGCCACGCACCGCGGCCTCTCGGCCCACCTGTGGCGGCTGGAGCAGCCGGCGGCGGCCGTCGCCAACGAGTACTTCATCGCCGCGATCAACCGCGTGGGCCAGGAGGAGTACGGAGACAACGACTTCTACGGCACCTCGTACTTCGTCGACCCGCGCGGACAGTTCGTCGGCGACGTCGCCAGCGACAGCAAGGAGGAACTCGTGGTCCGCGACCTGGACTTCGGCCTCATCGAGGAGGTGCGGCGGCAGTGGGCCTTCTACCGCGACCGCCGCCCCGACGCCTACGAGGGGCTGGTGCGGCCGTGACCGACGACCTGCTGGGCCGCCACCGCTCCGTGCTGCCCGACTGGCTGGCCCTCTACTACGAGCACCCCATCGAGATCACCCACGGCGAGGGACGCCACGTCTGGGACTCCGACGGCAACCGCTACCTCGACTTCTTCGGCGGCATCCTCACCACCATGACCGCTCACGCCCTGCCCGAGGTCACCAAGGCGGTGAGCGAGCAGGCCGGGCGGATCGTCCACTCCTCCACCCTCTACCTCAACCGACCGATGGTGGAACTCGCCGAGCGCATCGCGAAGTTGAGCGCCATCCCGGACGCACGGGTCTTCTTCACCACCTCCGGCACCGAGGCCAACGACACCGCCCTGCTGCTCGCCACCGCCTACCGGAACAGCAACACGATCCTGGCGATGCGCAACAGCTACCACGGCCGCTCCTTCAGCTCGGTCGGCATCACCGGCAACCGCGGCTGGTCCCCGACCTCCCTCTCCCCGCTCCAGACGCTCTACGTCCACGGCGGCGTGCGCACCCGGGGCCCGTTCGCCGCGCTCGACGACTACGACTTCGTCGCGGCCTGCGTCGACGACCTGAAGGACCTCCTCGGCCACACCCGCCCGCCCGCCGCGCTGATCGCCGAGCCGATCCAGGGCGTCGGCGGCTTCACCTCGCCGCCCGACGGCCTGTACGCGGCCTTCCGTGAGGTGCTGCACGAGCGGGGCATCCTGTGGATCGCCGACGAGGTGCAGACCGGCTGGGGCCGCACCGGCGAGCACTTCTGGGGCTGGCAGGCCCACGGCCGCGGCGGCCCGCCCGACATGCTGACCTTCGCCAAGGGCATCGGCAACGGCATGTCCATCGGCGGGGTCGTCGCCCGCGCCGAGATCATGAACTGCCTGGACGCCAACAGCATCTCGACCTTCGGCGGCACCCAGATCACCATGGCGGCCGGCCTCGCCAACCTCACCTACCTGCTGGAGCACGACCTCCAGGGCAACGCCCGCCGGGTCGGCGGCCTGCTCATCGAGCGGCTGCGGGCCGCCGCCGCCCACGTCCCCGCCGTACGGGAGGTCCGCGGGCGCGGACTGATGATCGGCATCGAGCTGGCGAAACCCGGCACCGACGAGGCCGATCCGGCGGCCGCGTCCGCCGTCCTGGAGGCGGCCCGCGCGGGCGGCCTGCTCATCGGCAAGGGCGGTGGCCACGACACCAGCGCCCTGCGCATCGCCCCGCCGCTGTCCCTCAACGTCGCGGAGGCCGAGGAGGGCGCCGAGATCCTCGAACGCGCCCTGCGGAGCACGCTGTAGCACCGGCTCGCAGAGCTCGTAGCGCTCGCAGCAGAGCTCGTATCGCTCGTATAGCTCGTAGAGAGGGAGCAGCATGAGCAGCCGCACCGTCATCCGCGGTGGCCTCGTCATCACCGCCTCCGACGAGATCCACGCCGACGTCCTGATCGAGGACGGCCGCATCGCCGCCCTGGCCGCCTCCGCCACCCCGGCCGCCGACGCCTTCACCGCCGACCGCACCATCGACGCCACCGGCAAGTACGTCATCCCGGGCGGGGTCGACGCCCACACCCACATGGAGCTGCCGTTCGGCGGCACCTTCGCCTCCGACACCTTCGAGACCGGCACCCGGGCCGCCGCCTGGGGCGGTACGACCACCATCGTCGACTTCGCCGTACAGAGCGTCGGCCAGTCCCTGCGCCAGGGCCTGGACGCCTGGCACGCCAAGGCCGAGGGCACCTGCGCCATCGACTACGGCTTCCACATGATCGTCTCGGACGTCAACGACGAGACACTGAAGGAAATGGACCTTCTGATAGAAGAAGGAATTACGTCATTTAAACAATTTATGGCGTATCCAGGTGTTTTCTACTCCGATGACGGTCAGATCCTGCGCGCCATGCAGCGCTCCGCCGAGAACGGCGGGCTGATCATGATGCACGCCGAGAACGGCATCGCCATCGACGTGCTCGTCGAACAGGCCCTCGCCCGTGGCGAGACCGACCCCCGCTTCCACGGCGAGGTCCGCAAGGCCCTCCTGGAGGCCGAGGCCACCCACCGCGCCATCCGGCTCGCCCAGGTCGCCGGTGCCCCGCTGTACGTCGTCCACGTCTCCGCGACGGAGGCGGTCGCCGAGCTGGCCCGCGCCCGCGACGAGGGGCTGAACGTCTTCGGCGAGACCTGTCCGCAGTACCTGTTCCTGTCCACCGACAACCTCGCCGAGCCGGACTTCGAGGGCGCCAAGTACGTGTGCAGCACCCCGCTCAGGCCCAAGGAGCACCAGGCCGCGCTGTGGCGGGGTCTGCGCACCGACGACCTCCAGGTGGTCTCCACCGACCACTGCCCCTTCTGCTTCACCGGCCAGAAGGAGCTCGGCCGCGGCGACTTCTCCAAGATCCCCAACGGCCTCCCGGGCGTGGAGAACCGCATGGACCTGCTCCACCAGGCCGTCCTCGACGGGCACATCTCCCGCCGCCGCTGGATCGAGATCGCCTGCGCCACCCCGGCCCGGATGTTCGGCCTGTACCCGAAGAAGGGCACCCTCGCGCCCGGCGCCGACGCCGACGTCGTCATCTACGACCCGGCCGCCGAGCAGGTCATGTCCGCCGGCACCCACCACATGAACGTCGACTACTCGGCCTACGAGGGCAGGCGGGTCACCGGCCGCGTCGAGACCGTCCTCTCGCGCGGCGTCCCCGTCATCACCGACCGGGAGTACACCGGACGCGCCGGACACGGCGTCTACACCCCGCGCTCCACCTGTCAGTACCTCACTTAGGAGAGCCGCGCATGGACTTCGGACTCGTCCTGCAGACCGACCCGCCGGCCGCACGGGTCGTCAGCCTGATGCAGCGCGCCGAGCGGTGCGGCTTCACCCACGGCTGGACCTTCGACTCCGCCGTGCTGTGGCAGGAACCCTTCGTGATCTACAGCCAGATCCTGGCCGCCACCACGAAACTGAAGGTCGGCCCGATGGTCACCAACCCGGGCACCCGCACCTGGGAGGTCACCGCCTCCACCTTCGCCACCCTCAACGACATGTTCGGCAACCGCACCGTCTGCGGCATCGGCCGCGGCGACTCCGCGATGCGCGTCGCCGGACGCAAGCCCAACACGCTGGCCCGCCTCGGCGAGGCGATCGACGCGATCCGCGACCTCGCCGAGGGACGCGAGGCCGAGGTCGACGGGCAGCCGCTGCGGATCCCGTGGGTACGGGACGGGAAGCTGCCCGTCTGGATGGCCGCGTACGGGCCGAAGGCGCTCGCCCTCGCCGGGCGCAAGGCCGACGGCTTCATCCTCCAGCTCGCCGACCCGTACCTGACCGAGTGGATGGTGAAGGCCGTGCGCGCCGCCGCCGTGGAGGCGGGGCGCGACCCCGCCTCCGTCACCGTCTGCGTCGCCGCCCCCGCGTACGTCGGCGACGACCTGGCGCACGCCCGGGAGCAGTGCCGCTGGTTCGGCGGCATGGTCGGCAACCACGTCGCCGACCTCGTCGCCCGCTACGGCGAGCACTCCGGTCTGGTCCCCGAGGCGCTGACGTCGTACATCAAGGGGCGGCACGGCTACGACTACAGCCACCACGGGCGGGCCGGCAACCCGTCCACGGACTTCGTCCCCGACGAGATCGTCGACCGGTTCTGTCTGCTCGGCCCGCCCGAGGCGCACATCGAGAAGCTGTGGGCGCTGCGGGAGCTGGGCGTGGACCAGTTCGCCGTGTACGACATGCACGACGCGCAGGAGACGACGATCGACGCGTACGGCGCGGAGATCATCCCGGCACTCCACCCGTGACCCTCGCCGAGGGGGCACGCCCATGACCGCGACCCTCCCGCCCGCGCCGTCCGAGCCACCCGTACCCGGCCCGGCGTGAGCGTACCGAGGGCTACCGGGCCGTGCCGAAGTCCTGGGTCCAGTAGGAGCCGGGCTGGGCGAGACCGACGCCGATCTCCTTGAACGCGCAGTTGAGGATGTTCTCCTTGTGACCGGGGCTGTTCATCCAGCCGGTCATCACCTGCTCGGGGGTGGAGTAGCCGTAGGCGACGTTCTCGCCGTAGGTGCTCCAGCCGTAGCCGGCGCGGGTGATGCGGTCGCCGGGGGAGGAGCCGTCCGATCCGGTGTGCGACATGGTGCCGCTCGCCGCCATGTCCTCGCTGTGGTCCTGCGCGGCCTTGGCCAGGGTGGCGTTCGCCTTCACGGGGGAGCAGCCGGCCTTGGCGCGCTCGGCGTTGACGAGTTCCACGACCTTGGCGACGGCTCCGGAGGCACTGGCACCGCCCGGTGCGACCGGGCTCGGCGCGGTGGCGGTGGGCTTGGGAGCGGGCGTGGTGGGTTTCGGGGCCGTGGCCGTGGGCTTGGGGGCCGCGCTGGTGGGCTTGGGGGCCGCGGTGGTGGGCTTGGGAGCCGCGGTGGTGGGCTTGGGAGCCGCGGTGGTGGGCTTCGGGGCCGCAGTCGTGGGCTTCGGAGCCGCAGTGGTGGGTTTCGGGGCCGTGGCCGTGGGCTTCGGAGCCGCGGTCGTGGGCCTGGAGGCGGCTGCCGCGGGGGCCTTCGTCTTCGGCTTGTGCGACGGCTTCGCGCTGCTGTGCTTCGGCGCGCCGGACTCCGAGGCGCTCGCGGTGGCGGTCGGCGTGCCCGACGGCGTGCCCGATGGCGTGCCCGTGGGCTCACCGGGCTGCCGGCTGCTCCACTGGCTGTACCAGTCGGGGCCGCCCCACCCGGCCTCGGCGCCGGCCGCCGCGCCCTGGCCCTGCCGGCCGTCGTCGCCGGACCAGTCCGTACAGGCCATGGCGACCGAGGGTATGCCTATGACCCCCATGGCGACCGCCGCGACGACCGTCCGCCGGTACTGCTTCTGATGACGATGCTTTCCCATGAGTGACCTCACCCCTGCTGTCCGGAGGCTGGTCATTCTTGGGACGCCCCGGCACCGGGCGCAAAGGGCCTTCGTACTACCGGGCCTCGTAGGTCCGCGAGGGGCTTGCGGCGGGCGGGGGAGCGTGCCGACCTGCCCCCGGCGGGCCCCGCGGGGCGCCTGCCGCCCCGTCAGAAAGCCGTATGGGGCGAAGGAGCGGGGGACACCGGCTTTACCTCCGGTCACCCCTTGCCCCGCCCCCGTCCGCATTCACGGCAAGACGGACAAGTCCCCCATGTCGCCTGAATGATCGCTACTAAGCGCACCGCGCAGATCGCCGACGGCTGTGACAGATGTCACGGAACCATCAATTCCGGTTCTTCTCCAGTGCCGCCACCGCCTCCTTGGCGGCCTTGATGGCGCCCTTGTTGATCTCGTCCGTGCCCGGTGCCTTCTTCGACTCGAAGTCGCTGCCGTTGTACGTCACGATCACCAGCGCGTTGGAGGCGCGGGCCACCACCACGCCCTCACGCGTCTGCTGCTTGTCCTCGGTGGTGAGGTCCACGACGGAGTACCCCGCGTCCCCGAGCCCGGGGACCGCACCCCCGCCGCTCTTGTCCTCCAGCCGCCCCTGGTACGACCGCTCCGCCGCCTCGTCCGACTCCAGCACCTCGAAGGAGACGTCGAGCCAGCGGTACTCGTACCCCTTGAGCGCGTTCCAGGAACAGGTGCGGCGCAGGTCCGAGTCCGTGGACGGGATCTCCTTGCCGGCCGTCTTGGCGCCCGGCACAAGGGACTTGACGGTCTTCTCGGCAACGCTGTCGCACGGCGCCGGCGCGGCGGCGTACGTCTTCACCGCCCGCGTCTGCGAAGGGGCGGTGGCGGACTGGGTCTTCGTCTTCCCGGCCGGCCGGTCCGCGGCCTCCTGCGGCGCGTCCGTCGGGGCGGAGGACAGTGCCCAGCCGGCCGCGGCGAGGACGATGACCGGGGACAGGCGCGCGGTCAGGGTGACCGGCAGGGAAAAGGAACGCACGGCGCACTCTTCGTGGGGGACGGTGCGGAGGGGGGTCCGCACAGCGGACGGGACGCCAGTGTCACACGCGTTCCCATGGTGCGGGAAGGGCCAACTCGCTCCGTAGGGGGACGGTGACGGGTACGTACCACCGGAGGCGGCGACTTGCCTCAATTCCCCCCGTCAAGAGGCGATTTGCTCTCCTCAGGGCACGCGGGCGGTCCAGTCCGGCGCGGTGAACTTCGTCCGCGCCAGATCCTCCGCGAGGGCCAGCTCCCGGTCCGTCACCTTGCCGTCCGCCGCCCCGTACCGGGCGCGGAACGAGTCCATCATCCGCTCGATGACGGCCTCGCGCGGCAGACCGGTCTGCCGGCGCAGCGGGTCCACCCGCTTCTTCGCGCTCTTGGTGCCCTTGTCGGACATCTTCTCCCGGCCGATGCGCAGCACGTCGAGCATCTTGTCGGCGTCGATGTCGTACGCCATCGTCACGTGGTGGAGCACCGCGCCGGGACCACCGTCCGGGCCCACGATCCGCTTCTGCGCGGCACCCGCGATCTTGCCCTGGTCGGTGGCGATGTCGTTCAACGGCTGGTACCAGGCCCGGATCCCCATCTCACCGAGCGCGCCCAGCACCCAGTCGTCGAGGTAGGCGTAGCTGTCCTGGAACGACAGCCCCTGAACCAGCGCCTCCGGCACCGACAGCGAGTACGTGATGGTGTTGCCGGGTTCCACGAACATCGCGCCGCCGCCGGAGATCCGGCGCACCACCTCGACGCCGTGCCGCCGGGCGCCCTCGGGGTCGACCTCGTTGCGCAGCGACTGGAAACTGCCGATGATCACCGCCGGGGCGCCCCACTCCCACACCCGCAGCGTCGGAGGACGCCGGCCCGCGGCGACCTCGGCGGTCAGGACCTCGTCCAGCGCCATGTGCAGGGCGGGGGACTGCGGGCCCTCGTGGACCACCTGCCAGTCGTAGTCGGTCCAGTCGGTGGCGTGCGCGAGCGCGCGGCGCACCGCGATGCCGACGCCCTCCGAGGTGAGCCCGTACATCACGGTCCCCTCGGGGAGGGCCGCGTCGATCCGGGCGGCCAGACCGGCGGCGTCGGTGTCGGCGGGAGCACCGTCCAGGGCGCGGTTGACGGCGTCCAGCGCCTCGTCGGGTTCCAGGAAGAAGTCCCCCGCCACCCGCGCGCGGCGCAGCACGCCGTCCTCCACGTCCACATCCACGACGACGAGCTTGCCGCCGGGAACCTTGTACTCACCGTGCACGGCTCCGCCTTTCACTGCTGACACCCGCCCCAACACCGGCGAGGGCCGCCCTGTTCCCGCCCGCGGCCGTCCATCGCCCGGCGAGTGCTTTCCGGTGGACGGCCGGCACGCCCCCGGCCGGTCCCGGGCGCGCGGGAACGCCGTCGTACCGAGGGCCCGTACTCCCGCCGCCTCCTGGTCGCCGCGAGGGCGGTCGAAAACCGGTTTGATCGGCGCGCTTCCGCCTCCTAACCTGTGCAAGTAAGCATTGCCTAACTTGCACAGCATGCGCCGGGAGCCGCGGAAACATGATCAAGAAGCTCGGCGCGGTACTGCCCGACCTCACCCCCTGGCGCTCCTCCCGCGACTTCCGCCTGCTCTGGGTGCAGGGCCTGGTCACCTACCTCGGCAGCGTGATGGCGCTGATCGCGCTGCCGCTCCAGATCAAGGAACTGACCGGCTCACCCCTCGCGGTGGGCGCGATGGGCGCCGTCGAACTGGTGCCGCTCGTGGTCTTCGGCCTCTACGGCGGCGCACTCGCGGACGCGGTCGACCGGCGCAAGGTCATCGTGCTCACCGAGGCGGGACTGGGACTGCTGGCCGTCGTCCTGCTGCTGAACGCGCTGCTGCCGCACCCCATGCTGTGGCCGCTGTACGTGGTCGCGGCCGGTGTGGCGGCACTCGCGGGACTCCAACGCCCCGCCCTGGACTCGCTGCTGGCCCGGATCGTCCCCCACGACCAGCTCGCCGCCGCGGCCGCGCTCAACGCCCTGCGCTGGCAGGCGGGCGCCATCGGCGGACCCGCGCTGGCCGGCCTCGTGGTCGCGTACGCCGGCAACGTCCCCGCGTACGCCACCACCGTGGTCTGCTTCTGCGCGTCGGTCCTGATGTGCCGCCGGCTCTCACCCGTACCGCCCGTCGAGCACGCCGCCAAGCCGTCGCTGCGCGGCATCGTCGAAGGGGCCCGGTACGCCTGGTCGCGGCCGGTGCTGCTGGGCACCTACGCGGTGGACCTCGCGGCGATGATCTTCGCCTTCCCCAACACCATCTTCCCCTTCCTCGCCGACGAGCTCGACGCCGACTGGGCGCTGGGCCTGATGTACTCGGCGGGCGCCGTCGGATCGCTGCTGCTCAGCCTGACCAGCGGCTGGGTCTCCCGGACGCAGCGGCACGGTCTGTTCGTGGTGTTCGGCGCCACCGGCTGGGGCCTGGCCATGGCGGCGGCCGGCTGGACGTCGAACGTCTGGCTGGTGCTGGTCTTCCTCGGCCTGGCGGGAGCCGGGGACATGCTGAGCGGTCTCGGCCGCTCCACCATCTGGAACCAGACCATCCCCGACCGGCTGCGCGGCCGGCTCGCCGGCATCGAGGTCCTCTCCTACAGCGTCGGCCCGCAGCTCGGCCAGGTCCGCGCCGGGGTGATGGCCGGCTGGACCGGCGCCCGCCCGGCGATCTGGACGGGCGGACTCGCGTGCGTCGCGGCGGTGAGCCTGCTCGCCGCCGCGCTGCCGAAGCTCATCAGCTACGACGCCCGCACCGACGAGGACGCCCGCCGCCGCGCCGCCGAGGGCACCGCGACCGCACCGGACCGTGAGGACATCGGCGCCGACCGGTCCCCGACGTGAGCGGACGCGAACGAGGAGCCGGCCGGGCCGGTCAGGGAGCCGAGCGGTTCGGATCCCTTCTCCGTGAGGCCCGGATTCTCCCCACGGGACGCTTGATGTCGGATGGGTCGACCGACGCACGCCGACACCGAGGTGAGAGATGCGGTTCACGACTCGACCCACCCTCCAAGGCACCTTCGGCATGGTGTCCTCCACCCACTGGCTGGCCTCGCAGTCGGCGATGGCCGTGCTGGAGGACGGCGGCAACGCCTACGACGCCGCCGTGGCCGGAGCCTTCGTGCTGCACGTCGTCGAACCGCACCTCAACGGCCCGGCCGGTGAGGTGCCGATCCTGCTCGCCCCGGCCGGCGGCGAGGTGCGGGTGCTGTGCGGGCAGGGCGTCGCCCCGGCCGGGGCGACCGTCGCCCACTACCGGGGGCTCGGCCTGGACCTCGTCCCCGGCACCGGACCGCTCGCCGCGGCCGTGCCCGGCGCCTTCGACGCCTGGATGCTCCTGCTGCGCGACCACGGCACCAAGAGCCTCGCCGACGTCCTGAAGTACGCCATCGGGTACGCCGAGGACGGGCACCCGCCCGTGGAGCGCGTCGGCCAGACCGTCGAGACCGTGCGCGAGCTGTTCGAGACGGAGTGGACCTCCTCGGCCGAGGTGTACCTGCCCGGCGGCCGGTCCCCGCGCGCCGGTGAGCTGCTGCGCAACCCCGCCCTCGCCACCACCTGGAAGCGCCTGCTGTCCGAGACCGCCGGAGCCGGGGACCGGGAGGCGCGGATCGACGCCGCGCGGGAGGTGTGGCGGACCGGGTTCATCGCCGAGGCCCTGGTCCGGCAGGCCGGACGCCCCACCGTGGACACCAGCGGGAAGCGCCACACCGGCACCCTGACCGCCGCCGACCTCGCCGGCTGGTCCGCGACCTACGAGACCCCGGTGACGTACGACTGGAACGGCTGGACCGTGTGCAAGGCCGGACCCTGGAGCCAGGGACCCGTCCTGCTCCAGCAACTCGCCCTGCTCCCGCCGGAACTGCCCCGCTACGGCTCCGCCGAGTACGTGCACCTGCTGATCGAGGGCTGCAAGCTCGCCATGGCCGACCGCGAGGCCTGGTACGGGGACGCGGCCGAGGTGCCGCTCGACGACCTGCTGTCGGACGGGTACAACGCCGAGCGGCGGACCAGGATCGGCCCCCGCGCCTCCCACGACCTGCGGCCCGGCAGCCCCGGCGGACGTACCCCCCGGCTGAGCGCCCACGCGCGCGGGGCGGCCACCGAGGAGCCCGGCTTCAGCCCGATGGGCGTCGGCGAGCCCACCGTCGCCAAGAGCCCGACGTCCCCCGTGCCCGGCGAACCCGACGTCTTCGCCGACGGCGGCACCCGCGGCGACACCTGCCACATCGACGTCGTCGACCGCTGGGGCAACATGGTCGCGGCCACCCCCAGCGGCGGCTGGCTCCAGTCCAACCCCGTCGTCCCCGAACTCGGCTTCCCGCTCGGCACCCGGCTGCAGATGACCTGGCTGGAGGAGGGACTGCCGGGCACCCTCACCCCCGGCCGCCGCCCCCGCACCACCCTCACCCCGTCCATGGCCCTGCGCGACGGGGTGCCCGTCATGGCGTTCGGCACGCCCGGCGGGGACCAGCAGGACCAGTGGCAGCTGCACTTCTTCCTCGCGGTCGCCCTGCGCGAGCGGGTGCGCGGCGGACTCGACCTCCAGGGCGCCATCGACGCCCCCAACTGGCACAACGACAGCTTCCCCGGCTCCTTCTACCCACGCGGCATGCGCCCCGGCAGCGTCACCGTCGAGTCCCGCACGGACCCGGCGGTGGTGGAGGCGCTCCGCCGCCGCGGCCACGAGGTGATCGTCGGCGACGCCTGGTCGGAGGGCCGGCTCTGCGCGGTCGCCCGGGACCCGGACACCGGCGTCCTCTCCGCCGCCGCGAACCCGCGCGGCATGCAGGGCTACGCGGTGGGCCGCTGAGCCCACGACACCGCGGGCCGGCACCCCGTTTTCATCCCGATTCCACCTGGAGTACACCGGACGGGCGGGGATTGTCAGTGGCGCGTGCTCTCATGGAGCCATGACCGAGACCCACGAAACCATCGACGAGTTTCTCGCCCGGCACACCATCGACGTGGAGGAACTGGTCCGCAAGGCCGCGGCCCAGGAGATCATGCCGCGCTGGCGGCGGCTCGCCGACCACGAGGTGGACCTCAAGACCGGCCCGCACGACCTGGTGACGGACGCCGACCGCAACGCCGAGCTGTATCTCACGGACGCCCTCGCCGCCCTGCTGCCCGGCTCGGTCGTGGTCGGCGAGGAGGCGGTGCACGCCGACCCGGCGTCGTACCAGGCGATACAGGGCGACACACCTGTGTGGATCGTCGACCCCGTCGACGGCACCCGCCAGTTCGTGCACGGCGACACCGGCTTCTGCACCCTGGTCGCCCTCGCGCGGGGCGGCGTGGTGCACGCCTCCTGGACCTACGCCCCCGCCCGCGACCAGTTCGCCACGGCGGTACGGGGACAGGGCGCGCACCTCGACGGCGAGCGGCTGCGCGCGGGCTCCCCGGAACCCGGCCGCGACCTGCGCGTGGCCACCTCCCACCCGGACTACACCACGGACGAACAGAAGCGCGCCCTGCTCGGCCTGTGGACGGACGGCGTGGCCCCCCGCGCCTGCGGTTCGGCCGGCCTGGAGTACCTGGCCATCGCCCGCGGCGAGTCCGACGCGACGGCGTTCAACTGGGAGGCCGCGTGGGACCACGCGGCCGGTCTGCTCCTCGTGGAGGAGGCGGGCGGCACCCACCTCACGCGCGCGGGCGAGCCCTTCCGCATCAGGGGCGGCAACACCCTGCCCTTCACCGCGGCCCGCGACGAGGCCACGGCCCGCCGGGTGGTGGAACTGCTGGCGGACGGAGCCTGATGCCGTACCCGGGCCCGGGGCCCCGGCCGGGCGTCGGCGGCCCGGCATATCCTGATCCCCCAGTGGCCGTCGGCTGACGAAGGAGTCCGAAGGTGCCGTCGATGCTCGATGCGGTCGTGGTGGGTGCGGGGCCGAACGGGCTGACCGCTGCCGTGGAGCTGGCCCGGCGCGGCTTCTCGGTGGCCCTGTTCGAGGCGATGGGCACCGTCGGCGGCGGCGCCCGCACCGAGGAACTCACCCTCCCCGGCTTCCGTCACGACCCCTGCTCCGCCGCCCACCCCCTCGCCGTCAACTCACCCGCGTTCCGCGCGCTGCCCCTGGAGCGCTACGGACTGGAATGGCTGCACCCGGAACTCCCCATGGCGCACCCCTTCCCCGACGGCACGGCGGCCGTGCTGTCCCGGTCGGTCGGTGAGACGGCCGCCTCCTTCGGACCGCGCGACGCCGGCGCGTACCGCCGGCTCGTCGAGCCCTTCCTGCCCAAGTGGGACACCCTGGCCCGCGACTTCATGTCGCTGCCGCTGACCGCGCTGCCCCGCGACCCGGTCACCCTCGCCCGCTTCGGCCTGCTCGGCCTGCCCCCGTCCACCTGGCTCACCCGCCGCTTCCGCGACGAGCGGGCCCGCACCCTGTTCGCCGGCCTCGTCGCCCACGTCATGGCCCCGCTCGGCGGCTTCGCCACCGGCGCCGTCGGCCTGGTCTTCGCCCTCGCCGCGCACGCCCGCGGCTGGCCCGTCGCCCGCGGCGGCTCCCAGGCCATCTCCGACGCCCTCGCCGCGTACCTGAAGGACCTCGGCGGCAGCGTCCACACCGACTACGAGGTCAAGCGCCTCGACGACCTGCCGCCGGCCAGGGCGTACGTCTTCGACACCTCGCCCACCGCACTGGCCCGCATCGCCGGCTTCGGCGGCCACTACGCGAACTACCGTTACGGCCCCGGCGTCTTCAAGATCGACTACGCGTTGGACGGCCCCGTCCCGTGGACCGCGCCCCAGGCCCGCACCGCCGGCACCGTGCAGATCGGCGCGGACAGCACCGAGATCGCCGCCGCCCTGCGCGCCGCCTCCCGCGAGGGCCGCGCCCCCGACGCGCCGTTCCTCATCACCGTGCAGCCCGGCGTCGCCGACCCCACCCGCGCCCCGGCCGGCAAGCACGTCTTCTGGGCGTACGGCCATGTGCCCAACGGCTGGACCGGCGACCTCACCGACGCCGTCGAACGCCAACTGGAGCGCTACGCCCCCGGTTTCCGCGACCGCGTCCTGGCCCGCGCCACCGCGGGACCGCCCGAACTCGCCGCCCGCAACGCCAACTACGTCGGCGGAGACATCGCCACCGGCGCGGTCTCCGGAATCCAGATGCTGCTGCGTCCCAAACCCTCCCTGTTCCCCTACGCGACCCCGCACCCCGCCGTCTTCATCTGCTCGTCGGCCACCCCGCCCGGCCCCGGCGTGCACGGCATGTCGGGCCACAACGCGGCGAAGGCCGTCTGGAGGAGGCTGCGACAGACATGACCCCCACTCCCACCCCCACCCTCACCCTCGTCCAGGGCGACATCACCCACCAGAGCGCCGACGCGATCGTCAACGCGGCCAACTCCTCGCTGCTCGGCGGGGGAGGCGTGGACGGCGCGATCCACCGCCGGGGCGGCCCGGAGATCCTGGCGGAGTGCCGCGCCCTGCGCGCCTCCCGGTACGGCAGGGGCCTGCCCACCGGCCAGGCGGTCGCCACCACCGCGGGCCGCCTCGACGCCCGCTGGGTGATCCACACCGTCGGCCCGGTGCACCAGGGCCCGGGCAGCGATCCCGCGCCGCTCGCCTCCTGCTACCGGGAGTCGCTCCGCGTGGCCGACGAACTGGGCGCCCGGACGGTCGCGTTCCCGGCGATCTCCACCGGCGTGTACCGGTGGCCGATGGACGACGCGGCCCGCATCGCGGTGGAGACGGTGCGGAACACGCCGACCGCCGTCGAGGAGGTGAGGTTCGTCCTCTTCGACGACCGGGCGTACGAGGCGTTCGCCCGGCAACTCGGCTGACGCACACCACGGCGAGCCCGCGGGGATCCACCCGTGGCGGAACGGCCGTGCGCCGCGGGACCGGGGAAAGGTGGCCGGGAGGGTACGCGCAGGGCCGGGGGCGTGACATCCCGGAGGGCCCGCCGTACTGCCGTCCACCGTGTGACCTTCCCCGGTGGGTGCGCTCAGTCCTTCCTCAGGGTGACCGCGTGCGTGATCGCCACCGCGACCGCCAGAACACCCGCGGCCACGACGAGCAACACGGCCGTGGATCCGAGGAGACCGGTCGAGTCCGATGCGTTCTGCAGGTCGGTGAGCAGGACGTTGACCGGGGAGACGCCTCTCGCCAGCAGCGCGGTCAGCAGCAGTGCCAGGGCGAGGACCAGGGCGTAGCCCTGCCGCCGGACGACCGGACGTGAACAGACCAGTCCGATGGCGATGCCGGTGAAGGAGCAGGTGAGCTGGGCTTCGGTCCCCAGCACCAGGTCGGCGGGGACGGGCGAGTGGGTTCCGAACACCAGGGGCAGCCCCAGACCGGCCACGGTCAGCGGCAGGCACCAGAGGACGGCCGCCGCGACCGATCCGAGCAGCGTCCGAAGGCGGCTGCCGACGCTGACGACGAGGACCGGCCGGTGCTGCCGGTCCTCCAGGCCGACCAGTGCCATGGTCAGCCAGACGGAGCACACCAGAACGGCCCCGGCCACCGATCCGTAGGTGGCGGCGAGCGGACCGGAGTCACTGCTCGTCAGCACGGCCAGCAGGCCGACGAACAGCAGTAGGGGCGCGAGATAGCGCTGGGAGAGCAGCATCACCGTGAACAAGTAGCGGATCAGGGCGATCACAGGGCCGTCCTCCCGGAGTTCACCCGGTGGCCGTCACGGCCGGCCTCGGTCCTGGTGAGACCGTCCACCGACCAGTGGTGCCGCAGCGCCGTCAGCAGAACGGCGTCCGAGTGCTCCCGGGTCACCCGCAGGACGGTCGTCTCGTCCCGGCCGGCGGCGTCCAGCACGCCCGGCAGGGCCCACCAGTCCACCTCGGCCGGCGGGACGCCGGTGGTCGGTACGGTGAGGACCAGTTCGACCACCGGGGTGTGCTGCCCGTCCAGCAGGGTCACCCGGCCGTCGTGGAGGGCGTAGGCGCCGTCGGCGTGCGTCCCGGTGATCGCCTCCCGGTGGTCCGTGAAGACCACCGCCCCGCCCCGCGCGGCGACCTCGCCGATGAGCTCGGCCAGGACCCCGTGAGCCGAGGCGTCCAGACCCGACCAGGGTTCGTCCAGGACCAGCAGGTCGGGTTCGACGAGCAGTGCCTGGGCGAGCGCCACCTTCTGGGCGTTGCCCTTGGACAGGGTGCGCAGCGGTGCGTCCCGGCCGCCCACCAGGGACAGCCGGTCCAGCAGGTGGCGTCCCCGGGCCCGGGCGGCGGAAGTCGGCATGCCGCGTATGCGTCCCATGTGCGTGAGGTAGGAGAGCGCCGGGACACGGTCATGGGCGGTGAAGCGGTCCGGTACGTAACCGATGTGCCGGGGCCGGCCCGACACCGTCCCGGACGTGGGCCGCGACAGTCCCGCCAGGATCCTCAACAGCGTCGATTTGCCCGAGCCGTTGCCGCCCACCACCGCGAGGACCTCTCCGGCCGCGACCTCCATGTCCACGCCGGTCAGGACCCACCGGTCCCTGCCGTAGCGCTTGCGGACGGCCTGGCAACGCAACACGTCGACTCCTCGGTACGGCATCGCTCCGGATGTCAGTGTCCCCCTTCCCCCGGCAGGCACGTGCCCTCGAGGGTGCGGCCGACGACCTCCACGTCGGCGTGGCCGGCGGCGTCGACCGTGCCGTTGACGCACACGCGGCCCTCGCCGCCCCCGACCAGCACACCGTGGTCTGGGGTGCCGAAGCCGTTCGTCCGTATCTCGATGCTCTCCGGTCGTACCCCGACGGCGTCCGCGGCCGCCGTGCGGAGTTCCTCCTCGGCGGTCGCGGCGTCCGTCAGCTTCCTCAACACGGTGGCCAGTGCCTTCGCCCGCGGTGCGGCCGCCTCCTTCTGCTCCGCCGTGATCGTGATCCGCTCGCGGTAGCCGTGGTTCTCCGCCAGCCGCTGGTTCCAGTCGAAGGTGACGCAAGGGGAGGGCGTCGGTCCCCGTTCCTCGGGAAGGGGGCAGTAGCCCTGCGGCTCGGTGCCGCCCGCGCGGGGACCGGCCGCCGGGTCGGCGCATCCGGCCGTCACGGCGACGAGCAGGACGAACGGCAGGGCGGCGAGAAGGCGGGGACACGTTCGTGACATGGCCTGATCATTCCAGAGGGGGAGCCCGGAGGCTCCGGTCGAACCATCAGGACCGCACAGATCCCGACGGGATCATTGCTTCGATTGTGTTCGAGTCCTAGGGTGTGGCTGGCTCAGTAGCTGCTCCGTCACCATCCGTCGCGATGTCCCCTGCCGTGACGTCCCCCGCCCGGCGGTGCGTTGCAGGGGGAGTTTCGACGTGCCCTCAGTCCGTGCAGTGCTCTGTCGTACCGAGGAAGGCCACGGTCATGCCGTACCCGCACCCGCACCCGTACACGTCTCCCGCCGACCGGTCCCCCCGCTCCGGGCCGCCGGTCGTCAGCCGCCGCCGGCTCCTGGAGTCCGGCGCCGCCGTGCTCGGCGCCCTCGCCCTGTCCGCGTCGCCCGTCGCGGCGCACGCGGCCGGCCGGCGGGCGGCGGCCGACACGCCTCCGGAGTGGAACGACTTCGGTGTCTTCCGGCTCGGCACCCAGCCCCCGCACACCACGCTCATGCCGTACGCCGACGTGAGACAGGCCCTCGCCGCCGACCGCACCCGCTCGCCCTACCGGCTGAGCCTCGACGGCACCTGGAAGTTCGCCTACGCCGACCGCCCCGAGGACCGGGACGCCGACTTCCACCGCACCGACACCGACGACACCGGCTGGGACACCATCCCGGTCCCGTCCGTGTGGCAACTGCACGGCCACGACTTCCCGATCTACCTGAACATCACCTACCCGTACTGGGGCCCCAACGGCCGCGGCGAGGAACCGCAGCCGCCCGCCGCCCCGACCCGCTACAACCCGGTCGGCCAGTACCGGCGCACCTTCACCGTCCCGCGCGACTGGAGAGGCCGCCGCACCTTCCTCCACTTCGAGGGCGTCAAGTCCGCCCACTACGTGTGGATCAACGGCGAACTCGTCGGCTACGACGAGGACTCCTACACGCCCTCCGAGTACGACATCACCGACCACCTGAAGCCCGGCACCAACCAGATCGCCGTGGAGGTGTACCGCTACGCCGACGGCGACTGGCTGGAGGACCAGGACATGATCCGGCTGAGCGGCATCTTCCGCTCGGTCTACCTGTACTCCACCCCGGCCGTGCACCTGCGTGACTTCAAGCTGGACACCCCGCTCGACGACACGTACATGCAGGGCGAGTTGGCGGTCACCGCGAGCGTACGGGCGTACGGCGGCGGCGAGTCGGGCCGCTACACCGTCGAGACCCAGCTGTACGACGCCCGCGGCCACGCCGTCTGGTCCCGTCCGCTGGAGCGGACCGCCGACCTCGGCACGGCCGGCGCCGGCGAGGACGTCACCGTACGGGCCTCGAAGGCCGTGACCCGGCCCCGGCTCTGGTCGGCCGAACACCCGGACCTCTACACGGCCGTCCTCAGGCTCCGCGACCCGGCGGGCAAGGTGATCGAAACCCTGTCCCACCGCGTCGGGTT
Organism: Streptomyces sp. NPDC018964; assembly: GCF_044390325.1. Classification (NCBI taxonomy): domain Bacteria; kingdom Bacillati; phylum Actinomycetota; class Actinomycetes; order Kitasatosporales; family Streptomycetaceae; genus Streptomyces; species Streptomyces sp. NPDC018964. Next base: position 29,763 of record NZ_JBIRYZ010000018.1, read on the forward strand.
CCGCGAGTTCGCCCTCAAGGACGGGCTGATGCGGATCAACGGCGAACCCGTCTCCTTCCGCGGCACCAACCGCCACGAGATGCACCCCTCCCGCGGCACCGCCCTCACCCGCGAGAACCTGGTCGAGGACATCACCCTCATCAAGCGGATGAACATCAACTCCGTCCGCACCTCGCACTACCCCAACAACCCGCTGTGGTACGAACTCGCCGACGAGTACGGCCTCTACCTCGTCGACGAGACCAACCTGGAGACCCACGGCATCCGTGACGAGTACCCGGGCGACCACCCGGAGTGGACGGCGGCCTGCGTCGCCCGCGCCCAGAACATGGTCCACCGCGACAAGAACCACCCCTCGGTGGTCATCTGGTCGCTCGGCAACGAGGCCGGCGGCGGCTCCACCTTCACCGCCATGCACGACTGGATCCGCTCCTACGACCCCACCCGCGTCATCCAGTACGAGGGCGACGACCGGCCGGGCATCAGCGATATCCGCTCCCGGATGTACGAGAGCCCGTCCCGCATCGAGCAGCGCGCCGCGGACACCGCCGACACCCGGCCGTACGTCATGATCGAGTACGCCCACGCGATGGGGAACTCCACCGGCAACTTCAAGAAGTACTGGGACGTCGTCCGCCGCCACGACGTCCTCCAGGGCGGCTGGATCTGGGACTTCGTCGACCAGTCCCTCTACACGCCCGTCCCTGCCCGCACCCTGCTCACCGAGTCGGGACCGGCCGGACTGCGCGGCGAGATCCTCGCCACCCGCGGGAGCCTCGACCGCGACAAGGGCCTGTCCGGCATCACGGTCTTCGAACGCCACGACAGCCTCGACCTCACGGGTTCACTGACCCTGGAGGCCTGGATCACCCCCGGCGTGACGGGTTACCACCAGCCGATCATCGCCAAGGGCGACACCCAGTACGCGCTCAAACAGAGCGGCCGCACCCTGGAGTTCTTCCTCTACGGCGGCGGGCAGTGGATCGCCGTCAACTGGACCGTGCCCGACGACTGGACCGGCCGCGAACACCACGTAGCGGGCGTCTTCGACGCGGACGCCGGCACACTGACCCTGCACGTCGACGGCGCGGTGAAGGCCACCCGCACCACCGACCGGCGCCCCGACAGCAACACCGCGCCGCTCGCGCTCGCCTCCGACGCCGACAACCAGACCCGCGAGTTCAGCGGCACCGTCCGCCGCGCCCGCGTCTACGCCCGCGCCCTCACCGCCGCCGAACTGGCCTCCGACGACCGGGGACCCGGCGACGACGGCGTACGGTTCTGGTTCGACGCCGCCACCGTCGAGGTGGAGCGGAAGCGGCCCGAGGAGAAGCGGTTCCTCGCCTACGGCGGCGACTGGGGCGACAACCCCAACGACGGCGCCTTCGTCGCGGACGGCATCGTCACCGCCGACCGCGGCCACACCGGCAAGGCCGCCGAGGTCAAACGCGTCTACCAGGCGATCAACGCCGCCCGCACCTCCGGCGCCGGCGACCCCGGTGCCGTCACCCTCACCAACGAGTACCTGTTCACCAACCTCCGTGAATTCGACGGCCGTTGGGAACTCGTCGCCGACGGCGAGGTCGTACGGCGCGGAAGGCTGACCCGGGACCAGCTCGACGTGCCGCCGCGGTCCGAGAAGGCCATCACCCTGCCCGTACGCCTGCCGAAGAACCCCGCACCGGGCACCGAGTACTTCCTCCAACTGTCTTTCATTACAAGGGAATCCACGCCGTGGGCGAAGGCCGGCTTCGAGGTGGCCCGGCAGCAGCTCCCGCTCGACGCCACAAGCCCGGCCGTGACCCCCGTACCGCTGTCACGCGTCCCGGTCCTGCGCCACGAGGAGCGCGACGACGACATCAGGGTCACCGGCAGGGACTTCTCGGTCACCGTCGACAAGAACACCGGCACCCTCACCTCCTACGAGGTGAAGGGCACCCGCCTGATCACCTCCGGGCCGGTGCCCAACTTCTGGCGGGCCCCCACCGACAACGACCACGGCAACGGCCAGCACACCCGCAACCAGACCTGGCGCGACGCCGGCGCCCGCCGGAAGGTCACCGACGTCACCGTACGCGCCCTGGCCGACCGGGCCGTCGAGATCAAGGTCAGCGGCACCCTGCCCACCACCACGGAATCGACGTACACCACCGTCCACACGGTGTTCGGCAACGGCGAGATCAAGGTCGACAACACCCTCCACCCGGGTGCGCCGGACCTGCCGTACATCCCGGAGGTCGGCACGCTGCTGTTCCTGCCGCGCCGCCTGGACCGCCTGCACTACTACGGACGCGGCCCCGAGGAGAACCACTGGGACCGCAACACCGGTACCGACGTGGGCCTCTACACGTCGACCGTGGCCGAGCAGTGGATCCCCTACATCCGCCCGCAGGAGAACGGCAACAAGACCGACGTCCGCTGGGCCGCCCTGACCGACGGCAGCGGACGCGGCCTGCTGGTGTCGGGCGAACCCCTCCTGGAGATCAACGCCTCGCACTTCACCCCGGAGGACCTGTCGGCCGGCGTCCGGCACGACTACCAGCTCACCCCGCGGGACGCGGTCGTGCTGCGGGTCAACCACCGGCAGATGGGCGTCGGCGGCGACAACAGCTGGGGCGCGCACACCCACGACGAGTTCAAGCTCTTCGCCGACCGCGACCACACCTACACCTACCGGCTGCGCCCGCTCACCGACGTGGCCGGGGCGACGGCGGTCTCGCGCCGGCCCACGGCGACCGAGTAGGAGGACAGATGCGCGGGAGCCCGGGTACCCGGGCTCCCATGGGTGACATCCTGGTCGGGGCCTGTTCGTGGACGGACCGCATGCTCGTGACGAGCGGCTGGTATCCGAGCGGGGGGCGGGACGCCGAGGGACGGCTGCGGCACTACGCCTCCAGGCTGCCCGTCGTCGAGGTGGACTCCGCCTACTACGCGCTGCCCAGCCGCCGCAACAGCGAACTGTGGGTGGAGCGCACACCGGACGGATTCCGCTTCGACGTCAAGGCGTTCTCGCTGCTGACCGGCCACCCCACCCGGCCGCAGGCGCTCCCCGCCGACCTGCGGGACCGGCCGGTGGACGGCGCCCTCCTCGACGAGGTGTGGAGGAGGTTCGCGGAGGCGGTCGGGCCACTGCGCGAGGCAGGGCGGCTGGGCGCCGTACTGTTCCAGTTCCCGCCCCGCTTCGCGCCCGGCGCCCCGGCCGAACGGACCCTGGAGGAGTGCGCGGAGCGCACGGCCGACTGGCCGCTCGCCGTCGAGTTCCGGCACCCGGGGTGGTGGGCGGCGGACCGGGCCGAGGACACCCTCGCGCTGCTGTCCGGGCTGGGCGCGACGGCCGTCGGCGTGGACATGGCCCAGGGCCTTTCCGGCTCCCTGCCGCCCGTCGCACCCGTCAGCCGCCCCGCCCTCGCCGTCGTACGGTTCCACGGCCGCAGCAGGGACTGGGGGAGGGGGAGCAAGGAGGACCGCTTCCGCCACGACTACGACGTGACCGAACTCGCCGCCTGGGTGCCCCGGCTGCGGCGTGCGGCGGAACGGACGGACGAACTGCACGTACTGTTCAACAACTGCTGCGCGGACGCCGCCGTACGCGCCGCCGAGACCATGCGGGGGCTGCTCACCCCGCGGTGTCGCTGATCCCCAGCCGCAGGTGCTCCACGTGGTAGACGGCCTGGTCGAGCAGCCCGGCGACATGGTCGTCGTGCAGCGCGTACACCACGGAACGTCCCCGGCGCTCGCCGACCACCAGGCCCAGATTGCGCAGCAGCCGCAGCTGGTGCGAGCAGGCCGACTGCTCCATGCCCACCTCCGCCGCCAGCTCCGTGGCCGGGAGCGGGCCCTCGCGCAGGCGGGCGAGGATCAGCAGCCGGGAGGGCGTGGAGAGGGCTTGGAGCGTGGTGGCGACCTTCGCGACGTTGTCCGCGTCCAGGCGCACCCGCGCGGCGTCGTCCTGTGCGGAAACGGCGGCTCCATGACCCATGTGGACATCCTACTCATCACATATGAACGCATGAATGACTCTTCATGCGTTCCTGTATGGTGGCCGGGTGTCCGTGACTCTCGCCCCCGCCCCCCGGTCGTCCGTCGGTACCCCGGCGCCGCGCCGCCGTACCCGTGTCCTCGCCCTTCCGGAAGCCCGGTGGGCGCTCGCCTCGCTCGTCGCCTTCCTGGCCGGGATCGCCGCCGACCTCGGCGGTGCGCCCGGCTGGGCCGGCGGGATCCTGTACGCCGTCGCCTACGCGTGCGGCGGCTGGGAACCGGCCCTCGAAGGGCTGCGCGCACTGCGCGAGAAGACCCTCGACGTCGACCTGCTGATGATCGTCGCCGCGCTGGGCGCCGCCGCGATCGGACAGGTCCTCGACGGCGCCCTGCTCATCGTCATCTTCGCCACCTCCGGCGCCCTGGAGGCCCTGGCCACCGCCCGCACCGCCGACTCCGTGCGCGGCCTGCTCGACCTCGCGCCCACCACGGCGACCCGGGTGACCGGGAGCGGCGAGGAGACCGTGCCCACCGCCGAACTCGCCGTCGGCGACGTCCTGCTCGTCCGCCCCGGAGAGCGCATCGGTGCCGACGGCACCGTCCTCGACGGCGTCAGCGAGGCCGACCAGGCCACCATCACCGGCGAGTCGCTGCCGGTCGTCAAGCGCCCCGGCGACGACGTCTTCGCCGGCACCCTCAACGGCACCGGCGCCCTGCGCGTCCGGGTCGGCCGCGACCCCGCCGACTCGGTCATCGCCCGCATCGTGACCCTGGTCGAGGAGGCCTCCCGCACCAAGGCGCCGACCCAGCTCTTCATCGAGAAGATCGAGCAGCGGTACGCGGTCGGCGTGGTCGCCGCCACCCTCGCCGTGTTCGGCATTCCGCTCGCCTTCGGCGAGAACCTCACCGATGCCCTGCTGAGGGCGATGACCTTCATGATCGTCGCCTCGCCGTGCGCGATCGTCCTCGCCACCATGCCGCCCCTGCTCTCCGCCATCGCCAACGCAGGCCGCCACGGCGTCCTCGTCAAGTCGGCGGTCGCCATGGAACGCCTCGGTGAGATCGACACCGCCGCCCTCGACAAGACCGGCACCCTCACCGAGGGCACCCCCGAGGTCACCGCCGTACGTCCGCTGCCCGGCTCCGGCCTCGACGAGGACGCCCTGCTCGCCCTGGCCGCCTCGGCCGAGCACCCCAGCGAGCACCCGCTGGCCCGCGCCGTGGTCACCGCCGCCCGCACCCGCGGCCTGCCCCTCGCCCCCGTCACCGACTTCACCGCCGCCCCCGGCCACGGCATCACCGCCACCGTGAACGGGGCCGTGGTGACCGTCGGACGCGCCGACCCGGCGGACGCGGAACACGGCGAGACCGTCGTCCGCGTCACCCGCGACGGCACCCCCGTCGGCACCCTCGCCCTCACCGACCGGATCCGTTCCGACGCCCCGGCCGCCACCTCCGCCCTGACAGCCCTCACCGGCACCGCCCCCACCCTCCTCACCGGCGACAACGAGCACGCCGCCGCCCGCGTCGCCACCGCGACCGGCCTCACGGACATCCGCGCCGGCCTCCTCCCCGAGGACAAGGTGAACGCCGTACGGGACCTCCAGACGGCCGGCCGCAAGGTGCTGTTCGTCGGTGACGGCGTCAACGACGCACCCGCCCTCGCCGCCGCCCACGCCGGCATCGCCATGGGCCGCGCGGGCTCCGACCTCGCCCTGGAGACGGCGGACGCGGTCGTCGTACGCGACGAACTCGCCGCCGTCCCCGCGGTCGTACGGCTCTCCCGCACCGCCCGCCGGCTCGTGGCGCAGAACCTCGTCATCGCGGGCACGGCCATCACCGGCCTCGTCCTGTGGGACCTCATCGGCCACCTCCCCCTCCCGCTCGGCGTCGCAGGACACGAGGGCTCCACCGTGCTGGTCGGCCTGAACGGGCTGCGACTGCTCCGCGAGTCGGCATGGCGATCCGGGCAACCCCAGGACACATGACGTCGACGTCGGATTCCCGCCAGACCGGGGCACCGGACGTGTCCGATCCTTGAGGCATGCAGAAGGGGATGCACACCGACACCGAGCGCTGCGTGCGCGCCGTGCGGTCGAAGGACGCGCGGTTCGACGGCTGGTTCTTCACCGCCGTCCTCACCACCGGCATCTACTGCCGGCCGAGCTGCCCGGTGGTCCCGCCCAAGGCCGAGAACATGGTCTTCCACCCGAGCGCGGCGGCCTGCCAGCAGGCCGGGTTCCGGGCCTGCAAACGCTGCCGGCCCGACACCAGCCCCGGCTCACCGGAGTGGAACCAGCGGGCCGACGCGGTGGCCCGCGCCATGCGGCTGATCGCCGACGGCGTCGTCGACCGCGAAGGCGTCACCGGTCTCGCCGCCCGGCTCGGCTACAGCACCCGGCAGGTCGAGCGCCAGCTCCTCGCCGAGCTGGGCGCGGGCCCCCTCGCGCTCGCCCGCGCCCAGCGCGCCCAGACCGCGCGGCTCCTCATCGAGACCACGGACCTGCCGATGGCGGAGATCGCCTTCGCGGCCGGCTTCTCCTCCGTCCGCACCTTCAACGACACCGTCCGCGAGGTCTACGCACTCACCCCGGGCGGACTGCGCGCCCGGGCACCGAAGGACACCTCCCGCACCACCCCCGGAGTGCTCTCCCTCCGCCTGCCGTTCCGCGCCCCGCTCAACCCCGACAACCTCTTCGGCCACCTCGCCGCCACCGCCGTACCCGGCGTGGAGGAGTGGCTCCCCCACAGCCCCAAGGGCGTGGGAGGTACCCCCATCGGCGCCTACCGGCGCACCCTGCGCCTGCCGTACGGCCACGGCGTCGTGGCGCTCACCCCGCACCCCGACCACATCGCCTGCCGCCTCACTCTCGGAGACCCCCGCGACCTCACCGTCGCCATCAGCCGCTGCCGCCGTCTGCTCGACCTCGACGCCGACCCGGTCGCCGTCGACGAGCAGCTGCGCGCGGACCCGGTCCTCGCGCCCCTCGTCGACAAGGCACCCGGCCGCCGTGTGCCGCGCACGGTCGACGCGGACGAGTTCGCCGTCCGGGCCGTCCTCGGCCAGCAGGTCTCCACGGCCGCCGCCCGCACCCACGCGGCCCGCCTGGTCACCGCGTACGGCACCCCCGTGGACGACCCCGAGGGCGGCCTCACCCACCTCTTCCCGTCCCCCGAGGCGCTGGCCGGGCTCGACCCCGAGACCCTCGCCATGCCCCGCACCCGCCGCACCACCTTCACCACCCTCGTACGCCGGCTCGCCGACGGCGACCTCCACCTGGGCGCCGACAGCGACTGGCCCGAGACCCGCGCGAAACTCCTCGCCCTCCCCGGCTTCGGCCCCTGGACGGCCGACGTCATCGCCATGCGCGCCCTCGGCGACCCCGACGCCTTCCTCCCCACCGACCTCGGCATCCGCCGCGCCGCCCGCGAACTGGGCCTGCCCTCCACCCCGGCCGCCCTCACCGCCCGCGCGGCGGCCTGGCGGCCCTGGCGGGCGTACGCGGTCCAGTACCTGTGGGCGACGGACAGCCACCCCATCAACTTCCTGCCGGTGTAGAGAGACCAGGAACCCCAGCCGATGAAGCAGCACACCGTGACCGACAGCCCCTACGGCCCGCTGACGCTCGTCGCCGACGACGGCGTCCTGTGCGGCCTCTACATGACCGACCAGCGCCACCGCCCACCCGAGGAGACCTTCGGCGCCCCCGACGACACCCCCTTCGCCGAGGCGCTGGAGCAGCTCGCGGCGTACTTCACGGGCGAGTTGAAGGAGTTCACCCTCGAACTGCGCCTGCACGGCACCCCGTTCCAGCGCCGCGTCTGGGACCGGCTGACCCGCATCCCGTACGGCGAGACCCGCACCTACGGCCAACTCGCCGACACCCTCGGCAACTCCAAGGCCTCCCGCGCGGTCGGCCTCGCCAACGGCCGCAACCCGGTCGGCATCATCGTCCCCTGCCACCGCGTCATCGGCGCGAGCGGCGGCCTCACCGGCTACGGCGGCGGCCTGGAGCGCAAGCAGCGCCTGCTGGACTTCGAACGCGGAACTGCCCTGTTCTAGGCGGCGATCCGGCGCAGCAGCGCCGGCAGCGAGGTGCCGATCGGCTCGCGGATCACCTCGTCGGCGAGGTCGTCGTACGGGGTCGGCTCCGCGTTGACGATGATCAGGCGGGCCCCGTGGCCGGCGGCCACCTCCGCGAGCCCGGCGGCGGGGTGGACCTGGAGGCTGGTGCCCGCGGCGACGAAGACGGTGCACGCCTTGCTGATCGCCGCCGCCTCGCCCAGCACCACGGGATCGAGGTGCTCGCCGAACATCACCGTCGCCGGCTTGAGGACGCCGCCGCACTCCGGGCACGGCGGATCGTCCTCACCGGCGTCGACCCGGGCCAGGGCGTCCTCCATCGCGCCGCGCGCGTGGCACCTGGTGCACACCACGCTCCGTACGGTGCCGTGGAGTTCGAGCACCTTGCGGGCCGGCAGGCCGGCGAGCTGGTGCAGCCCGTCCACGTTCTGCGTGATCACCCGCACCGGCACCCCGGAGCGCTCCAGCTCGGCCACGGCGCGGTGCGCGCCGTTCGGCTCCACGGCGGACGTGAAGTTCTCCCGCCGCATCCGCCAGGAACGGCGGCGGATCTCCGGATCGCCCATGTAGTACGCGTACGTCACCAGCTTCTCGGCCTCGGGATCGCGGCGCCACAGGCCATTGGGTCCGCGGTAGTCCGGGATGCCGGAGTCCGTGCTGACACCGGCACCGGTGAGGAGGGCGACGAGGGGCTTGCTCATGGGGCCGAGGGTAGGCCGCGGGGCGCCGGTGCGGCGAGCGGATATCGCCCCGCGCCGGCCCAGCGCACCCGGTGCCCGTCCTCCAGCTCCACGGTGCCCGAACCGTCGGCGAGGGCGTCCAGCGCGGCCAGCACCCGGCGCCCCAGGGAGCCCTGGAGGTACTCGGTCAGTTCCCCGCGCGGCACCAGCCGCCAGGACAGCAGTTCCGACTCCTGCAGCCGGATCGCCGCGAAGTCGTCCGCGCCGAGCACGCCGCCGTCGTACAGGTACGCCACCACCGGCGGCCGCCCCGGCCCGCGCACCCAGTCCACCGCCAGCAGCCGGCCCGGCTCCCGGTCCAGCCCGATCTCCTCGGCCGTCTCCCGGCGCGCCCCCTCGCGCGGGCTCTCCCCGTCGTCCGACTCGACCGTCCCGCCGGGCAGCGCCCACCCCTCCCGGTAGTTCGGCTCGACGAGCAGCACCCGCCCCTCCTCGTCCCGGAGGAGAACGGCGGCGCCGGCGAGGACACGGGGGAGGGAGGCGATGTAGGAGGCGTAGTCCTGGACGGGCTGAGTGGTGGTCATGCCCGGAAGGGTAATCGTGGCGCCGGGCACCGCCGCGGGCACGGAGCCGGGCCCGCGGGGCGCACGGCAGCACACGCCGGTCCCATGATCGACACCGGAGGCGCGTGCGCCGGGGCACATCGCACGGTCACTCGGCTCGGGCCAGCCGCAGCGTGCGCTCCGCCAGCTCGCTGATCCGTACGCCGTCGAAGCCGAAGACGGCGCTGCGCACCGTGTCCTGGAGCGGGTCCTTCCACTGGGCCGGGACGGCGGCCGCGCCGCACAGGACGCCCGCCACCGAGCCCGCCGTCGCACCGTTGGAGTCGGTGTCCAGGCCGCCGCGCACGGTCAGGGCGATGGTCCGGGTGAAGTCGCCGCCGCCGTACAGCAGGCCTGCGGTGAGGACGGCCGCGTTCGGGACCGTGTGGATCCAGCCGAGGCCCGCCGTCTCCTCCGTGAGCGTGGTGAGCGTGTCCTCCCAGGCCAGCCCGGCCTCGTGCAGGGAGGCCACCCGGCGCACGGTGCGGGCGAGGCGGCTGCTCGCCGGGATCACCGTGAGCGCCTCGTCCACCGCGTGCCGCACGGTGGGCGCCGTGAACGCCGCCGAGATCAGCGCCGCCGCCCACATCGCGCCGTACACGCCGTTGCCGGTGTGGGAGAGCACCGAGTCCCGGCGGGCGAGCGAGGCGGCGCGGTGCGGGGCGCCCGGGGACGTCCAGCCGTGGATGTCGGCGCGGATCAGGGCGCCGATCCACTCCTGGTAGGGGTTGTCACAGGTGGCCGTGACCGGGGGTTTCAGGCCGTTCGCGAGGTTGCGGTAGGCGGCCCGTTCCGCCGTGAAGGTCTGCAGGTACGGCAGGCGCAGCAGCCACAGGTCGCCGACCTGCTCGGTGGTGAAGTCGAAGCCGTGGGTCTCCAGCAGGTCCAGGCCGAGGATCGCGTAGTCGACGTCGTCGTCGCGGCAGCTCCCGTGGACGCGGCCGCGGACGCAGTCCCGCCACTCGGGGCGCAGGTCGAGGCCCTCGCTCTCGGTCGGCGGCTCGGGGAGGTAGTCGGTGAGGGGGAGGGCGTCCGTCCGGCGGAGGTAGCGGTCGATGCGCTCGCGCGTCCACACCTCGCCCTGCTCCACCGGTTTGCCGAGCATGTTGCCCGCGATCCGGCCCAGCCAGCCTCCGAGGATGCGGTCGGCGAGTCCCGGCTCCGTGTCCACAGCGCTCATCGCGGTCATGGGACCGGTGTACCCGGTTCCCGGCCGTTTCACGGGCTGGGCAGGGCATGGCGGCCGCTGTGCCCGCCGGTTTAGGGTCGCAGCGGCGCGACTCGGCCTTGACACGCGCGAGGCCCGGAGAACGAGGGGAATGCAAGTGGCGGACGCTGCAGAGAGCGGCACTCGTACGACGCGGTCGGCACGGCGGGTGCTCGTCGCCGCGGACAAGTTCAAGGGGTCGTTGACGGCCGTCGAGGTCGCCGGGCGGGTGACCGCCGGACTGCGCCGGGTCGTACCGGACCTGGTGGTCGAGGCGCTGCCGGTGGCCGACGGCGGCGACGGCACCGTGGCCGCGGCGGTCGCGGCCGGGTTCGAGCGGCGGGAGGTACGGGTCGCCGGTCCCCTCGGGGACGAGGTGACCGCGGCGTACGCGCTGCGCGGTGACACGGCCGTCGTGGAGATGGCGGAGGCGAGCGGGCTGCAGCGGCTGCCGGCCGGTTTCTTCGCGCCGCTCACGGCGTCGACGTACGGCTCCGGGGAGCTGCTGCGGGCCGCGCTGGACGCGGGGGCGCGCACGATCGTGTTCGGGGTGGGCGGCAGCGCCACCACCGACGGCGGCGCGGGCATGCTGTCGGCGCTGGGCGCGCGGTTCGCGACGGCGGACGGTGAGCCGGTGGCGCCGGGCGGCGGGGGGCTGGCCGAGCTGGCGTCGGCGGACCTGTCGGGGCTGGATCCCCGCCTCGGCGAGGTCGAGCTGGTCCTCGCGAGCGATGTCGACAACCCGCTGACCGGGCCGAAGGGCGCCCCGGCGGTCTACGGCCCGCAGAAGGGGGCCTCGCCGGAGGACGTGGAGACGCTGGACGCGGCGCTCGCGCACTTCGCGAAGGTGCTGGAGGGGGCGGTGGGGCCGAAGGCCGCCGAGTTCGCCGCGGCGCCCGGTGCGGGGGCGGCCGGGGGGATCGGGTACGGGGCCCTGCTGCTGGGCGCCGCCTTCCGGCCGGGCATCGAGGTCATGCTGGACGTGCTCGGGTTCGCGCCGGCGCTGGAGCGGGCGGATCTGGTGATCACGGGGGAGGGGTCGCTGGACGAGCAGACCCTGCACGGGAAGGCCCCCGCGGGTGTCGCCGCGGCCGCGCGGGCCGCCGGCAAGGAGGTCGTCGCGGTGTGCGGGCGGCTGGCGCTGCCGCCGGAGGTGCTGGGGCGGGCGGGGATCCGGCGGGCGTACGCGCTGACGGATCTGGAGCCGGACGTGGCCGTGTGCGTCGCGGATGCGGGGCCGATCCTGGAGCGTACGGCGGAGCGGATCGCGCGGGACTTCCTGAGCTGAGCTTTTCTCGCCCCCGCCGCCCCTTCCCGTCCCGTCCCTGGGGGCTGCGCCCCCAGACCCCCCTTCGGCCCTGAACGGGCCTTGTCCTCAAACGCCGGACGGGCTGATTTCAGCCCCGTCCGGCGTTTGAGGAGCGGGGTCCGGGGCGGAGCCCCGGGGTCGGGACGGGAAGGGGCTGCGGGGGCGAAAACAAAAGGGCCCCGAACCCGATCCGGGTCCAGGGCCCACAAGCCGCGGCAGCGTTACGGCAGCTGCGCCGCCCGCGCCTCGCGACGGTTGTCGCGGAAGTTGTTCACCCGCCGCGCCGTGGCGAACAGCGGAATCACCGCGCCCATCACCAGCTGCAGCGCACACCCCGTCTGGAGCAGCAGCTGCCCGCTCGGCGCGTCGAACGCCCACGCCGCCAGCAGCCCCATCGACAGCACGATCCACGACAGCATGGCCACCGCGAGGCGGCCCCGCGGCTTCGGGTACTCCACCCGGCTCACCATCAGCCACGCCGTACCGATGATCGCCAGCAGCGTCGCCACGAACGGCAGCTCGAGCAGCACGATCGAGACGACGGTCAGCGCGCCGAACGGCGACGGCATGCCCTGGAAGGTGCCGTCCTTCACCGTGACGCAGGAGAATCTCGCCAGCCTCAGCACCACCGCCAGCAGCACCACGATCGCCCCGACCGCGGCCACTCTCTGGTGCGCGTCGTCCGCGACCATGCCGTAGACCAGGACGAAGTACGCCGGCGCCAGGCCGAAGCTGATGAGGTCGGACAGGTTGTCCAGCTCCGCGCCCATCGGTGAGGAGCGCAGCTTGCGCGCCACCAGGCCGTCGAACAGGTCGAAGACCGCCGCGCACAGCATCAGGATGACGGCGGTGGCCGCGCTGTGGCGGGCCATGCCGGTCTCCTGGCTGCCCTGGAGGTGCGGGATCAGGATGCCGGTGGTGGTGAAGTACACCGCCATGAAGCCACAGGTGGCGTTGCCCAGGGTGAGGGTGTCCGCTATCGACAGGCGGAGCGAGAGGGGCATCTCCTCCTCGTCGTCCGCCTCGTCGGCCTCGGGCACCCAGCCGGCCTGTGTCTCGGGATCAACCACGGTCAATGCGAGTCACCCCAGCCACGGTCTTCTGACCGACCTCGACGGCCACCTCCACGCCCTCGGGCAGGTAGATGTCGACGCGGGAGCCGAAGCGGATCAGGCCGATGCGCTCGCCCTGCTCGACCTTGGTGCCCCGGGGCACGTAGGGGACGATGCGGCGGGCCACCGCGCCGGCGATCTGGATCATCTCGATGTCGCCGAGCTCGGTGTCGAAGTGCCACACGACGCGCTCGTTGTTCTCGCTCTCCTTGTTGAAGGCGGGAACGAAGCCACCGGGGATGTGCTCGACCGACGTCACCGTGCCGGCCAGCGGGGCCCGGTTCACGTGGACGTTGAGCGGACTCATGAAGATCGCGACGCGGGTGCGTCCGTCCTTCCACGGCATGATGCTCTGCACCACGCCGTCGGCGGGCGAGATGACCCGGCCCTGGGCGATCTCGCGCTCGGGGTCGCGGAAGAACCACAGCATCCCCGCCGCCAGCGCGGTGGCGGGGACGGCGACGGCCTTGGCGGCACCCGAGCGGCGGGCGCGCAGAAGGCTGACGGCTGCGGTGGCGACGGTCGGCAGAAGCCACGGCGATGCTCCGCGCGCGAGGCGTACGCCGGCGAGGCTGTCGCGGTGTGCAGAGGTTTGGCTGTGGGGCATGGATGACCTTCGTAGCGGATGATGCCGCGCACTTGCGGGGGACGGCGGCTTTCCGGCGATCGTAGCGGCTCCGGGCCGTAACTGGGTAAGCCAGGCAGCCGAGTCGGAGGCCGAAGAGTGCGTACGGGGTGTGATCACCTTCTCCAAGAAAACACCCCGTATCCGGACATCTAACCCTGGAATCGATACTCTTCGAGCAGTCGGCGACCGATGATCATTTTCTGGATCTCGGCGGTCCCTTCACCGATCAGCAGCATCGGCGCCTCCCGGTAGAGGCGCTCGATCTCGTACTCCTTGGAGAAGCCGTAACCGCCGTGGATCCGGAAGGCGTCCTCCACGACCTCCTTGCAGTATTCGGAGGCGAGGTACTTCGCCATCCCTGCTTCAAGGTCGTTTCGTTCCCCGGAGTCCTTTTTGCGTGCCGCGTTCACCATCATCGCATGTGCGGCCTCCACCTTGGTAGCCATCTCCGCCAGCTTGAACTGGACGGCCTGGTGCTGGGCGATCGGTTTGCCGAAAGTGTGACGCTGCTGGGCGTACCGGACACCGAGCTCGAAGGCACGCTGAGCGACGCCGCAGCCACGCGCCGCCACATTGACACGGCCCACCTCGACCCCGTCCATCATTTGGTAAAAACCTCGGCCGGTGGTCCCGCCAAGCACCCGATCAGCGGAAACGCGCAGGTCGTCCATGATGAGCTCGGTCGTGTCGACGCCCTTGTAGCCCATCTTGTCGATCTTGCCGGGGATGGTGAGGCCGGGGCGGACCTCGCCGAAGCCGGGCTCCTTCTCCACCAGGAAGGTGGTCATCGACTTGTGCGGCGCCGTGCCCTCGGGGTGACCCTCGTCACTCCGCACCAGAACGGCGACCAGCGACGACGTCCCGCCGTTCGTCAGCCACATCTTCTGGCCGTTCAGGACGTACGCGTCACCGTCCCTCACCGCCTTCGACGTGATCGCCGACACATCGGAGCCCAGACCCGGCTCCGACATCGAGAAGGCGCCGCGGACCTCGCCGGCCGCCATCCTCGGCAGGAAGTGGTCCTTCTGCTCCCGCGTGCCGTGCTGCTTGAGCATGTACGCCACGATGAAGTGCGTGTTGATGATGCCGGAGACCGACATCCAGCCGCGGGCGATCTCCTCCACGCACAGCGCGTAGGTGAGGAGCGACTCGCCCAGGCCCCCGTACTCCTCGGGGATCATCAGACCGAACAGGCCGAGTTCCCTCAGCCCGTCGACGATCTGCTGCGGGTACTCGTCGCGGTGCTCCAGCTCGGTGGCGACCGGGATGATCTCCTTGTCCACGAAGTCGCGGACGGTGGAGAGGATCTCCTGCTGGACGTCGGTCAGACCGGCGGTCTGGGCGAGACGGGCCATGGCTTACTTCTCCTGCTCCTTGAGCTCGGGGCGGCCCGGCTGCTCGCCGCCGCGCTCCTTGATGTACGTCTCGGTCGGCACCATCACCTTGCGGCGGAACACGCAGACCAGGGTTCCGTCCTGCTTGTAGCCCTTGGTCTCGACGTGGACGATCCCGCGGTCGTCCTTCGACTTCGACGGCCACTTGTCGAGCACGGTCGTCTGGCCGTAGATCGTGTCGCCGTGGAAGGTCGGCGCCACGTGCCTCAGCGACTCGATCTCCAGGTTGGCGATCGCCTTGCCGGAGACGTCGGGCACCGACATGCCGAGCAGCAGGGAGTAGACGTAGTTGCCCACCACCACGTTCCTGCCGAAGTCCGTCGTCCTCTCGGCGTAATTGCTGTCCATGTGGAGCGGGTGGTGGTTCATGGTGAGGAGACAGAACAGGTGGTCGTCGTACTCGGTGACCGTCTTGCCCGGCCAGTGCTTGTACACCGCCCCGACCTCGAACTCCTCGTAGGTGCGTCCGAACTGCATGGCCGTCACGCCTCCGGGATCTCGAACTTCGACGTGCGCCGCATACCGGCGGCGCGTCCCTTGCCGGAGATGACCAGGGCCATCTTGCGGCTGGCCTCGTCGATCATCTCGTCGCCGAGCATCGCCGAGCCCTTCTTCCCGCCGGCCTCGGACGTGTAGTAGTCGTACGCGTCCAGGATCAGCTCGGCGTGGTCGTAGTCCTCCTGCGACGGCGAGAAGATCTCGTTGGACGCCTCGACCTGGCCGGGGTGCAGCACCCACTTGCCGTCGAAGCCGAGCGCGGCGGCGCGCCGGGCGACCTCGCGGTAGCCGTCCACGTTGCGGATCTGGAGGTAGGGGCCGTCGATCGCCTGGAGGTCGTTGGCGCGGGCGGCCATCAGGATCTTCATCAGGATGTAGTGGTAGGCGTCCGCCGGGTAGCCGGGCGGCTGCTCGCCCACGACGAGGGACTTCATGTTGATGGACGCCATGAAGTCGGCCGGGCCGAAGATGATGGTCTCGACGCGCGGGGAGGCCTGCGCGATCTCGTTGACGTTGTTCAGGCCGCGGGCGTTCTCGATCTGTGCCTCGATGCCGATCCGGCCGACCTCGAAGCCCATCGTCTTCTCGATCTGGGTGAGGAGGAGGTCGAGGGCCACCACCTGCTGGGCGTCCTGGACCTTCGGCAGCATGATGCAGTCGAGGTTCTGGCCGGCACCCTCGACGACCGTCACGACGTCCCGGTACGTCCACTCCGTCGTCCAGTCGTTGACGCGCACGACGCGGGTCTTGCCGGTCCAGTCGCCCTCGTTGAGGAACTTCACGATGGTGTGCCGCGCCTCGGGCTTGGCGAGCGGGGCGCAGGCGTCCTCCAGGTCGAGGAAGACCTGGTCCGCCGGGAGGCCCTGCGCCTTCTCCAGGAAGCGCGGGTTCGAGCCGGGTACCGCCAGGCAGGAACGCCGGGGGCGAAGGCGGTTGACCGTGGTCATGCGGGGACCTCCAGGGGGTCGAGCTTGTTCGCGGTGCGGATCTCGTCGACGATGCGGCCGATGATGCCGGTGATGTCGAAGTCCTTCGGGGTGAAGACCGCGGCGACTCCCGCGGCCCGCAGCTGTTCGGCGTCACCGTTCGGGATGATGCCACCGGCGATCACCGGGATGTCTGTGGCACCGGCCACACGGAGCCGTTCGAGCACGTCCGGCACGAGCTGGGCGTGCGAGCCGGAGAGGATGGACAGGCCCACCGCGTGCACGTCCTCCGCGAGGGCGGCGTCCACGATCTGCTCCGGGGTGAGCCGGATGCCCTGGTAGACCACCTCGAACCCGGCGTCGCGGGCCCGCACGGCGATCTGCTCGGCGCCGTTGGAGTGACCGTCCAGGCCCGGCTTGCCGACCAGGAAGCGCAGCTTGCCGACGCCGAGGTCCTTGGCCGTCCGTTCCACTTTGCGGCGCACCTCCGACAGGGCCGAGCCCTCCTCGGCGGCCACCGCCACCGGGGCGGACGAGACACCGGTCGGCGCCCGGAACTCCCCGAACACCTCCCGCAGCGCCCCCGCCCACTCGCCGGTCGTGACACCGGCGCGGGCACACTCCAGGGTGGCCTCCATGAGGTTGTCGGTGCCGCGCGCGGCCTCCTTGAGCTTCTCCAGCGCCTTGCAGGGGCGCGGGTGGTTGAACGGGGGCTGGTAGCGGGTGTCGCGCCAGTGCTGGAGCGAGGCGATGACGCGTGCCTCCACCGCCGGGTCGACCGTCTGGATCGCGGTGTCCAGGTCGGCGGTCAGCGGGCTGGGCTCGGTGCCCTCGAAGGCGTTGACACCGACGATCCTCTCCTCGCCCGACTCGATCCGGGCCCGGCGCTCGGCGTGCGAGGCGACCAGCTGCGACTTGAGGTAACCGGACTCGACGGCGGCCATCGCGCCGCCCATCTCCTCGATCCGCCCCATCTCCGCGAGCGAGTCGGCGACCAGCTCCTCCACCTTCGCCTCGATCACCTTCGAGCCCTCGAAGATGTCGTCGTACTCCAGCAGATCGCTCTCGTACGCCAGGACCTGCTGGATGCGCAGCGACCACTGCTGGTCCCAGGGGCGGGGCAGGCCCAGGGCCTCGTTCCAGGCCGGCAGCTGCACGGCACGCGCGCGGGCGTCCTTGGAGAGGGTGACGGCCAGCATCTCCAGGACGATCCGCTGGACGTTGTTCTCCGGCTGCGCCTCGGTCAGCCCGAGCGAGTTGACCTGGACGCCGTAGCGGAAGCGGCGGTGCTTGGGGTTCTCGATGCCGTACCGCTCACGGGTGACCCGGTCCCAGATGCGGCCGAAGGCGCGCATCTTGCACATCTCCTCGATGAACCGGACGCCCGCGTTCACGAAGAAGGAGATGCGGCCGACCACGTCACCCATGCGTTCCTGCGGCACCTGACCGGAGTCGCGCACTGCGTCGAGCACGGCGATCGCGGTGGACATCGCGTACGCGATCTCCTGCACCGGCGTGGCCCCGGCCTCCTGCAGGTGGTAGCTGCAGATGTTGATCGGGTTCCACTTCGGGAGGTGGGAGACCGTGTACGCGATCATGTCCGTCGTCAGGCGGAGCGACGGGCCCGGCGGGAAGACGTGCGTCCCGCGGGACAGGTACTCCTTGACGATGTCGTTCTGGGTCGTGCCCTGGAGCCCGGTGATGTCCGCGCCCTGCTCCTCGGCGACGACCTGGTAGAGCGCCAGCAGCCACATGGCGGTGGCGTTGATCGTCATCGAGGTGTTCATCCGCTCCAGGGGGATGTCCTGGAACAGCCGGCGCATGTCACCGAGGTGCGCGACGGGCACCCCGACCCGGCCGACCTCGCCGCGGGCGAGGACGTGGTCGGAGTCGTAGCCGGTCTGGGTCGGCAGGTCGAAGGCGACCGACAGACCCGTCTGGCCCTTGGCGAGGTTGCGCCGGTACAGCTCGTTGGACGCCTCGGCCGTGGAGTGGCCGGCGTACGTGCGCATGAGCCACGGCCGGTCCTTCTGACGCTCACTCATGCGGACCTCAGATGTTCCGGAAGCGGTTGATGGCGTCGATGTGCCGCGCGCGCTTCTCGTGGTCGCGCACGCCCAGGCCCTCCTCGGGCGCCATGCACAGCACGCCGACCTTGCCCTGGTGCAGGTTGCGGTGCACGTCGTAGGCGGCCTGGCCGGTGTCCTCGAGCGAGTACACCTTCGACAGGGTCGGGTGGATCCTGCCCTTCGCGATCAGCCGGTTGGCCTCCCAGGCCTCGCGGTAGTTGGCGAAGTGCGAGCCGATGATGCGCTTCAGCGACATCCACAGGTAGCGGTTGTCGTACTGGTGCATGTAGCCCGAGGTCGAGGCGCAGGTGGTGATGGTGCCGCCCTTGCGGGTGACGAACACCGAGGCGCCGAAGGTCTCGCGGCCGGGGTGCTCGAAGACGATGTCGATGTCCTCGCCGCCGGTGAGTTCACGGATGCGCTTGCCGAAGCGCTTCCACTCCTTCGGGTCCTGGGTGTTCTCGTCCTTCCAGAACCGGTAGCCCTCGGCGCTGCGGTCGATGACCGCCTCCGCGCCCATCGACCGGCAGATGTCCGCCTTCTGCTCGCTGGAGACGACGCAGATCGGGTTGGCGCCGCCGGCGAGCGCGAACTGGGTGGCGTAGGAGCCGAGTCCGCCGCTCGCGCCCCAGATGAGGACGTTGTCGCCCTGCTTCATGCCGGCGCCGTTGCGGGACACCAGCTGCCGGTACGCGGTGGAGTTGACCAGGCCCGGGGCGGCGGCCTCCTCCCAACTCAGGTGATCCGGCTTCGGCATCAGCTGGTTGGACTTCACGAGGGCGAGCTCCGCCAGGCCGCCGAAGTTGGTCTCGAAGCCCCAGATGCGCTGCTCGGGGTCGAGCATCGTGTCGTTGTGGCCGTCGGACGACTCCAGCTCGACGGAGAGGCAGTGCGCGACGACCTCGTCGCCGGGCTTCCAGGCGTTGACGCCGGGGCCGGTGCGCAGCACGACGCCCGCGAGGTCGGAGCCGATGACGTGGTACGGCAGGTCGTGGCGCCTGGCCAGTTCGCTGGTGCGGCCGTAGCGCTCCAGGAAGCCGAACGTCGACAGCGGCTCGAAGATCGAGGTCCACACCGAGTTGTAGTTGACCGAGGAGGCCATGACGGCCACCAGGGCCTCGCCCGGGCCCAGTTCGGGCAGCGGCACGTCGTCAAGGTGGATCGACTTGCGGGGGTCCTTGTCGCGGGTCTCGAGGCCCGCGAACATCTCCGTCTCGTCCTTGTGCACGGTGATCGCGCGGTACGACTCGGGGAGCGGCAGGGCGGCGAAGTCCTCCGACGTGGAGTCGGGCGACTGGATCGCGGCCAGGATGTCCTTCATGGTCACGGTGTTGCCTCCGGCGATGAGCGCCCTGAGGGAGGGGCGCTTGAGGGTTACGTCGGTGTGCTGCTGAGGGTGGGGAGGGGTGCCGTCGGTCCGGCGGTGGTGCTTCGGCAGCGCTGGGTGTGCGCGGGAGGTTGCCTGTGACGCAGGCGTCCGGACGTGCGGGCGAGGGGCCCGCCGGGACTCGCCCGGACCTCTTCAACGTATGGCACGCCGTGTCATCCGACAAGGCACTGGGTGCCAGAACTTGAGCTCAGGTGAAATCTTTACTCATCAGATGAGCGATGATCGATCGAACCGGCCCGGAAACGGGTGCGAAAAACGCCCCTGACATGGCAAAACGGCCACCCGGTGGGGTGGCCGTCATCACAGTGGTGAGCGGCTGGTCAGTACTCCTCGGCGGGGTCGTACAACGCTCCTCGGCGGGTCTGGCCGGCATTCCCCGGCAGGGCCGGCCGGCATTCCCCGGCAGGGCTGCTCAACGCTCCTTGAGCGCCCGCTCGATGGTCCGCATCACCTCGTCCAGCGGGGCGTCCACGTGCGCGACCGTCACCAGGACCTCGCCGTGCGCGGACGCCGAGGACACGGGCGGCTTCGGCGGCGCGGTGCGCCGGCCCGCCATGATCCCGCTGCCGAAGGTCTTGCGGACGATCGCGAAGGCGTGGTCCAGCTGGGCCTCGACGTCGCCCTGGCCGTCGGCCCGCAGCCAGCGCCGCAGCACGTGGTTGTGCGCGGTGACCACGGCGGACGCGGCGACCTCCGCCAGCAGCGGGTCGTCGTTGGCGTCGTCGTCGTGCGCGTGCTCGTCGAAGTGGCCGAGCAGATAACGGGTGAAGAGGCGCTCGTAGCGGGCCACCGACGCGATCTCGGCCTCGCGCAGGGTGGGCACCTCGCGCGTCAGCCGGTAGCGGGCGACCGAGATCTCCGGCCGCGCCGCGTACATCTTCATGACCTCCTTGATCCCACGGCACACCGTGTCGAGCGGATGCTCGTGCGCGGGGGCGGCGTTGAGCACCGCCTCGGCGCGGACCAGGGTGTCGTCGTGGTCGGGGAAGATCGCCTCTTCCTTGGAACGGAAGTGGCGGAAGAAGGTGCGGCGGGCGACCCCGGCGGCGGCCGCGATCTCGTCGACGGTGGTGGCCTCGTACCCCTTGGTCGCGAACAGCTCCATCGCGGCGGCCGCCAGTTCCCGGCGCATTTTGAGCCGCTGGGCGGCGGCACGGGAGCCTGCGGCGCTTTCCGGCGGCTCGGTCGTGGCTGGTGTACGTGCGGACTTGGCGGGCTGGGACATGCCCCGAACGTACTGCATGCGCGCGGCTCGATGCGCGTGACCGGGGGTTCCCCCGCCCTCGGCGGGCGGGGGAGGGGCGACGGGGGCCGGCGGGGGGAACCGGTCGGGGCCGAGCAGCCCGCCCCACTCCGCGCCGCCCTCGGACCGGTCGTCGGGACGCCGCTCAGCGCTTGGCATATTCGCGGAAGCCACGGCCGGTCTTGCGGCCGAGGCAGCCCGCGGCCACCAGGTGCTCCAGCAGCGGCGCCGGCGCGAGCCCCGGATCGCGGAACTCGCGGTGCAGCACCCTCTCGATGGCGAGCGAGACATCGAGGCCGACGACGTCGAGGAGTTCGAACGGCCCCATCGGGTAGCCGCCGCCCAGCCTCATCGCGGCGTCGATGTCGTCGAGCGAGGCGTAGTGCTCCTGCACCATCTTGATCGCGTTGTTGAGGTACGGGAACAGCAGCGCGTTCACGATGAAACCGGCCCGGTCGCCGCAGTCCACGGCGTGCTTGCGGAGCGTGCCGCAGACCCCGCGCACGGTGGCGTGGACGTCGTCGGCGGTCAGCACCGTGCGCACCACCTCGACCAGCTTCATCGCCGGCGCGGGGTTGAAGAAGTGCATGCCGATCACGTCCTGCGGGCGCGAGGTGGCGCGGGCGCAGGCCACCACCGGGAGCGAGGACGTGGTGGTGGCGAGGACCGCGCCCGGCTTGCAGACCTTGTCCAGCGTCGCGAACAGCTGCCGCTTGACCTCCAGGTCCTCGGCGACCGCCTCCACCACGAGATCGACGTCGGCGAGGTCGTCGTAGCCGCCCGTCGGACGCACCCGCTCCAGGATCCGGGCGGCCGCCTCGGCGGTCATCCGCCCCTTGTCGACGGAGCGCGCCAGGGACTTCCCGATCCGGGTCCTGGCCGCCCGCGCCTTCTCCTCGCCGCGGGCGGCCAGGACCACCTCGTAGCCGGCCCCGGCGAAGACCTCGGCGATGCCGGAGGCCATGGTGCCGGAGCCCGCGACACCCACCGAACGCACCGTACGGCCGGGGACCGCGAAGACGTCCCCGAGCGGGGTGAGGGCGTCGCGCACGACCGTCCCGCTGCCCGGCGCCTCGTACGTGTAGAAGCCGCGCCCCGCCTTGCGGCCCGTCAGGCCCGCCTCGCTGAGCTGCTTGAGGACCGGGGCCGGGGCGTGCAGCCGGTCACGGGACTCGGCGTACATGGCCTCCAGGACCGTGCGCGCCGTGTCGACGCCGATCAGGTCGAGCAGCGCCAGCGGGCCCATGGGCAGACCGCAGCCCAGCTTCATCGCGGCGTCGATGTCCTCGCGGGAGGCGTAACGGGACTCGTACATCGCGGCGGCCTGGTTGAGGTAGCCGAACAGCAGTCCGTCGGCGACGAATCCGGGCCGGTCGCCGACCGCCACGGGCTCCTTGCCCAGCTCCAGCGCGAGGTCGGTGACCGCGGTGACGGCCGCGGGGGCGGTCAGCACGCAGGAGACGACCTCGACCAGCCTCATCGCCGGCGCCGGGTTGAAGAAGTGCATGCCCAGCACCCGCTCGGGGCGGGCCGAGTCGGCGGCCAGACGCGTGACGGACAGGGCGTTGGTGCCGGTCGCCAGAACGGTGTCCGGCCGCACGATCCCGTCGAGTTCGCGGAGGATCTGCTGCTTGATCTCGTACGACTCCGGCGCCACCTCGATCACCAGGTCGGCGGCGGCCGCCGCCGCGAGGTCGGTGGAGGTGGTCACACGGGCGAGGAGGTCCGCACGCTGCTCCTCGGTCAGCCTGCCGCGCTCCACGGCGCGGGCGGTCGAGGCCTCCAGGACGGCGACGCACCGGGCGGCCTGCGCCTCGCTGACGTCGATGCCGATGACGTCGCGGCCGGCGCCGGCCAGGACCTCGGTGATGCCGGTGCCCATCGTGCCGAGGCCGACCACGGCGACGGTCCGGAGCGGGGACAGAGGGGTGTCGGAGAGGGGAGTGGCCATCGCGGGACTCCAGGAATGAGGGTGACGACGGGAAGCACGCCCGGGTGCGCCGAAGGGCGCACCGGGTGCGTGCGGGATGCGGGTGTGGACCGGGCTGCGAGCGCACACGCCCGGAACCGCCGGTGAACGACGGCCGATCCGACCGGCCCTGTCCCGGGGCCGAGCCGTACTGCGGTACACGGGGTACCGAACCGACTGCCCCCCAGGGCGGCCGCGTCACCAGACCGCCATGAGGAGGGTCGCGAGTGGGTAACTCGCTCGTCTGAGCTTAACCCGCGGGTAACGAGCGCGCCAGCCCCCGGCTTTGTGATGCGGGTCCCGAGTACCCCGCCCGACCCCTAATCTCTGGGGCATGGACGAAGAGTTGCGATCGCTCACCGAGCGCTTACGGGCGGAGTCGGGCGGATCGACGGCGTACGACCGTATCCTGGCCACGGACGACCCCGACACCCTGGCCGGCGTCCTCACCGCACCCGGACAACCGCTCTGGGCCCGCGAACTGGCCGCGTTCCGGCTGGGACTGGCGGGGGACCGCAGGGCCTTCGAGGCACTCGTCCTCCTCCTCAACCACCGCGACCCGCCGCGCTGCGCCTCCGCCGCCCACGCCCTCGCCCGCCTCGGCGACCCGCGCACCGCACGCGCCGCCGCCGCCCTCGCCACCAACGAACTCCGCGTCGCCTACGCCCTGCACCCGGTCCGCCTGCTCACCGCACTGCGCGCCCCCGAGGCGGTACCGGCCCTGATCACCACGCTGCGGCGGCGGCTGCGCCCCCACGACCCGTACCGCCGGGTCGCGCTGGCCTGTGTGGAGGGACTGGGCGAACTCGGCGACCCGCGCGCCGAACCCGTGCTCGAGGACGCCCTCGCCCATCCGGCGCTGGCCGAGGCGGCGGTCCGCGCCCTGGCCCGGATCCCCCGGCCGCGGTAGGCGTGCCGCCGGCCCCGTACCCGTATCGCGGCCATGCGGTCGCAGTCGTCCACGGTCATCGCGCGCAGCGGGAACCCGCTCATCCGGCCACCACCGCGAACGCCTCGATCTCCATCGGGAACTCCGGGCGGACCAGGCCGGCGCCCCGGTGTCGCCCTCGTCGACGAGCCGGCCGTCCTCGTCCAGGGCGAGCTGGCCGGAGACGGCGACGAAACGGCCCGTGCCCGTCACCACGTGGGTGTACTGGGTCGCGGGGGCCACGCCGTCGGGGGCGGGGATTCCGGACAGGCCGCTCATGGACCCGTCATGGCCCATGGGTACGACAGTCCCGCCCCGACGGGGCGTCAGGCGCTCAGTCCTGAAAGCCGGGCAGGCCGTGCGGGGGTGAACCGCGCGCCGACGTCGGCGCGCGGTTCACCGTCAGCGGCTCAGGGGGTGTGCGCCGACGGGCAGGCCGCCGCTTCGCCCCGGGTCGGCGGCGCGGCTGGTGCGGCACACCTGTTCCGGCGGCGTGCGCGGAGGAACGCGGAGACGCGCCGGAGGGCGTGCCGGCCCGGGCTCGCGGACCTTCGCCGCGAAGGCTCACCGGTCCTTCAGCCGCTCGGTCGTGCGTTTGCGCAGGAGCAGCCACTGCTTGGCGGGAGCGCCGTCCGCCGGGCCCGCGCCGCCGCCCTGGAGCAGCGCGTAGTACGCGGCCGCCCCCGCCCGGGGCACGGCGGGCTGCTGCCCGTGATCATCCCGGTCTATGATCGACGCGGTCATGTTCTTCCAGACCCTGTCGGCCTGCGGTGCGCTGACCATGAGAAGCCACTCCACGTGAATGGGGTCGTCGAGGGGGGTGCGCGCCGCGGGGGCCGGGCGTGCCGGAGGTGCGGGCCGTCTCCGCGGCGGGCAGGGCGATGTCGGTCCCCGGCCGTGTCCGGAGCCCGGTGAGAGCTTCTCCCCGCGCATGACGCCTCCGCGATGTTGCTGCGGCACAGAATAGAACAAGTGTTCCCGTGATCGTGCGAGTGACATCTTCGATCACCCTCCCGATCACATCCGGACCCTCGATTTGGGCGGCCGGGCGCAGGGGTGGTTGGCTTGCCCCGACCCCCGAGAACCCATGCCCTGGAGGTAAGCGATGGCGCAGGTCGAGGCCACTACGGAGCGGATCGTCGCGGCGGACGCGGAAACGGTGTTCGACGCCCTCGCCGACTACAGCGGCACCCGCGCGAAAGTGCTGCCCGAGCAGTACAGCGAGTACGAGGTCCGCGAGGGCGGTGACGGCGAGGGCACCCTCGTGCACTGGAAGCTCCAGGCCACCAGCAAGCGCGTGCGCGACTGCCTCCTGGAGGTCACCGAGCCCACCGACGGCGAACTGGTCGAGAAGGACCGCAACTCCTCCATGGTCACCACCTGGCGGGTCACCCCGGCCGGTGAGGGCCGGTCCCGGGTCGTCGTGACCACCGTGTGGACCGGTGCGGGCGGCATCGGCGGCTTCTTCGAGAGGACCTTCGCGCCCAAGGGGCTCGCCCGCATCTACGACGCCCTGCTGGACAAGCTGGCCGCGGAGGTCGAGAAGTGAGGGGCGGCACCCCCTCGTGAACGGTGCGGAGAGGGCGTCTCACCGGTTCGAGTGATCCCGTCACCGTCCAGGCCGCCCGCGAGATCCGTCAGGACGTCGGACCGGCGGGCGGCGCCGTGCTGCGCGGCACGGCGCGGGCCGGCGGCGGACGGCCCGTCGAGGAGGTGCGCGTGACCCCGCCGGACGCCGCGGGTGACGTCGTCGCCGCCGGTCACCCACTGGTCGCCACCGTGCTCCAGGTGGTCGGCGGCGGCCGGACGGAACGCGGCCTCCGGCTGGGCCACGAGGACCGAAACGGTCGGTCACGCGCGGGAACGCACGCCGGTGCGAGCCGAGGCGGGCAATTCCCGCGATGCCGCACATCGCGGCCGACCGTGGTCGTACGGTGGTGACGGCGGTACAGATCTTGCGCAGCCGGGGGAGAGAGGGCCTGGGCCATGGACCGTGGCACCGAGCGGAACACACCTCCGGACAGCCGCGCGGGAGACGGCGCGGCGGCCGGGCACGGCGACGCCGGCCGTATTCCGCTGGCCGTGGTCGTGGTCGACCGCGACGGACTCGTCTCCCACTGGAGCAGGGGCGCGCGGCGCCTGTTCTCCCTCGCCAAGGAGGACGCGCTCGGCCGGCCCGCGGTCGACCTGCTGCCCGTGACCGGGGCCCTGCCCGAGGACCTCGGGGAACCCGGGGACCTCGAGGAAGAAGAGGACACCCCGTACGGGGCGTACGCCGCCTACGACGATCCGGGACCCGGCCTCGGCGCCACCCTCGACGGCGGTCTGGCCTACCCGGCCGCGGGCCGGGCCCGGCTGCCGGCCGGACCCGGGCGGGCCGACGTGCTGTGGTGGGCCTACCCGCTGGTGGGTCCCGGACGCGAGCGGCTGCTGGTGCTGGCCGCCGACGCGGGCGGACTGCTGCGTGCGGACGGGGCCGGGACGTTCGAGCGGATCGCACCCGGCTTCGCCCTGCACACCGACTTCCCCGGCTCCGAGGACCTCGCCCGCCGGCTCCCCGAGATCCTCCCCAGCATGAGCGTCGGGGAGAGTGCCCACATCGTCGCCCAGATCCTCGAACTGGGCTACCCCGTCCTGGAGTTCAGCCAGAACGACCGGGTGCCCGTCACGCCCGACTGGGGCGTGCCCCGGCGCGCCGAACGCCGGGAGCGGCGGGAGCGGGCCGCCCGCGCCCTCGCGGCCGGCGAGCCGGTGCCCGAGGAACTGCGGGACGAGGTCGAGGACCTCGAGCACGCCGCCGTCCGCGAACGCCTGGAGTTCCTCAACGAGGTCAGCTCCCGGATCGGCACCTCCCTCGACCTGGCGCGCACCATCGTCGAGGTCAGCAAGGCCGTCGTGCCCCGCTTCACCGACGTCGCCGGCACCTACCTGCGGGAACAGGTCGTCGCCGGTGAGGGGTTCGACGAGGGAGTGCCGGACACCACCACCCTGTGGCACCGGGTCGCCCTGGAACACACCGACGAACCCGGCCGCTGGGACGACGTCGTCCCCGTCGGCGAGGCCATGCCCTTCCCGGCGCACACCCCCTTCTTCCAGTGCATGACCACCGGCGAACCCGTCCTGGTGCCGCGCATCAGCGAGGAGATGGGCCACGCCATCGCCTCGCAGTTCGAGAAGCGCGACATCCGGCCGCTGATCACCGGCCGCTCCATGCTGGTCGTCCCGCTGAAGGCACGCCACGTCGTCCTCGGGTTCATGATCCTGCTGCGCCATCCGGAGCGGCAGGTCTTCAACGACATGGACCGGGTCACCGGCGCCGAACTCGCCGCCCGCGCGGGCCTCGTGCTCGACAACGCGCGCATGTACACGTACCAGGAGAACGTCGCCGAGACGCTCCAGGACAGCATGCTGCCGCACATCCCGCCGCGCATGGCGGGCTGCGACATCGCCACCCGCTATCTGCCCGGCACCCTGCTCGGACGGATCGGCGGCGACTGGTTCGACGCGGTGAAGCTGCCCGGCTCCCGCACCGCGCTCGTCGTCGGCGACGTCATGGGGCACGGACTGAACTCGGCCGCGATGATGGGACAGTTGCGCACCGCCGTACAGACCATGGCCGCACTCGACCTGCCGCCCGCGCAACTCCTGCGCAACCTCGACGACCTCGCCCAGCGGCTCGGCGACACCTACCTGGCGACCTGCCTGTACGCCGTCTACGACCCCATCGCGGGCGAGCTGCGCCTCGCCAACGCCGGACACGTCCCGCCCGTGCTGGTGCGCGCCGCCGACGGGCGCAGCGAACTGCTCGACCTGCCCACCGGGGCGCCCATCGGCGTCGGCGGGGTGCCCTTCGAGACGGTGCGCGTGCCCGTGGAGCCCGGTGACCGGCTGGTGATGTGCACCGACGGACTGGTCGAGGTGCGCGGCGAGGACATCGGCGTCGGGCTCGCCACGCTGTGCGAGTCCGCCGCCCACCCGGCCGCCTCCATGGACGACGCCTGCGACACCATCATCCGCGCGCTCAACACCCAGGGCGGCCGCAAGGACGACGTGGCCCTGCTGATGGCCCGCCTCGGCGGCATCGACCCCGACGACGTCGCCGAATGGCGGCTCGTCCCCGAGCCGTCCGAGGTCGGCCGGGCCCGCGCGGTGGTCCGCGAGCAACTCCACGACTGGGGGCTGCCGAAGCTCGCCGACAGCACCGAACTGATGGTGAGCGAACTCGTCACCAACGCCGTACTGCACTCCCACGCCCGCCCCGTCGCCCTGCGGCTGGTGCGCGGCGACACGCTGCTGTGCGAGGTGGAGGACGACGACCACGAACTGCCGACGCTGCTCGACGCGCGGCCGACGGACGAGTTCGGGCGCGGACTGCGCGTGGTCAGCACCCTCGCCCGCCAGTGGGGCACCAGCCGGACGACGGCCGGCAAGAGCGTGTGGTTCGAACTGACGCTGCCGCGACGACGCTGAGCGCCGGTGGTACGACGACACTGAGCGCCGGTGGTACACGGCGCACTCCGGGGCGACGGACCGTGAAGAAACGCGCCGCGCGCTTGTCCGCGCGCCCGGGGCGCGATACACCGTACTGGCCCGTCACACGGGGCGGGCCGGCGTCGCACCCTGGGGAGTCGGGCATGAGCGTGACCAGTCGGTACCGGGAGGCCTGGGAGGGTTTCTGGCGCGAGGCACCGGACGGGCCGGGGGCCGTGTTCTGGGACGCGGAGCCCGCTCTGACCGCGGCCCGCCATCTCGCCCTGTTCGAACCGCATCTGACCGACCCCGGTCTGCCGCTGGTGGACCTGGGGTGCGGCAACGGCACCCAGACCCGCTTCCTCGCCGACCGCTTCCCGCACGTCCTCGGCGCGGACCTCTCCGCCGCCGCCCTGGACCGCGCCCGCGCCGCCGACCCGGCCGGGCGGGCGGCGTACCGGCGGCTGGACGCCGTCGGGAAGACCGAGGCGCAGGCCCTGCACGCCGAACTCGGCGACGCCAACGTGTACCTGCGCGGGGTGCTGCACCAGTGCGAGGCCGACGACCGGCAGGCGCTGGTGGACGGCATCGCCACGGTGGTCGGCGACCGCGGCCGCGCCTTCCTCGTCGAGCCCTCCGAGGCCGCCGGGGCCGTCCTGCGGGGCCTCGCGGCCGGCCCCGGCGGTCCGCCGCCCAAACTCGCGCCGGTCCTGCGGCACGGCATAGCCCCCGGCGAGGTCGACGACGCGGCCGTGCCCGAGTTCCTGACCGCGGCCGGACTGGCCGTGCTGGCGAGCGGCACCCTGCCGCTGACCACCACCGAGTACGGCCCCGACGGCACCCGCATCGCACTGCCGTCCCTCTGGTTCGTGGCGGGACGCGCCGCGTCCGCATGAGAACCGTCTCCCCCGCTCCGCGCGTCATGCCCTACGGTCACATCAGTCACCGTCCGGGACGAGGGAGGGGTCGTGGAGCAGGCAAGAACGGTACTCGCCGAGCGGATCGCCGAGCGGCGGGCGGGCATCGGCGACCCCCGGGAACTGGTCGGCGAGATGCGCAGGACGATCCTGCTGGTCCCGTCCGTCGACGGGCGCCTGTGGAGCGCGCGTTCGGGCGGTGTGCGGTGGGTGTGCGCCTTCACGGACGAGACGGCGCTGGCCCGGTTCGCGCTTCACCACGGTCCGGGGGAGCGGCCGGTGGAGTACGCCGCGCTGCTGGGCGCGCGCATCGTGGACGAGATCGTGCCGGGCCTGGGTGAGCCCGCCGGCCTCGCCGTGGACATCGCCACCGAGGACGGGTCGATGTTCTTCCCGCCGGTCACCGGGATCGTTCCGGACCAGGCCGCCGTCGACACCGAGGCGGCGGGGGAGGAGCGAGGCCGTGGGCGGTGACGGGGTGGACCTGAGTTTCGACAGGGCGTCGGTCGCGAAGTTCACCAAGGGGGTGGGCGCCACCATCGACGGGCTGGGCGAGCTGGGCGGCGCGACCGGCTCGGTGATGGGCAAGGGCTTCTCCCAGCTGTCGATGACCGGGATGGAGGCCGGACACCACGGTCTGTCGGTCGACTTCGAGGACTTCTGCGAACGCTGGGAGTGGGGCGTGCGCGCCCTGGTGCACGACGCCAGTGAGATCGCGAACCGTCTCGGTCTGGCGGCCGGCACGCAGTGGGAGCACGACCAGTACGTCGAGGGGGCACTGAAGGTGGGGGTCAACTCCCTGGCGGGCGGCAATCCGCACGCCTCCGAGGAGGAGATCACCCAGCAGGGCTGGGGCGAGGTGTTCACGCCGGACGCCCTGGACCCGGACTGGAGCGCCGAGTCGTGGGACCGGGCCGGCCAGGACATCGAGCAGACCTGGAAGGACACCGGGCGGACGCTGCTCACGGAGGGGCAGGGCGGCCGGCAGTCGGAGCTGCTCAACGAGCGGTTGGGCATCGACGAGCAGGAGTGGAACCGGGCGCTGGACGAGACGTTCGGCCCGTCGCCCGAGGAACGCGCCCGGCAGCAACAGCAGGGCGACGGCGGGGGCGACTGAGCATGGGCATCGGCGACTTCGTCTTCCGTACTAGTGACGAACGGTTATTCCGAATTGAAGTCCCGCGAATTCATCAACATTGCGCGAATGGTCTTGTCCGTCGATGCACGAGCGCGGGAGCGCGCGGCTGACGAAGTGACCGACGGTGTGGGCGCGTACACATCCGCTCAAGCGTCGGCCCTGGCGGCACTGCTGGCGGCGGCGGCCGCCGCCGAAGAGGAGGAAGATGCCCTGGAGGCCGAGTTGCATGCCATCCTCGAACTCATGTCCACCGGTCATGTCGGCCCTGACGACGTCTCCTCGCTGCGAGAGATATCTCTTGCTGAACTCGCTCCTCAGCTCCGCGAATACGTCAGTGATCTACTGGAAGGCTGATGACCGAAGAAAGACGGACAGGCCGGCCGTAGCGGTCGCCTGCCCACCCGGTCGCCTGCGCCGACCCCCTGGGCCCCTCGCCGAACCGTCAAGCAGGACGGACCCTGGGCGACCCGTCGAAGCCGAACGGGCGGATCCCCTCCAAGGTTCCGGCGGAGTCCGCGGCGGTACTCCATGTTCGACAGTCAGGGGAACCCGATCCGGTACAGGGAACGGGGCACGGCGCAGTCGATCGACCCCACTGTCAGACCTACATCGTCATGGAGACCGGTAGATGAGCGGCGTCACCTGGTGGATGCGGAACGAGACGGGAGTCCACGTCGTCCCGGCCGACTCCACGATCCCCGCCGCGTGCGCCCTGCCTCCCACCGGGCTGATCCACTCGGCCCGGATGCGAGGACGAGAAATGCGTGATTCCGACGGGGTGTTCACCCAGTTCTACGAGGCGCTGCGCCTCCCGGACCATTTCGGCTGGAACTGGGAGGCGCTGCGGGACTGCCTGAGAGATCTCCACTGGCTCAGTGCCAAGCATTTCCTCGTCACCGTCGACGATGTCCACGCCGTGCTCTCCGAGAGTCCCGAGGAACGTGAAATTCTCTTCCGTGCCCTGAACGACGCAACGAAGTTCTGGGCGGGGAAACCCGAGCCGCCGGGGCAGGAGAAGGTGACTTTCCAGGTCGTGCTGCTGTGCCCGCCCGAAGTCCAGGAGGAGACGCTCCGTGAACTGCGGACGTGAGGGGCCCGTCAGGACGGCGGCGACGAGGAGGGGGCGGTTCCGAGGGCAGTTCCTCGGAAAGGGCCGGTCGTGGGCCGTACGAGGTGAGTTCGACGGGCCGGACCACCATGGTTGTCCACAGCCCTGGCCGAGGCGGTCGGGCAGCGCGTACGGTTTCGGAGCATGAAGATCCACGCCCCCGGCGCCGCACGCCGTCGGGAACCGCTGTCGGGAACCCGACCGCGCGTCTCCGGCCTACGAATGGACAGCGTTTCGTGAAAATCCTCATCAGCGCCGACATGGAGGGCGCCACCGGTGTCACCTGGCCGGCCGACGTGCTGCCGGGGACTTCCCAGTGGGAGCGGTGCCGGTCCATGTTCACCTCGGACGTCAACGCCGCCGTGCAGGGTTTCCTCGACGGCGGCGCCGACGAGGTGCTGATCAACGAGGCCCACTGGACCATGCGCAACCTGCTCCTCGAGCAGCTGCACGACCGGGCCGAGATGCTCACCGGACGGCACAAGGCCCTGTCCATGGTCGAGGGCGTGCAGCACGGCGACGTGGACGGCATCGCGTTCATCGGCTACCACGCCGGTGCCGGCATGGAGGGCGTCCTCGCGCACACCTTCCTCGCCAACTCCATCACCGGGGTCTGGGTCAATGACGTACGGGCCAGCGAGGGACTGCTCAACGCGCACGTGGCCGCCGAGTACGGGGTGCCGGTGATCCTGGTGACCGGTGACGACGTCGCCTGCGAGGACGCGCTCGGCTACGCGCCCGAGGCGCTGAAGGTCGCCGTCAAGGACCACGTGTCCCGGTACGCGGCCGTGTGCCGCACCCCGGCCCGGACGGCCGCCGACATCCGCGCGGCCGCCAAGGAGGCCGCCACGCTGGCGGTGCGCCGGGAACCGGCCGACGGCGGGCCGTTCACCGTCGCGGTGGAGTTCGACGCCGAGCACCTGGCGATGGCCGTCACCGTCGTGCCGGGCGTGACCCGCACCGGCGAGCGGAAGGTGGCGTACACCAGCGGGACCATGTACGACGGGATCCGCGTCTTCAAGGCGGTCACCACGATCGCCTCGGCCGCGGTGGAGGAGCAGTATGGCTGACGAGCGGGCCCTGGACGAGGTCGTGACGTTCACGTCCGACCTGATCCGGATCGACACGACCAACAGGGGCGGGGGCGACTGCCGGGAGCGGCCCGCCGCCGAGTACGCCGCCGCGCGGCTCGCCGAGGCGGGACTCGAGCCGGTGCTCCTGGAGCGCACCCCGGGCCGCGCCAACGTCGTCGCCCGTCTGGAGGGCACCGACCCGTCGGCCGACGCGCTGCTCGTCCACGGGCATCTGGACGTCGTCCCGGCGGAGGCCGCCGACTGGAGCGTGCACCCGTTCTCCGGGGAGGTCCGCGACGGGGTCGTCTGGGGGCGCGGCGCGGTCGACATGAAGAACATGGACGCGATGATCCTCGCCGTGGTGCGGGCCTGGGCGCGCGAGGGCGTACGGCCCCGGCGGGACGTCGTCATCGCGTTCACCGCGGACGAGGAGGCCAGCGCCGAGGACGGTTCCGGTTTCCTCGCCGACCGGCACGCCCACCTCTTCGAGGGCTGCACCGAGGGCGTCAGCGAGTCGGGCGCGTTCACCTTCCACGACGGCGGCGGACGGCAGATCTACCCGATCGCGGCCGGTGAGCGCGGCACCGCCTGGATGAGGCTCACCGCGCGCGGCCGGGCCGGGCACGGCTCCAAGGTCAACCGGGAGAACGCGGTGACCCGTCTCGCCGCCGCCGTCACCCGCATCGGCGAGTACGAGTGGCCGCTGCGGCTCACCCCGACCGTGCGGGCCGCGCTCACCGAGCTCGCCGCCGTGTACGGCATCGAGACGGACCTGTCCGACGTGGACCTCCTGCTGGACAAGCTCGGCACGGCGGGCAAGCTCGTCGAGGCCACCGTCCGCAACAGCGCCAACCCGACCATGCTGGACGCCGGATACAAGGTCAACGTGATTCCGGGGGAGGCCGTGGCGCGCGTCGACGGACGGTATCTGTCCGGTGCCGAGGACGAGTTCCGCGCGACCATGGACCGGCTCACCGGACCGGACGTCGACTGGGAGTTCGAGCACCACGAGGTGGCGCTCCAGTCGCCGGTGGACTCCCCGACGTACGCCCGGATGCGGGCCGCCGTCGAGGCGTTCGCGCCGGAGGGGCACGTGGTGCCGTACTGCATGTCCGGCGGCACGGACGCCAAGCAGTTCTCCCGGCTGGGCATCACCGGCTACGGGTTCGCGCCGCTGAAGCTGCCGGAGGGCTTCGACTACCAGGCCCTCTTCCACGGCGTCGACGAGCGCGTCCCGGTCGAGGCGCTCCACTTCGGCGTCCGGGTCCTCGACCGGTTCCTGCGGACGGCCTGAGCGGATGGGGGAGACAGTGCGGACCCTGGCGTACGGCGAGTGGCCCTCGCCCGTCGACGCGGCCACGGCCGCGGCCCACGACGGCGGCCCCGAGTTCGTGGGCTTCGTCGGCGACGAGGTGTGGTGGACCGAGCCCCGGCCCGCCGAGGGCGGCCGCCGCACCCTGGTGCGGCGGCACGCCGACGGCACTGAGGAGCCGGTCCTGCCCGCGCCGTGGAACGTGCGGAGCCGCGTCATCGAGTACGGCGGCCGGCCCTGGGCCGGCACCCTGCGCGACGGCGCTCCGCTCGTGGTGTTCGTGGACTTCGCCGACCAGCGCCTCTACCGGTACGAGCCGGGCGGCGAGCCCCGCCCGCTCACCCCCGTGTCCCCGGTCGGGCAGGGACTGCGCTGGGCCGATCCGGTGCTGCCGCCGGAGCGCGACGAGGTGTGGTGCGTCCTGGAGGAGTTCACCGGTGACGGCCCCAGCGACGTGCGCCGCGTCCTGGCCGCCGTACCGCTGGACGGCTCCGCCGCCGGTGACCGGGGCGCCGTACGGGAACTGAGCGACGGCCGGCACCGGTTCGTCACCGGGCCGCGCCTCGCGCCGGACGGGCGGCGCGCCTGCTGGCTCGGCTGGGACCACCCGCGCATGCCGTGGGACGGCACCGAACTGCTCGTCGCCGACGTCCTGGCCGACGGCACCCTGCGCGAGGCCCGCACGGTGGCCGGCGGACCCGAGGAGTCCGTCGCCCAGGCCGACTGGACCCACGACGGCCGGCTGCTGTACGCGAGCGACCGCACCGGCTGGTGGAACCTCTACCGGGACGGGGAGCCGGTCTGCCCGCGCGAGGAGGAGTTCGGCGGACCGCTGTGGAAGCTGGGCCTGCGCTGGTTCGCCCCGCTGGACAGCGGCCTGATCGCCGTCCTGCACGGCCGGGGCGCACCCGTGCTCGGCGTCCTCGACCCCGAGACCTGCGAGCTCGTCGACGCCGCCGGCCCGTGGAGCGAGTTCGCGCCCACCCTCGCGGCACGGGGCGAACGGGTCGTCACCGTCGGCGCCGGACCGCGCAGCGGCCCCGAGGTGGTGGAGCTGGACACCCGGACGGGCCACGCCCGGGTGATCGGCGCCCGCCACGAGGACGCGGTGGACCCGGCGTACTACCCCGAGCCGCGGGTCCGCACGTTCACCGGACCGGACGGCCGGGAGATCCACGCCCGGGTGTACCCCCCGCACCACCCCGGGTGCGCCGGTCCCGCGGACGAGCGCCCCCCGTACGTGATCTGGGCGCACGGCGGCCCCACCGGGCGGGCGCCGCTCGTGCTCGACCTGGAGATCGCCTACTTCACCTCGCGCGGCATCGGCGTCGCCGAGGTCGACTACGGCGGCTCCACCGGATACGGGCGGGAGTACCGCGACCGGCTGCGCGGACAGTGGGGCGTGGTCGACGTCGAGGACTGCGCCGCCGTCGCGCTGGCCCTCGCCGACGAGGGCACCGCCGACCGCGGCCGGCTCGCCGTCCGGGGCGGCAGCGCCGGCGGCTGGACCGCCGCCGCCTCGCTCACCACGACCGACGTCTACGCCTGCGGCACCATCAGCTACCCGGTGCTCGACCTCACCGGCTGGGGCACGGGGGAGACCCACGACTTCGAGTCCCAGTACCTGGAGAGCCTGATCGGCCCGCGCGCCGAGGTGCCCGAGCGGTACGTGGAACGCTCGCCCGCCGCGCACGTCGACCGGCTCTCCGTGCCGTTCCTGATGCTCCAGGGACTGGACGACGTGATCTGCCCGCCCGTGCAGTGCGAGCGGTTCCTGGCCCGGCTGGCCGGCCGGGGCGTGCCGCACGCCTACCTCACCTTCGAGGGCGAGGGGCACGGCTTCCGGAGGGCGGAGACCATGGTGCGCGCCCTGGAGGCGGAGCTGTCCTTGTACGCCCAGGTGTTCGGGATGAGACCGCCCGGCGTGCCGGCCCTGGAGCTGGGCACGTGAGCCGGGCCGGGGCACTGCGTCGGCCCGCCCGCCTCGCCCCCGGCGCCCGGGTGGCCGTGGTCGCTCCCAGCGGCCCGGTGCCCGAGGAGCGGCTCCAGGCCGGGCTCGACGTGCTGCGCGGCTGGGACCTCGACCCCGTGGTGGGCCCCCATGTCCTGGACCGGCACGGCGAGTTCGGCTACCTCGCGGGCGGCGACGCCGACCGGGCCGCCGATCTGCAGTCCGCCTGGTGCGACCCGGCCGTCGACGCGGTGATCTGCGCCCGCGGCGGCTACGGCGCACAGCGCCTGGTCGACCTGCTCGACTGGGAGGCGATGCGGGCCGCCGGACCGAAGGTGTTCGTCGGGTTCAGCGACATCACCGCGCTGCACGAGGCGTTCGCGGTCCGGCTCGGCCTGGTCACCCTGCACGGGCCGATGGCCGCGGGCATCGACTTCGTGAAGAGCGCGCGGGCGCAGGACCACCTCAGGGCGACCCTCCTCGCCCCCGACACGGTCCGCACCATCCACTCCGACGGCACCGCGCTCGTCCCCGGCCGGGCACGCGGCGTCACCCTCGGCGGCTGTCTCTCCCTGCTCGCCGCCGACCTCGGCACCCCGCACGCCAGACCCTCCGCGCGCGGCGGACTGCTCTGCCTGGAGGACGTGGGGGAGGAGACCTACCGGCTCGACCGCTGCCTCACCCAGCTCCTGCGGGCCGGCTGGCTCGACGGGGTCTCCGGGCTGCTGCTCGGCTCCTGGGCGCGGTGCGAGCCGTACGACGGGGTGCGGACGCTGCTCGCCGACCGGCTCGGCGGCCTCGGGGTGCCGGTGGCCGAGCAGTTCGGGTTCGGGCACTGCGCCGACGCGCTCACCGTCCCCTTCGGCGTCACCGCCGAACTCGACGCCGACGCGGGCACCCTGACCCTGGACGAACCGGCGCTGAGCTGACGAACCGGCGCCGAGCCGACCGGCCCGCGTCGCGCGCGGGCCCGTCGTAGGGTGGCGGGGTGCCGCACACCGCATCCCGCTACCTCGCCGAGGGCCGCCGCGTGGGGATCCGTCACTTCACCCACGCGGACGGCGCCGAATTCACCGCCCGCGCCCGGGAGAGCAAGGACCTCCACCACCCCTGGCTGTTCCCGCCGGACAGCCAGGGCGCGTACGCCGCGTACGCGGGGCGGCTGATCAAGGATCCCACCAAGGCGGGGTTCCTGGTCTGCGAGAAGGAGGCGGACGGCGCCCTCGCCGGGTTCATCAACATCAACAACATCGTCGAGGGCGGCTTCCTGTGC
Organism: Streptomyces sp. NPDC018964; assembly: GCF_044390325.1. Classification (NCBI taxonomy): domain Bacteria; kingdom Bacillati; phylum Actinomycetota; class Actinomycetes; order Kitasatosporales; family Streptomycetaceae; genus Streptomyces; species Streptomyces sp. NPDC018964. The sequence goes on from NZ_JBIRYZ010000018.1 coordinate 67,022, forward strand.
GGTGCGCTGGGCTACGGCGCCTTCGCGCACGCGGCCGGGCGCGGACTGATGCGCGAGGGCCTGGACCTCGTGGTGCGGTACGCCTTCGGCCCGATGCGGCTGCACCGTCTGGAGATCAACGTACAGCCCGGCAACGCCGCCTCCATCGCCCTCGCCCGCGCCTGCGGGTTCCGCCTGGAGGGCTTCTCGCCGAAGATGCTCTTCATCGACGGCGCCTGGCGCGACCACCAGCGCTGGGCGATCACCAGCGAGATGACAACGGGCCGTTGACGCCCGGCCCGCGCCCGGTTCCCGGTGCGCAGGCCCGCGCCGGGGCCGGGCGTGTCAGGAGTGGCGGTCCGCGTACTCGTAGACCGCGCCGTCCGGGTGCCGGGCGATGAGGTTGCGGCCCACGGGGGTGGGGAGCGGACCCGCGAGGATGTCGGCGCCCATCTCCGCGAGCACCCGGCCGGTCTCCTCGACGTCCTTGACCGCGAGGGTCGCGGCGACCTTGCGCAGCACGTCCAGTTCGGCCGCGGGACCGCTCATCAGCAGGAAGCAGCCGACCGCGGCGACCTGGACGCCGCCCCGCTCGAACCGGAGGGCCCTGCCGCCCGCCAGCCGCTCGTAGAAGGGGATGGCGGTCTCGATGTCGTCGACGCAGACACGCAGTGTGGCACCCAGAATCTCCATGGGGACGAGCCTAGTTGGGGCCGTGCCGACAAGGGGAGCCGGCTTCGGGGGCGTCGGCCGGCACGGTGGGGACACAGGCGCCGGGGCGGTGCGGGTCCGGCGTCGGCGCGTCCTTTCGTGGTCAGTCGGCCTGCTGGAGCCGCGGCAGCACCTCGGTGCGGTAGAAGTCGAAGAAACCGCGCAGGTCGGGGCCGATCTGGTTGACGTAGACACGGTCGAAACCCGCGTCGGCGAACCGGCGGAGCTCGGCGACGTGCTCGTCCACGTCGTCGCCGCACACCCGGTTCTCCCGCACCATGTCCTCGGTGACCAGCGTCTGCGCCTGCTCGAAGTGCCTGGGCGAGGGCAGCACCTGGCCCAGTTCGCCGGGCAGCAACTCGTTCGCCCACAGCCGGTGCACGGTGCGCACGCACGCGTCGCGGTCGGTGCCGTAGCAGACCTTGGTGCCGCCGCTGACCGGTTTGCCGCCGCCCCCGCCCTTGCGATATTGCTCCACCATCGAGGTGTCCGGCATCATCGTGATGTAGCCGTCGCCGACCCGGGCGGCGAGCTTGGTCGCCGCCGGCCCGAAACCCGAGATGTCGATCGGGACGGGCTCGTCCGGCACGGTGTACAGGCGGGCGTTCTCCACCGTGTAGTGCGTGCCGTGGTGGTTGACCTCCTCGCCGGAGAACAGCCGCCGCATCACCTGGACGGCCTCCTCCAGCATCTCCAGCCGTACGTGCGCGGGCGGCCAGTGGTCTCCGAGGATGTGCTCGTTCAGGGCCTCGCCCGTACCCACGCCCAGCCGGAACTCCCCCGGCGACATCACCGCGGCCGTGGCCGCCGCCTGCGCCACCACCGCCGGGTGCGTCCGCACGGTCGGGCAGGTCACCGCCGTCCCCACCGGCAGCGACACCGCCTCGGACAGCGCGCCGACCACCGACCACACGAAGGGGCTCTGCCCCTGTTCGTCGTTCCACGGGTGGTAGTGGTCCGAGATCCACAGGGCCTGGAACCCGGCCTGCTCGGCCATCCGCGCCTGCTCGATCAGCTCGGCGGGACCGTACTGCTCGCACGAGAGGAAGTAGCCGTACTCGGGCATGGGGGGCACCTCCGTGACGTGCGCGGTTCGGGTCCCGGACCGGGTACCCGGGGGGCCCGGCGGAAACCGGCGGACGTTTGGCGGACCCGGTCAGGGGGACGCGGAAGTCTCCCGACGTCCGCGACAGCGCCGGAGGCGAACCGTGAGTCGACCCCGTATTGTGATCGTCGGTGCCGGCTTCGCCGGATACCGCACGGCCCGGACACTCTCCCGGCTGGCCCGAGGCCGCGCCGAGATCGTCCTGCTCAACCCGACCGACTACTTCCTGTACCTGCCCCTGCTGCCCCAGGTCGCCGCCGGCATCCTGGAACCCCGCCGGGTCACCGTCTCCCTCTCCGGCACGCTGCCGCACGTGAAGCTGGTGCTGGGGGAGTCCGACCGCATCGACCTCGACGCGCGGCAGGTCCACTACACCGGCCCCGAGGGCGAGGGCGGCACCCTCGACTACGACCGGCTGGTCCTCGCGGCCGGCAGCGTCAACAAGCTGCTGCCGATCCCCGGGGTCGCCGAGCACGCCCACGGCTTCCGCGGCCTGCCCGAGGCGCTGTACCTGCGCGACCACGTGACCCGGCAGGTGGAGCTCGCCGCCGCCACCGACGATCCCGGGCGGTGCGCCGCCCGCTGCACCTTCGTCGTGGTGGGCGCCGGCTACACCGGCACCGAAGTCGCCGCGCACGGGCAGCTGTTCACCGACGCGCAGGTCGCCAGGCACCCGATGCGGACCGGGATGCGGCCGCGCTGGATGCTCCTGGACATCGCCGACCGGGTCCTGCCCGAACTGGACGAACGCCTCTCCCGCACCGCCGACACCGTGCTGCGGGAACGGGGCGTGGACGTGCGGATGGGCACCTCCGTGAAGGAGGCCACGCGCGACGGAGTGCTGCTGACCGACGGGGAGTTCGTCGACACCCGCACCCTGGTGTGGTGCGTCGGCGTACGCCCCGACCCGCTCGCCGAGTCCCTCGGACTGCCCATGGAACGCGGCCGGCTGCTCGTCGACCCGCACCTTCAGGTGCCGGGCCGGCCCGAGGTGTTCGCCTGCGGCGACGCCGCCGCGGTGCCCGACCTGGAGAAGCCCGGCTCGTACACCCCGATGACCGCGCAGCACGCCTGGCGGCAGGGCAAGGTGTGCGCGCACAACGTCGCCGCGTCGTTCGGCGACGGCGAGCGGCGCGCCTACCGGCACAAGGACATGGGGTTCGTGGTGGACCTGGGCGGCGTCAAGGCCGCCGCCAACCCGCTCGGCGTGAACCTGTCCGGGCCGGCGGCGGGGGCGGTCACCCGCGGCTACCACCTCGCGGCGATGCCGGGCAACCGGGTCCGGGTGGCCGCCGACTGGCTCCTCGACGCCGTACTGCCGCGCCAGGCCGTCCAGTTGGGGCTCGTACGGTCCTGGTCGGTGCCGCTGGACACGGCGTCACCGGAACTGGCGCGGATGCCGGGCGAGCCGGGACGGGGACAACCGTCCGGGGGCGAGCCCGCGAAGAAGCAGCCCGGTGGTGAACCGGCGAAGGACCAGCCCGGTGGTGAACCGGCGAAGAAGCAGCCCGGTGGTGAGCCCGCGAAGGACCGGCCTGCCGTCACCCCGCCCCCCGATCAGCCACCGCCCGGCCCCGATGTCGCGCCCGGCCCCGTCAAGCGCACCGACCGCACCACGAAGGAGACTCATGAACACCGGTGAACTCGTCGAGCTCGGGCAGCAGTTGCGGGTGGACAGTGTCCGCGCCGCGGCCGCCGCGGGCTCCGGGCACCCCACGTCCTCGATGTCCGCGGCGGACCTGACGGCCGTGCTGTTCGCCCGCCACCTCCGCTACGACTTCGAGCACCCCGACCACCCGGGCAACGACCGCTTCGTCCTCTCCAAGGGCCACGCCTCACCCCTGATGTACGCCGTCTACAAGGCGGCCGGCGCCATCGACGACGAGGAACTGCTCACCTTCCGCAAGAACGGCAGCCGCCTCGAAGGGCACCCCACCCCCCGGCGGCTGCCCTGGATCGAGACGGCCACCGGCTCGCTCGGCCAGGGGCTCCCCGTCGGCGTCGGCATCGCGCTGGCCGGGAAGCGGCTCGACCACGCCGACTACCGGGTGTGGGTGCTGTGCGGCGACAGCGAACTGGCCGAGGGCTCCGTCTGGGAGGCCGCCGAGCACGCCGCGTACGAACACCTGGACAACCTCACGCTGATCGTGGACGTCAACCGGCTCGGGCAGCGCGGCCCCACCCGGCACGGCCACGACCTGGACGCCTACGCCCGCCGCTTCCAGGCCTTCGGCTGGCACACCGTCGAAGTGGACGGCCACGACGTGGACGCCGTCGACCGCGCCTACGGGGAGGCCCTGTCCACCCAGGGCCAGCCCACCGCGATCCTCGCCCGCACCCTCAAGGGCAAGGGCGTCGAGGCGGTCCAGGACCGCGAGGGACTGCACGGCAAGCCGCTGCCCGACGCCGAGGAGGCCATCGCCGAGCTCGGCGGCCCCCGCGACCTGCGCATCCGGGTGGAGGCCCCGCCCGCCGCCGGGGCCCCGCCCGCCGGGCACACCGGCCGGCCCGACCTGCCCCGCTGGGACGAGGGCGAGGAGGTGGCCACCCGCAACGCCTTCGGCGAGGCCCTGACCGCCCTCGGCACCGCGCGCGACGACGTCGTCGCCCTCGACGGGGAGGTCGGCGACTCCACCCGCGCGGAGGCCTTCGCCAAGGAACACCCCGAGCGCTACTTCGAGTGCTACATCGCCGAGCAGCAGATGGTCGCCGCGGCGGTCGGCATGGCCGCGCGCGGCCGGGTGCCGTACGCCGCCACCTTCGCGGCCTTCCTCACCCGCGCCCACGACTTCATCCGCATGGCGTCGGTCAGCGGCTCCGGGATCAACCTCGTCGGCTCGCACGCGGGCGTCGCCATCGGCCAGGACGGCCCCAGCCAGATGGGCCTGGAGGACCTGGCGATGATGCGGGCGGTGCACGGCTCGACCGTGCTGTACCCGTGCGACGCCAACCAGACCGCGCGGCTGGTCGCCGCGATGGCCGACCTGGACGGTATTCGCTACCTGCGCACCTCGCGCGGCGCGAGTGAGGTGATCTACGGCCCCGACGAGGAGTTCCCCGTCGGCGGCAGCAAGGTGCTGCGCTCCTCCGGCCGCGACCGGCTCACCCTCGTCGCGGCGGGCGTCACCGTGCCCGAGGCGCTGGCCGCCGCGGAGGCCCTGGAGGGGGAGGGCATCGCCGTACGGGTGATCGACCTGTACTCGGTGAAGCCGGTCGACCGGGAGACGCTGCGCACGGCCGCCGAGGAGACCGGCTGCCTGGTGACGGTGGAGGACCACCACCCGGAGGGCGGCCTCGGGGACGCGGTCGCGGAGGCCTTCGCCGACGGGAGCCCCGTACCGCGCCTGGTGCGCCTTGCCGTGCGCGACATGCCGGGATCGGCCTCCCCCGAGGAGCAGCTGCGTGCCGCCGGCATCGACGCCGAGTCGATCGCGGCGGCCGGCCGGCTGCTGGTGGGGGAGGCGATCGTGTCGTGAGCGACGACGGTGCGCGCACCGTACGGGCCGGCCGCCGCACGGTGGAGGTCCACCGGCCGGGGAAGGTGCTCTTCCCCGGCGGCGGGGACGCCGAGGAGTACACCAAGGGCGACCTCGTCGACTACCACCGGGCCGTCGCCCCGTTCATGCTGCCGCACCTGCGGGGCCGCCCGCTGATGCTGGACCGGCGCCCGGACGGCGTCGACGGCCCCGCGTTCATGCAGAAGAACACCCCGGACGGCTACCCGGACTGGATCACCCGCGCCGAGGTCGCCAAGGAGGACGGCACCGTCACGCACACCGTGTGCGACGACACCGCCACCCTCCTCTACCTCGTCGACCAGGCGAGCATCACCCTGCACCGCTGGCTGTCCCGGACCGACCGGATCGACCGTCCGGACCGGCTGGTCTTCGACCTCGACCCGTCCGGCGACGACTTCGAGACGGTGCGGGAGGCCGCGCGGCTGCTGGGGGAGCTGCTGGACGAGCTGGAGCTGCCCTCGGCGCTGATGACCACCGGCTCCCGGGGCCTGCACGTCATCGTGCCGCTGACCGGCGACGACCACTTCGACGACGTGCGCGCCTTCGCCCGCGAGGTCGCCGACACCCTCGCCGCCGCCCACCCCGACCGGCTCACCACCGCCGCCCGAAAGAAGGACCGCGGCGACCGGCTCTACCTCGACGTGCAGCGCAACGCCTACGCGCAGACCGCGGTCGCCCCGTACACCGTCCGCGCCCTGCCCGGCGCGCCCGTCGCCGTGCCCGTCTCCCGGGACCGGCTGGACGATCCGGAGCTGCACGCCCGCCGCTGGACCATCGCCGACGCCCTCGAGCAGGCCCGCACCGATCCGTGGTCGGCCCTGCCGCGCCGGGGACGCGCCCTGGGCCCCGCCCGCCGCCGGCTGGCCGCGCTGAGGGACTGAACGACGCCGACGCGCCCACGGCCGGGCGTGACGTCCGGCCACGGGGAGCGTCCGAAGGCACGGAGGTTTGGCGAACACACTTGCGGCCATACGGAGGGGGAGGTGGCCATGTCGAACACAAAGAACACCGAAGAGTCGCAGGTTTCACAGGAAACCCAGGACTCACAGGAATCCCGCACATCAACGGATGACAACAGGACCACCAAGCGGCCGAGCCCGATGGAACTGCTGCGCCGGGCGCGCGGCCAGCTCGCGGAGCTCACCGGGATGGAAGCCGAGTCCGTGTCGTCCTTCGAGCAGACGGAGGAGGGCTGGTCGCTCGAGGTCGAGGTCCTCGAACTCGAGCGGGTGCCCGACACGATGAGCCTGATGGCGAGTTATCAAGTCGAGCTGGACCCCGACGGAGAGCTCACCGGGTACCGGCGCGTCCGCCGTTACGAGCGAGGGCGGGCCGATTCACACAGGCCCGGCGGCCGCTAGGCCGCCCGGCCGGACCCACACCCACAGACAAGGAGGGACAGCCGGCATGACAGTTGTACCGGCACAGCAGACCGGTGGTGGAGGCGGCAGCAGCGGCCTCTACGACGTGCTCGAACTCGTTCTGGACAGGGGGCTGGTCATCGACGCGTTCGTGCGCGTGTCCCTGGTCGGCATCGAGATCCTCAAGATCGACGTACGTGTCGTCGTCGCCAGCGTCGACACTTATCTCCGCTTCGCGGAGGCGTGCAACCGCCTCGACCTGGAGGCCGGGCCCCGCAAGAGCCCGGGCCTGCCCGAGATCGTGGGCGAGGTCACCGAGTCCGGCGCCCGTGGGAAGTCCAAGGGGGCGCTGTCCGGCGCCGCCGAGACCATCTCCGACGCCTTCAAGCAGGCGCGTGAGGGTGGTACCGAGCGCGAGACGGAGTCCCGTCCGCGTGCCCGCAAGAGCACCGCGGCCCGCCGTAAGGAGGAGCAGGAGTGAGCACGTATGTGTACGCCATCACGTCGGCCTCGCACCCCGGTCTCCCCGAGGGCATGGGCGGCGTCGGCGACCCGTCGCTGCCGGTGCGCGTCCTGCGCGAGGGCGAACTGGCGGCCCTGGTCAGTGACGCCCCCGAAGGCCTGCGCCCCAAGCGCAGGGAACTGCTCGCCCACCAGAACGTGCTCAGCGAGGCCGGCGCGGCCGGCTGTGTGCTGCCCATGCGCTTCGGCAGCGTCGCCCCGGACGACGACGCCGTCACCGGTGTCCTCGCCGAGCGCGCCGAGCACTACGCGGAGCGGCTGCGGGCCCTGGACGGCAGGGTCGAGTACAACGTCAAGGCCAACCACGTCGAGGACGCCGTCCTGCACCACGTGATGGCCGGCAACCCGGAGATCCGTGCCCTCGCGGAGGCCAACCGGAAGTCCGGCGGCGGAAGCTACGAGCAGAAGATCCAGCTCGGCGAGATGGTCGCCGCCGCCGTCAAGGAGAAGGAGGCCGAGGACGCCGTCGCGCTGGAGCGGGCCCTGGAGGCGGTCGCCGACGCGGTGAGCGTGGGCCCCGAGTCCACGGGCTGGCTCGCCAACGTGTCGTACCTGGTGCGGCGCGAGACGGCGGAAGAGTTCCTGGCAGCGGTGGAACAGGCCCGCAAGGACCTGCCCCACCTCGAGGTGCGTCTGAACGGCCCGCTGCCGCCGTACAGCTTCGTCGAGCCCGGCCCGGCCGAGCCGGCGGGCACCGCGGCCGGCGGAACGGACACCGGAGCGGGGTGACGACATGGGCCTGATCTCCGAGGTGCTGCTGCTGCCGTTCGCCCCGGTGCGCGGCAGCGGCTGGGCCATCAGGCAGGTGCTCCGGGAAGCGGAGCGCATTTACTACGACCCCGCCACGATACGGGCCGAACTGGCGCGACTGGAGGAGCAACTGGAGGCCGGAGAGATCACCGAGGAGGAGTTCGACCGGCAGGAGGACGAACTCCTCGACCGGTTGGAGACGGCGACGCGCACCGGCGCGGGTACAGGGGACGGGACGGCAGGACAGTGAATCGAACGGGACTGGGCCTCGCGATCGGGGCCGGATATCTGCTCGGACGGACCAAGAAGCTGAAGATGGCACTCGCCGTCGGCGGCATGGTGGCGGGCAAGAAGCTGAACCTCAGCCCGCGCATGGTCGCGGACGTGGTGTCGCGGCAACTGCGGGACAACCCGCAGTTCAAGGAGATCGGCGACCAGCTGCGCGGTGATCTGCGGGGCGTCGGCAAGGCGGCCTCCGGCGCGCTGGTCGAGCGGCGGCTCGACTCCCTCGCCGACCGGCTGCACGGCCGTACCGCCGACATGCGGGACCGGCTGGCGGGCGGCGGTCCGAAGGACGACGCCGACGAGGAACCCGCCGAGGACGCGGAGGCGGAGGACCGGGAGTCGGGGGACGAGCCGGCACCCGAGCGGCCGGCCAGGAAGACGGCTGCCAAGAAGGCACCGGGCAAGAAGACGGCGGCGAAGAAGACGGCTCCCGCGAAGAAGGCGGCCGCCAAGAAGACCGCGGCCGCGTCCCGCGGTGTCCGCTCCCGTACGTCGAAGGGAGGCGGTGAGTGATGACCGAGACCCTCGGACGGGCCGGCTCCGCCGCACGCGACGGTGTGACCGGGGCGACGAAGAACCCGCTCGCCGACGTGGCCCACAGCGAGGCCGCCGACCGGCTCAAGGCCGAACTGCAGGACTACCTCGCGGCCCAGGCCACCCGGCTGCTGACCGGCCTCGGCCACAAGCTCGGCGAGACCACGAACAAGCTCAACGACATCGCCGAGGGCAACAGCCCCGGCTTCGCCAAGCTCGTCCTCGACGGCGGCCGCAAGCTCGCCGAGGGCAAGAGCCCCCTGCGCAGTGCCGTCGAACTCGGTGCCTCACGCGCCAAGGACAACGTGATGGGCGCGCTCAAGGGCCTGGGCGGCGGCGGCAAGGGCAAGCGCAAGAAGTCCGCCGGCCGGAAGCCCACCGTCATCATGGAACACATCGACGTCGGCGTCCCGCTGCGCACGGCGTACGACCAGTGGACCCAGTACCAGGACTTCAGCACCTTCGCCAAGGGCGTCAAGAGCGCCGACAAGTCCGACGACACCACGTCGGACTGGCAGGCCAAGATCTGGTGGTCCAACCGCAGCTGGAAGGCGAAGACCACCGAGCAGGTCCCCGACGACCGCATCGCCTGGTCCTCGGAGGGCGCCAAGGGCACGACGAGGGGCGTCGTCTCCTTCCACCGCCTCGCCGACAACCTCACCCGGGTCCTGCTGGTCATCGAGTACTACCCCTCGGGCCTCTTCGAGAAGACGGGCAACATCTGGCGCGCCCAGGGCCGCCGCGCCCGGCTCGACCTGAAGCACTTCGCCCGCTTCATCACCCTCAAGGGCGAGGCCCAGGACAGCTGGCGGGGCGAGATACGCGACGGAGAGGTCGTGCGCAGCCACGAGGACGTCCTCGCCGAGGAGGAGGAGAACGAGGCTCCCGAGGGCGAGCGGGAGGAAGAACCCGAGGGCGAGTACGAGGACGAGGCCGAGGAGGAGTACGAGCCGGAGTCCGAGGAGGAGGAAGAACCCGAGGGCGAGTACGAGGACGAAGAGGAAGAGGAGGAAGAAGAACCGGAGGCCGCCGAGGAGCCCGAGGAGTCCGCCGGCGCCTATGAGGAGGACGAGTACCCGGAGGACGAGGCCGAGGAGGAGGACGAGCCGGAGTCCGAGGACGAGTACGAGGACGAGCGGCCCGCGAGCCGGAGCCGCCGATGACGACCCCCAGCCGGCTGCCCGAGCCGTACGGCCAGGGCAGCGGCGCCAATCTCGCCGACATCCTGGAGAGGGTGCTCGACAAGGGTGTCGTGATCGCGGGTGACATTCGCATCAACCTGTTGGACATCGAGCTCCTCACCATCAAGCTGCGGCTCGTCGTCGCCTCCGTCGACAAGGCGAAGGAGATGGGGATCGACTGGTGGGAGTCCGACCCGGCGCTGTCCTCGCGCGCCCGGCGCGACGAACTGGCCAGGGAGAACGCGGAACTGCGTGAGCGGCTGGCCCGGCTGGAGGAACTGGGGCTGGAGTCCCGTCGCGCACAGGAGGAGGGCCCGTGACCGGACTGCGGTACGTCTACGCGGTCTGCCGCCCCTACGGCACACCGCTCCAGGCACAGCTGACCGGAGTCGGAGGGGATCCGCCCCGGCTGCTGCCCCACCACGGTCTGGTGGCCGTCGTCAGCCACGTACCCGAGGCGGACTTCGCGGAGGAGCCGCTGCGCGCGCACCTGGAGGACCTCGACTGGCTGACCGCGGTCGCCCGCGCCCACCAGGGAGTGATCGACGCGCTCACCACCGTCACGACCCCGCTGCCGCTGCGGCTCGGTACCGTGTTCCGCGACGACAGCGGCGTACGGACCATGATGGAGGCGCGCGAGGAGAGCTTCCTGCGCACCCTGGACCGGCTGGAGGGCCGGGTCGAGTGGGGCGTCAAGGTCTACGTCGAGTCGGACCCGGCGCCGAAGACCCCCGCCGCGCCCGCGCCGAAACCGGCGTCCGGCCGGGACTATCTGCGACAGCGGCGGATGCAGACGAAGTCGCAGGACGATCTGTGGCAGCGGGCCGAGACGTTCGCGACCCGGCTGCACGAGACCCTTTCCGGGGCCGCCGAGGCCTCCCGGCTGCACGCGCCGCAGAATCCCACGCTCTCCGGAGCGTCCGGGCGCAATGTGCTCAATGCCGCCTATCTCGTACCCCGTGTGAAATCCGAGGAATTCGTGGAAAAGGTGGACCGCACGAAGGACAGTGAGCCCGGAATACGGGTCGAACTCACCGGTCCCTGGGCGGCCTATTCGTTCGCCGGTGAGGAAATCACCGAGGAGGGGTTGTGACCGTCGTCGAACGCCGCGAAATAGCCCTGGTGGACCTGCTCGACCGGCTCCTGGCCGGCGGGGTCGTCATCAAGGGGGACATCACGCTGCGCATCGCGGACGTCGACCTGGTCCGTATCGACCTCAACGCGCTCATCAGCTCCGTGAACGCGCGGGTCCCCTCGCCCTTCGAGGAGTGGCGGTGACGGCCGGCCCGGACGAGCGGCACGTCGCACCGCGCGACGACCGGCACAGGAGCCTGGACCTGGAGCCGGACACGGTCGAACGCGACCTGATCAAGCTGGTGCTCACCGTCGTGGAGCTGCTGCGCCAGCTCATGGAGCGGCAGGCGCTGCGCCGGTTCGACGAGGGGGACCTGAGCGAGGAGCAGGAGGAGCGGGTCGGGCTCACCCTCATGCTGCTCGAGGACCGCATGGCGGAACTGCGGGACCGCTACGGACTGCGGCCCGAGGACCTGAACCTGGACCTCGGGCCGCTCGGACCGCTGCTTCCCCGGGACTGACTCCCGGTCGCTCCCGGGACCGACTCCGGGGAGCGACCGGGAACCAGCCCCGGGAACGATTTTCGGGAATGACCGGTACCGATTTCCATCGACCGGTAGTGATTTCCATCGACAGTCGGTGCTGATTTTCGCTGATTTTCGGAGGGCTGGTCCCCGGGACCCGTGTCCCGGGGATTTCCCGTCACCTCACCACCGGTACCAGCGGCCCCTGCTCCCGCTCGCCGACGTGCCGCGCATGAAGAACCCCAGGAGCCACACGACCAGAACCGCCAGGGCGATCCACCAGAGAACCTTTACCGCGAATCCGGCACCGAAAAGGATCAGCGCCAGCAGCAGAACCAGAAGAATGGGAACCATAATGTCTACCTCCTGACATCCTGATGTCCCGGAAAACGCGGTTCAGACGTCCTTGCGGCAGAGAATTTCGCCGTGCAGCACGCTGAACCAGCCGTCGTCCCGTTCGCCCCATTCCCGCCACGCCCCGGCCGCGTCCCGCAACTGCTGCCGGGTGGCGTGGCCGCCGTCGACCGCCCGCTCGGCATAGGCCGACGCCACCGTGCGGTCCGCCCACAGGCCGCTCCACCAGGCCCGCTCCCCGGCGGTCGAGAAGGTCCAGGTGCCGGAGGTCGCGGTGACGTCCGTGAAGCCGGCGGCGAGCGCCCAGGACTTCAGCCGCCGCCCGGCGTCCGGCTCGCCCCCGTTGGCCCGGGCCACCCGCCGGTAGAGGTCCAGCCAGTCGTCCATGCCCGCCGACAGGGGGTACCAGGTCATCGCCGCGAAGTCCGCGTCCCGGACGGCGACGAACCCGCCCGGCCGGGTCACCCGCCGCATCTCGCGCAGCGCCCCCACCGGGTCGCCCACGTGCTGGAGCACCTGATGGGCGTGGACCACGCAGAACGTGTCGTCCGGGAAGTCCAGCGCGTGCACGTCCCCCACCGTGAAGTCGGTGTTCGTCAGCCCCCGCTCGCCGGCCACCGCCCGGGCCCGCTCCAGGATCCCCGGCTCCCGGTCGAGACCGGTGACGTGCCCGTCGGGGACGAGCCCCGCCAGGTCCGCGGTGATGGTGCCGGGCCCGCACCCGATGTCCAGGATCCGCATGTGGGGCTCGAGCACCCCGAGGAGGTACGCCGCCGAGTTCTCGGCGGTCCGCCAGGTGTGCGACCGCAGCACCGACTCGTGGTGGCCGTGCGTGTAGACGGTGCTCTCCCGCGCTTCCGGCATGACGAACCCACCCCTTCCACTCTCGTAGGAGGACCCTCACGCTACGCCCGCCAGCCGCATCATGAGACAGCTGTCTCACATCATGGATATCGCTCCTCTCGAAACCCGTTTGCCCCCCGCGCCGACGACCCCGCACAATCCCCACCATGGGTCATCTGGAAGCCGCGCACCTCGAGTACTACCTCCCCGACGGGAGGGCGCTGCTGGGCGACGTCTCCTTCCGGGTGGGGGAGGGGGCCGTCGTGGCCCTCGTCGGACCCAACGGCGCGGGCAAGACCACCCTGCTGCGCCTCCTCGCCGGCGAGCTGAAGCCGCACGGCGGATCCGTCACCGTCACCGGCGGCCTCGGCGTCATGCGCCAGTTCGTCGGCTCCGTACGGGACGACACGACCGTGCGCGACCTGCTGGTGTCCGTGGCACAGCCCAGGATCCGCGAGGCCGCGCGCGCCGTCGACGCCGCCGAGCACGCGATCATGACGGTGGACGACGAGGCCGCCCAGATGGCGTACGCGCAGGCCCTCTCCGACTGGGCCGAGGCACGCGGGTACGAGGCCGAGACGCTGTGGGACATCTGCACCACCGCCGCGCTGGGCGTGCCGTACGAGAAGGCGCAGTGGCGCGAGGTCCGCACCCTCTCCGGAGGCGAACAGAAGCGCCTGGTCCTCGAGGCGCTGCTGCGCGGCACCGACGAGGTGCTGCTGCTCGACGAGCCGGACAACTACCTCGACGTACCCGGCAAGCGCTGGCTGGAGGAACGGCTCGCCGAGACCCGCAAGACCGTCCTCTTCGTCTCCCACGACCGCGAACTCCTCGCCCGCGCCGCCCAGAAGATCGTCTCCCTGGAGCCGGGCCCCGCGGGCGCCGACGCGTGGGTGCACGGCGGCGGCTTCGCCACCTTCCACCAGGCCCGGCAGGAGCGCTTCGCCCGCTTCGAGGAACTGCGCCGCCGCTGGGACGAGAAGCACGCCCAGTTGAAGAAGCTGGTCCTGACGCTGCGCCAGGCCGCCGAGAACAGCCCCGACATGGCGTCCCGCTACCGCGCCGCCCAGACCAGGCTGCGCAAGTTCGAGGAGGCCGGACCCCCGCCGGAGCCCCCGCGCGAGCAGGACATCAGGATGCGCCTCAAGGGCGGCCGTACCGGAGTACGCGCCGTCACCTGCGAGGGGCTCGAACTCACCGGCCTGATGAAACCCTTCGACCTGGAGGTCTTCTACGGCGAGCGGGTCGCCGTGCTCGGCTCCAACGGCTCCGGCAAGTCCCACTTCCTGCGGCTGCTCGCCGGCGACGACGTGGCCCACACGGGGAACTGGAAGCTCGGCGCGCGCGTGCTGCCCGGACACTTCGCGCAGACCCACGCCCACCCCGAACTGCTGGGCCGTACCCTCCTGGACATCCTGTGGACCGAACACTCCCAGGACCGGGGCGCCGCCATGTCGCGCCTGCGCCGCTACGAGCTGACCCAGCAGGCCGAGCAGACCTTCGACCGCCTCTCCGGCGGCCAGCAGGCCCGCTTCCAGATCCTGCTCCTGGAACTCCAGGGCGTCACGGCCCTGCTCCTCGACGAGCCGACCGACAACCTCGACCTGGAATCGGCCGAAGCCCTCCAGGAAGGCCTGGAGGGCTTCGAGGGCACGGTTCTCGCCGTCACCCACGACCGCTGGTTCGCCCGCTCCTTCGACCGCTTCCTGGTCTTCGGCAGCGACGGGCGTGTCAGGGAGACCCCCGAACCGGTGTGGGACGAACGCCGGGTGGAACGAGTCCGCTAGCGGCGGATCACTTCCAGCGCAGCAGCGCGCCCAGTCCGCCCACCGGTGCGTCGTCCGGCGCGTCCGGCGCCAGGGACACCGACAGCGCGGGCGCGTCCGTCGCGACCGCCGAGCGGATCAGCGCGTCGTCCGCCCGCGCCGACCAGGAGTTCTGCTCACCGAGCACCTTCAGGTCCGTACGCCGCACCGCCAACTGGTCCGGATCCTCACCGATCCACACCTCACGGTGCGCGTCCGGCCCGTCAGGCCGGATCAGCAGCTCGTCGATCCGGTGCTCACGCGCGGCCTCGACCAGCGCCGGCACACCCTCCGCGGCACCCGCGCGGCCCTCGTCGTCGGGGCTGCGGGCGGCGAGGAACCGCTCCAGCTCGGCGGCGGCACGGTCATGGATGTGCTCCGTGCGGAGCCGCTCGACGTCCTCGTCGAGCAGCCGGCTGCCGGCGCCGCGCGAGGCCTCGACCACCAGGCCGTGCAGCCGCTGCGGCAGCCGCTCGCGCACGGAGTGCCGCTCCCGGTCGTCACCGACGAGGACCAGCAGATCGGCGCCGGTCTCCTCGTGGCAGACGGCGAGCGCGTCGGCGATCTCCGCGGCGTTGTGCTCCCAAGTGTTCTCCACCCGCAGCTGGAAGTGGCGCTCCGACCAGTCCACGGAACCGGTCCGGTGCAGCGGCCACTGCCGCCCGGTGACACCGCCGGCGTCGTCCCGGCCGAGCGCGCTGCGCAACTCGAAGTCGGCGCCCCTGCGGTCGACGTAGGCGACGACGCACACCGGGTCCTCGCCGGCCAGCTCCAGCAGCGGCGCGACCCGGGGCAGCGGCGCCCACTGGGCCCAGTCGCGCCCCGGGGACCGGGCCAGCGGCGGGTCGAGGACCACCTCGCCGTCCCGGGCGAACAGCGCGCGGCCGTGCGGTTCGGAGGAGTGCCGCAGCTCCTCCAGCGCGCGTCGCACGGCCTGGCAGGTCGCCTCGTCCGCACCCTGACCGGCCAGCTCCCGGGCCATCGCCTGCGCCGTCAGCTCCCGTTCCTGAGGAGTGTGCTCCGTGTGCCGGGAGGTGTCGACGTAGACGGAGGCCCAAGGGCCGGGACGTTCGTAGAGTGGATGCAGGAAAGCGAGTTCCATGACTCCCTCCCGGTTGCCGTTCGGGGTAGTGCTTGTGCCGTCGGGCGGGTACCCGGACCGCATGAACGCACACGACGAGCGGGGCACCACGATGACCGGAGTCGAACCGGACCGCCTGGACGACCAGCAGCTCATGAAGGAGCTGGAGACCATCCACCGCACGCGCCACGACACACTGCTGTACGGCTCCAACGACGCGCTGCGCGCCCACAACGAGCGGATGGCGCAGCTGGAGGGCGAGTACCTGCGCCGCAACCCGCGCCGCCCGGTGGCCGCGGGCCGCACCCGCGAAGGTGCCCGGGAGCGGGGCGCCGCGGACACCACGACACCCACCACCCCGGGCACCTGACCCGTCCGCGGCCTACGGGGCCGTCTCCGCCCCGAACACCTCGAGGTAGGTCTCGCAGAACGCCTTGAGGTCGTCCGGCTTGCGGCTGGTGACCAGTTTGTTCGGCCCGTGGTCGCAGACCTTCACCTGCTCGTCGACCCAGGTGGCGCCGGCGTTGCGCAGGTCGGTCCGCAGGCTGGGCCAGCTGGTCAGCACCCGGCCCCGCACGACGTCGGCCTCGATCAGGGTCCAGGGGGCGTGGCAGATCGCGGCGACCGGCCGGCCCCGCTCGAAGAAGTCCCGCACGAAGGCGACGGCCTTGTCGTCCATGCGCAGGAAGTCCGGGTTGGCCACCCCGCCCGGCAGCACCAGCCCGCCGAAGGAGTCCGCCGACGTCTCGCCGACGACCTCCTGCACGGGGAAGGTGTCCGCCTTGTCGAGATGGTTGAACGCCTGGATCTTCCCGGGGCCCGTCGACACGAGCACCGCCTCGTGACCGGCGTCCACGGCCGCCTGCCACGGCTCGGTCAGCTCCACCTGCTCGACACCCTCGGGTGCGGTCAGGAATGCGATTCGCATGATGGCACTACGTCCCTTCGTTCCGTTCGTTCAGCTTTTTTCCGTCCGGTTCCGCACGCCTGATGCCGGCCGGCGCCGAGCCGGGCTCCCGCGCCTCGGCCGGATCGCCGAGACTCACGAGGCCCACCGGCAGACCGCCCTCGACCACCGGGATCCGGCGTATCGCGTGCTCCCGCATCAGGGCGACGGCCGAGGACACCGGGTCGTCCGGGGCGAGCGTCCACGGGTCCGGCGTGCACACCGACCCCACGCTCACCTCGAGCGGATCCGCGCCTCGGGCGACCGCGCGGACCGTGATGTCGCGGTCGGTGAGCACGCCGACGACCCGCTGCCCGTCGGCCACCACCACGTCGCCGATGTGCCGGGTGCGCATCAGCCGCGCCGCCTCGACGATCGAGGCGTCCGGGCGCACGGCGACCACGCCCGGAGTCATGACGTCCTTGACGAACTCGGCCATGTCCGAGGCCCTCCCCGCCGATCCCGCCCGCCGGGGCACCGCGGCCGGTCCGCGGTGCCCCGGCGGGCCGGTCACGCGGTCTCCGTCTCCCGGGACCGGGTCAGCGCCTCGGCCAGCTCCTGGACGCTGTTGTAGCGGGCCTGGCGCGGCAGCCGCTCCAACGCCTCGATGAGCGTGTCGGGCGCGTAGCGCCGGTCCAGGGCGCGCATCAGCTCGCGCGGGCCCGCGGGGAACGCCCCGCGGCCCAGGATCCTGGCCAGTTCCAGCCGTACCGACTCCAGTGACGTCGGGCCGCGGCCCGGCGTCACCGGGCCGTGCGCGACCTCGGGGTCGTCGTCGGCGAACGGCTCCGGGTCGTGCCACTCCTCGGTACGGGTGGGGTGCCCGGACCGCAGCAGACCCTGCAGTTCGTGCTTCATCTCGTCGTCGCGGTGGACGCTGAGCCGGTCGCTGCCTCGCTGCATGTCTCCCTCCAGATCCTTCGGGGTGCGCACCGCGTACCCGAGGAGCGGAGGGCGACACGGGAGTTCGGGTTCCGGATCGTCACGGCCCGGGGTTTGGCCGCCGGAGGGCGGGAGACCCGCCCCCACGCCCCCCACGCGCCTCCCGGAAAGGACAGGCCATGGCGGTGCTCGCCGTGCTCATCCCGCCCCTCATGCTCGGCGTGATCCTGATGCTGGGCCGCTACGAGGAGTTCCTGCTGCCGCCCGCACCGCCCGAGGCCGACCCGGCCGAAGCCCGGCTGGAGGGTTTGGGGCGGTGAAGCGGGGGCAGGCGCAGCTCCAGTGCTTCGGACAGGAGGCACGTCCGTGGAGGCGGTGCCACGCCGCTCCGGGCGCGCCCGTTCCCCGACCGGCGCGCTCGCCACGGTGACCGTCCGTCCCCGAGCACCCCCCGAGGGAGCTGCGACGCACCATGCCGACCCGAGCGACCGCGAAACACCCTCACGACGACGCCCCCGACACCGCGGACGCCTTCCGCAGGCTCGCCGCACTGCCCCCCGGCCCGGAGCGCGAAGCACTCCGTGACGGGATCGTCGAGGCCTGGCTGCCCATGGCCGACCGCCTCGCCGGACGCTTCCGCAGCCGCGGCGAGAGCTTCGACGACCTGCGCCAGGTCGCCGCACTCGGCCTGGTCAAGGCCGTCGACCGGTACGACCCCGAACTCGGCAACGCGTTCGAGAGCTACGCGGTGCCGACCGTCACCGGCGAGATCAAACGGCACTTCCGCGACCACCTGTGGACCCTGCACGTACCGCGCCGGGTCCAGGAGCTGCGCAACCGCGTCCGGTACGCCTCCCAGGACCTGTCCCAGACCGTCCCGGGCCGTCGGCCGACCGTGGCGGAGATCGCCGAACACGCCGGTCTGAGCGAGGAGGACGTCCGTACCGGACAGGAGGCGCTGGAGAGCTTCACCGCACTGTCCCTGGACGCCGAGCTGCCCGGCAGCGACGACGGCTACTCGCTCGCCGACGCGCTCGGGGCGCCCGACCCGGCGCTGGACACCGTGGTCGACCGCGAGGCCGTCAAGGAACGGCTGGCGGCGCTGCCCGAGCGGGAGCGGACCATCCTCTACATGCGGTTCTTCGACGACATGACGCAGCGCGGCATCGCCGAGGAGCTGGGCATCTCGCAGATGCACGTCTCCCGCCTGATCAGCCGTTGCTGCGGCCGGGTGCGGGAGCAGGTCATGGGGGACGCCGACGAGACGTAGCGGCCCTTCACCCGTGCGGGCCAGTCCGGTCCGCCAATGGTGTCCGGCGGCGAGCGGCGCGGCGGTGACGGGGCTGTGATGGCGGTGGGGCGTGACCGCACGCCGTGCCCCCGCCGTCGCTCGAAGGAGCCCGCACCATGCGCCGCACCGCCCGTTCCCTGTCCCTCGCCGCCGCCACCGGTGCCGCCCTCGCGGCGCTCGCACCGGCCGCGTTCGCGGGCACCGTTCCGGACGACGGGACCTCCTGGGGCTCCGCCTCCCACTCGCCCTGCCCGGAACCCGGGGAACACGAGTGGCAACCGGATGCCCCCGGACCCGCCGGGCCCCAGGCGGCCGTACCGAAGAGCACGGCCCTGGACGGCCTGGACGACCCGGACGCCGACCCGGACACCGGATTCGACGCGGACCCGGAGGCCGGATTCGACGCGGATCTGGAGGCCGACCCGGACGCCGGACTCGGCACGGACCCGGACGCCGACCCGGACACCGGCCTCGACGCCGAACCCGGTCTCGAGGCGGAGATCCCCGCTCCCGGGGAAAGCGTCCCCACCGGGCCCGGAGCCTTCGAACCGAAGGCCCCGAGGCCCGAGCCCGACGAATCCAGGTCCAACGGGCCCGAGCCCACCGCATCCAGGACCCCGGGCCCCAGGCCCACCGAGTCGAAAGCCGCCCCCTGCGCCGACACCCCCGCGCGCCAGGGCGTCCACGCCGGTGGGGGCGGCGCCTTCACCGACTCCGTGCCCGCGCTGGCCGTCGGCGGGCTGCTGATCGCGGGCGCCCTCGGCGCCGCCGCGCACCGCGTGTACCGGGACCGGACCACCCACGCGGACGGCTGACGTCCGCCGCCCACGCCGTGAACGGCGCGCCACCCGCCTCGGCACCCATGGCCGGCGGCACGCTGGGTACTGACTGGCTCAGGTTCCGTCGTCACGTTCCCGCACGCCGCAGGGCCCGCCTCCGGACGGACGGCGGAGGGTGACGACAGGACCTGGAGCACGAGTCGGCGGCGCCGGTCACGACGCCGGGAACTGCGCGGAGGTAGGGATGCGGCGGACGGATCCGGAAGGTCACGGCCCCGTCCGGTTCGGGCCGGCGCTCCCCGAGGACGGGCTGCCCGTCCTGCCCGAGCTGTCCGCGGTACTCGCCGCCGCGGCCTCCCGCGCCGGGGCCGAACCGGTCGGCGGCGGCCCCGCCCTGCTGGACGCGGCCTGCGGCTACGGCGACCGGCGCGGACTGCCCGCCGCCCCCGACCGGGTGGCCGTCGCCCCCGGCGCCCCCGCCCTGCTGGTGGCGCTGACCGCCGCCGTCGGCGGCGACGTGCTGGTGCCCCGGCCCTGCGCCGCCTGGTGGGCCCCCTACGCCCGCCTGCTCGGCCGCCCCGCCTTCCACGTGCCGACCCCGGCCGAGAGCGGCGGCGTCCCCGACCCGTACGCCCTGCTGGAGACCGTGCGCCGGCTGCGGGCCGAGGGCGGCGACCCGCGCCTGCTGGTGCTCTCCGTCGCCGACGACCCCACCGCCGGCGTCACCCCGCCCGAACTGCTGCACGAGACCCTGGAGGCCGCCGTCGGCGAGGGACTGCAGCTGGTCAGCGACGAGACCTGGCGCGACACCCTGCACGACCCGCACGGCACCGTGCTGCTCAGCCCCGCCGAGATGCTGCCCGACCGGGTCACCGTCGTCACCGACCTGGCCGGGGCCCTGCTCCCGCCGGGCTGGCCGGCGGCGGTGGCGCGCTTCCCGGCCGGAGAGGACGGGAACGTGCTCCACGCGCGCGTGCTCGACGTGCTCACCGCGCTCGACGCGCGCGTCGCCTCCCCCGTCGCCGCCGCGGCGGTGTACGCGCTGTCCGAGCCCGGACCGGTCACCGCGCGCGTCGCCGGCGCCGTACGCCTGCACGCGCGCGTGGCCGCCGCCGCGCACCACGCCGTCGTCGCCGCGGGCGCCCTCGCCCGGCCCCCCGGCTGCGGCCGGCACCTGTACGTCGACCTCACCCCCCTGGCCCCCGCGCTCCGCGCGCACGGCGTCGGTGACGCCCAGGAACTGGAAGACTTCCTCACCGCCCGGCTCGGCATGCCCGCACCGGGCGGCCACCGCTTCGGCGACGATCTCGAGGCACCGCGCGTACGGCTGTCCACCGCACCCCTGCTGGGCGACACCGCCGAACTGCGCGCGGAGGGCCTGAGTTCACCCGCGCCCCTGGAACTGCCACAGGTACGGACCGCGCTGACCCGGCTGACGACGGTCTTCGGCGATCTCCGTGACGAGGCCCGGCGACAGGAGTCCCCCCGATGACGCGGCGCCCCGAGCCGACCACGGGAACGGCCACCCAGGAGTCCGTCCCCCCGGGAGGCCGGCGATCCGGCCGCCGCCGCCCCGTACCCACCCCTGGCCGCGCCCGCCCGCCGGACACCGGGTGTGGCCCAACGCCTTCCACGACCGGCCGACGTCCCCGCTGCCTCCGCTCGCGAGGGCCGGGCCCACCCTGGACGGTCTCGCCGACGTCTCCCGGCCGCCCGCCGCCCCGCGTCTCACCCCGTCGCCGTCCCCCGTACCCGCCGCCACAGGCCCGGGGCCACGCTGATCAGCACCGTCAGTACGATCGCCGCCAGTACGCCCTGCCACGGTTCGTCGAACAGCGAACCGCCGAGGACACCGATCAGCTGGTACGTCGCCGCCCAGGCCAGACAGGCCGGCAGATTGCCCCGCACGAAGCGCCGCACCGGCCACTTCGCGACCAGGCAGGCCAGCATCACCGGCAGCCGCCCGGCCGGGATCAGCCGGGACAGCACCAGCACCGCCACCCCGTGGTCGGCGAGCTTGTGCTGCGCCTGCGCCAGCCGGTCCTCCGGGGCGCGTTCCCGGATCGCCTCCAGCCAGCGGGAGCCGTTCCTCGACGCCATCCCGCGCCGCCCCAGCCAGTACAGCGCCACGTCCCCGAGGAACGCCGCCAGCGACGCCGTCACGAACACCAGCGCCATCGAGAACGGCGCAGCCCGGTGGAAGGCGACCACGGCCGCCGAACTGACCAGCGCGCCCGTCGGCACCACCGGCACCAGCGCCCCGATCAGCACCAGCAGGAACAGCGAGGGGTAGCCGACGGCCTGCTGGGTGAACTCGGGCGCCACGGACGGTACGGAGGCGGACGCGGCCACCGACGACAGGGACGCGCCGGCCGCCCGGCCCAGGGCGGCGGGAAGGATCACCGCGCGACCTCCAGGCGCACGCGCTCCCCGTGCCCCAGCCGGTGCACCGACGCGCCGGGCGCGTGCCGGGCGGCCTGCCGCTCGAACTCGTGCCCCGGCGCGTGGAACTCGTGCGGGCGCACGGCGTCCATCCCGATCGGCCAGTACGTTCCGTAGTGCACCGGCACCGCACTGGACGCCCCCAGCCGGGCCAGCGCCTCGGCCGCGCGCCCCGCGTCCAGATGGCCCTCGCCCAGGTACGGCCCCCAGCCGCCCACCGGGAGCAGCGCCACGTCGACCGGCCCGACCTCCTTGGCCATCTCGTCGAACAGGCCGGTGTCCCCGGCGAAGTACGTCCGCGCCTCGCCCTCCAGGACGTAGCCGAGGGCGGGGGAGCGGTGCGGCCCGACCGGCAGCCGCCGCCCGTCGTGCCGCGCGGGCACGGCCCGGACGACCAGTCCGCCGACCGTCGTCACATCACCGGGCGCCACCTCGCTCACGCCGAGGTGCGTGAGCCGGCGCAGCCCCGGCACCGCACGTCGCGCGCCCCGGGGCACCAGCAGGCGCGTACCCGGCGCGAGCCGGGCCAGCGACGGCACGTGCAGATGGTCGGCGTGCAGGTGGGAGACCAGGGCCAGGTCCGCGCGCCACGCCTCGGCCGGCGGCACCGCACCGCGCCGGCGCCGCAGGTGCGCGAGCCGGCGGGCGAACAGGGGGTCGGTGAGCACCCGCGTGTGCGAGTCCTCGACCGTGCAGGTGGCGTGCCCCCACCACGTGACCTCCACCGGCACCTCTGCGCCTCCCTCGTACGACTCCCCGACGATTCCCCGAAGCCTACGCTCAGGAGTGCGCGCGGCACGGGGCGCACGGGGAGACGGCCGGGTACGACGGACGCCGGGCCACAGGCGGCCCGCGCGAACGGGGACGGAACGCCTCGTCCGGCCGTTGTGACAGGGTGAGGACGGGCCAGGTCGGCCGGGACGTGAGGTGTGCGGAGCGTGGGTGGCGAGCGGTGGCGGCGGGTCGCCAGTCAGATCGGGCGGAGTGTCGCCGTGTGGGCGGTCTCCACGCTCACCATGCTGCTGCTCGCCGGTCTCCTGCCCGACTTCCGGCTGCGCTCGGCCGACGGCGACAGCGCCACGGACATCGCGGTCACCGCCGCCCTCGGCGCCGGCGCCTTCGGTCTGCTCTCCGCCCTGGTCTGGCCGCTGCTGGTGCGCCTGCTGCTGCTCGTGCCGGCGCTCGTCCTCGGCCTGCTGGTGTTCTTCCTCAACGGCGCCCTGCTCTGGCTGGCCCTGCACCTGAACCCCGTCGAGCGGGGTGCCGCCGCCCCGGAGACGGCCGTGGTGGTCGCGGCGGTGATGTCCGCCGTCGCCTCCGCCACCGGCGCCGCCCTCGCCGTGCGCGACGACGACGCCTACCGCCGCCGCCTCTACCGCCTCGCCGACCGCAGGCGGGGCTCCGCCCCGCCCTGCCCCACCACCCCCGGCACCGTCTTCCTGCAACTCGACGGCGTCGGCCACGACGTGCTGCTGGCCGCCGTCGACAAGGGACTGATGCCCACCGTCGCCCGCTGGCTCGGCACCGGCAGCGGCGGCGACCGCCCCTCCCACCGCCTCACCCCCTGGCGCACCGACTGGTCCAGCCAGACCGGCGCCAGCCAGCTCGGCATCCTGCACGGCAGCAACCACGACGTCCCCGCCTTCCGCTGGTACGAGAAGGCCCGCCGCGAGGTCATGGTCTGCAACCGGCCCACCAGCGCCGCCGAACTCCAGGCCCGCGCCATCGAGTACTCCGGCCACGCCGGACTGCTGGCCCACGACGGAGCCAGCCGCGGCAACCTCTTCAGCGGCGGCGCCGACGAACAGGCCCTGGTGCTCTCCATCGCCACCCGCCGCCGCGGCCCGGCGGCCCGCTCCCGCGCGGGCTACTTCGCCTACTTCTCCGACCCCGCCAACGCCGTGCGCACCGCGCTGTCCTTCGTCGCCGAGGTGGGCCGGGAGATCGGCCAGTCCACCCGGGCCCGGTTCCGGGACCAGCGCCCGCGCGTCTCGCGCGGCGGCCTCTACCCGTTCGTCCGGGCCTTCGCGACCGTCGTCGAACGGGACGTCGTGGTGGCCGCCGTGACGGGCGACCTGCTGGCCGGCCGCACCGCCGTCTACGCCGACCTGGTCGCCTACGACGAGGTCGCCCACCACTCCGGTCCCACCGGCCGGGACACCGAGAAGGTCCTCCAGCGCCTCGACCGCGCCCTCGCCCTGATCGAGAACGTCGCCGAGCACGCCCCCCGCCCCTACCGGATCGTCGTCCTCTCCGACCACGGACAGAGCCCCGGCGAGACCTTCCGCTCCCGCTACGGCCTCACCCTCGGCGACCTGGTGCGGGCCGGCTGCGGCTTGCCCGTGCCGCGCCGCGCCGGGCGCACCCACAGCGGTGCCGAGGCCCGCGCCGCCGTCCGCGCGGCGCTGCGTCGGCCCGTCGAGGAGGGCACCGGGCAGTACCGCCCCTCGCGCGGCTCCGAACCGGTCGTGCTCGCCTCCGGCAACCTGGGCCTGGTCTCCTTCCCGGACGTGCCGCACCGGATGACCAAGGAGGAGATCGACGCCCGCCACCCCGCGCTCCTCGCGACCCTCGCCAACCACCCCGGCATCGGCTTCCTCCTCGTCCGCAGCGAACGCCACGGCGGGGTCGTCCTCGGCGCGTACGGCGCGGAGATACCGCTGGACGAGCTGGACGACAACCCCGGCCCGCTGGCCGCGTTCGGCCCCGGCGCCGCCGACGCCGTGCGCCGCACCCACACCTTCCCGCACACCGCCGACATCATGGTCAACTCCTTCCACGACCCCGCCGACGGGGAGGTCCTCGCCTTCGAGGAGCAGATCGGCTCCCACGGCGGCCTCGGCGGCGCCCAGTCCCGCCCCTTCCTGCTCTCCCCGCTCGCGCTGTCCGCGCCCGTCCCCGACGGAGCGGACCTCACCGGCGCCGAACAGGTCCACCGGGTGCTGCGCCGCTGGCTGACCGAGTCGGACGAGGCGGACCTGCCGACGGAGCCGGACCGGGAACGCGCGGCCTGACCCGGGCCGCGGGGCCGTTGTACGTTCGTACTCTCAAAAGCGGGTGGTCGGCAGAAATTTGCGTGGCCACCGTAACCAGAGCGAGTCTGCTGGGCACCCAGCCTGCCCTGAGAACTTGATCAGCGTGCCGCAGACCCGGGACGGCTGCTCGGTGCATTGTCCGCCAGACGCGATCGCGCGATGAGCTGCACTGCCGTTCCTGGGTGTGCTCAACGCAGTCACTTCGCGCGCAGCAGGTGTTTCTACTCTGAATCTTGTCTGTGGTCCGCCCTTCAAGGCGGGTGAAGGCTGTCCTTGAGCCGAAGGCGCGGAGCGCTGGAGGACTCTGCGTCTCCGTGGTGAGGATCAGACCGGGCGCTGTAG
Organism: Streptomyces sp. NPDC018964; assembly: GCF_044390325.1. Lineage (NCBI taxonomy): Bacteria > Bacillati > Actinomycetota > Actinomycetes > Kitasatosporales > Streptomycetaceae > Streptomyces > Streptomyces sp. NPDC018964. The sequence goes on from NZ_JBIRYZ010000018.1 coordinate 92,366, forward strand.
GTTCTCGATGTATTGCTTGACGACGGTCAGGGGTGCTCTACCGCATGATCCTGCGAAGTAGGAGCCGGACCAGAAGTGTCCGCCCCGCAGATGCCGGCGGACATGACTGTCGTACTCCTGGCGGAGCCTGCGGGAGCTGACCAATTCGGAGAGTTGGACTTTCGGCGGGTAGTGCACGAGCAGGTGGACATGGTCCTGTTCACCGTCGAACTGCTTGAGGTCTGTCTCGAAGCCGAGGCAGACCTCCCATATGACTTCCTCGGCGCGGGTCAGCATGGTGCCGGTGAGCGTATTTCGCCGGTACTTGGTGACGAAAACCAAGTGAACGTGCAGAGTGTGGACAACATGGCGACCGGTTCTGGCATCGGGATGCGGTTCCCGGAGCGGTGGCATAAACCAATGCTACGGTCCGGGCTGTGAGTCAAGATGCGTTGGCCAAGCGGCAGTTCGGGCACCGCGCCCGGCTCGCGCTGTCGTCTGCCGAGGTGTCGAAGATTGATGACCAGGCGCACGCCGGCCGAGCCCTGTGGAATCTCCTCCACACATGGTGGCAGATGATGCCGAAGGAGAAGCGGACTCTCACGAACGCGGACGCCGCGATCCGCCAGGCCCGCGAGGAGATCGACTTCCTGGCCGCCCTGCCCGCCCAGGCCGCGCAAGCGGTACTCAAGACGTACTTCCGGGCATGGAAGAACTGCTGGGAGCATCGCGCCGACGCCCCGAACTTCAAGGGCCGCTTCCGTACGGTGATGTCCGTGGACATCCCGCAGGGCCGGGACCTGCACATCACCCGCGTGCACCGCCGCTGGGGCATGGTCAACATTCCCAAGGTGGGCCGGGTCCGTTTCCGGTGGACCAAGGACCTGCCCGTGGGCAAGTGCGCGGGCGCGGAGAACCGGATCACAGGGGCCCGGCTGGTCAAGGACACGCTCGGCTGGCACATCGCCTTCCGCGTCCAGACCCTTCAGCACAAGCCCGAACCCCACCAGGGCCCGGACATCGGCATCGACATGAGCGTCACCGTGCCCCTCGCCCTCTCCGACGGCACAACCTACGAGCACGGTGAGTGGCTGACACAGAGGGAAAAAGCCAAGCTCCTGCACCTGGAGCAGCGCGCCGCGCAGCGCAAGCCCGGCGAACACACCAGCCGCCGGCTGCACCACACCTACGATCGGATCGCAGGACTGCGCGCGAAAGCCAAGCGCCGGGCCCTGGACTGGCAGCACCGCACGACCACCACCATCGCCCGCACCTACGGCACCGTCGTGGTCGAAGCACTCACCATCACGAACATGGTCACATCGGCCAGGGGAACCATCGAGGCACCGGGGAAGAACGTCGCCCAGAAGTCCGGGCTGAACCGCTCCATCAGCGGTGAGGCCTGGGGCCGCACGGTCACCCTGCTCACGTACAAGACCGCCCGGCTCGGCGGTATCCTGGTCAAGGTCCCCGCTCCCGGCACCTCCCGGCGCTGCTCCGCCTGTGGTCTCACCATGCCCGGCAGTCGGGAGTCCCAGGCCGTGTTCGTGTGCAAGAACCCGGACTGCGGCTGGTCGGGCAACGCCGACCACAATGCGGCCCGCAACGTCTTGCACCTGTACTGGACGGGCCTCGCGCTCGTCCCGGCTGCCGGGAGGGCAGTCGTCAGGCGCGCCAAGCGCGTCAAGCCCGCTGCCGCGAGGCAAGCAGGAATCTCCCGGCCTCAGCCGGGAGAGCACTTCAATCGCTGATCCTGACCGCCACGCCTCGCTGCATCGGCGACTCTGATCCCGCGGGGCGCGCGGCTGCCGTTCACCGCGAGGGGGCCCGTCTTCCGGGTGAGTTGAGCCGTGATGTGATCGGATGGGGGCGGGCACCCGGTGATCCGGGCGCCCGGACCGAGCACCGCCGGACACACGGCCGGACATTTCGAAAGGATGCGTCATGGCAGCCACGCGCTCCGCACACACCGTTTGGGAAGGCAGTCTCTTCAAGGGCAGCGGGGTCGTCGCCTTCGACTCCTCCGGCAGCATCGCCGAGCAGCCGGTCACCTGGGCCTCGCGGGCCGAGGAGGCGAACGGGAAGACCAGCCCGGAGGAGCTGATCGCCGCCGCCCACTCCAGCTGCTTCTCGATGGCCCTCTCCAACGGCCTCGACAAGGCCGGCACCCCGCCGACCAAGCTGACCACCTCCGCCGACGTCACCTTCGTGCCCGGTGAGGGCATCACCGGCATCCACCTCACCGTCGAGGGCACCGTCCCCGGCCTGGACGAGGCCGGTTTCGTCGCCGCCGCCGAGGACGCCAAGGTGAACTGCCCCGTCAGCCAGGCCCTGAAGGGCACGAACATCACCCTGACGGCGAAGCTCGCCTGACCCGCTCACCGCACCGCACCACCGCAGGCCGCCCCCTCCCGGGGCGGCCTGCGGCACATCACCTCCCGGAGCCGACCACCATGACGCCACGTCCCGCCGTCTCCGCCCACCGGGGAGGATCCGAACGCGCCGCCCCGGCGACCTGGGAGGCGTACGAGGACGCGCTCGCGTCCGGCGCGGAGTACGTCGAACTCGACGTACGGCGCACCGCGGACGGGGTCTTCGTCGTCCACCACGATCCCCGGGCGGGGCACACCGGCCCGCCGCTGGCCGCGCTCACCCACGCCGAGCTGAACGAGCGCGCCGGATACCCCGTGCCCGTCGTGGACGAGGTCATGGAGCTGGTCGCCGGGAGACTCGTCGCCCATCTGGACCTCAAGGAGACCGGCCACGAGCGGGAGCTGATCGACCGCGCGGTCGCCCTGCTGGGCGAGGACGGAGTCGTCGCCACCACCCTCGAGGACCGTTCCGTCGCCGCCCTCACCGCCGCCCGTCCACGGGTGCGCACCGTGCTGTCCCTCGGCCGGGACGGCAAGGACATCCGCCGGGGCCGGCTGGTGCGGACCCGGATCGGCGAGCTGCTGCCCCTGCGCCGCGTCCGCGCCTGCGGCGCCCACGGCGTCGCCGCGCACTGGCGTCTGGCCCGGGCCGGTGTACTGCGCGAGGCGGCGCGGGGCGGACTGTTCACCATGGTGTGGACGGTCAACGAGGACGCGGCGCTGCGCGGCTTCCTCGGCGACCCGCGCGTGGACGTGCTGATCACCGACCGGCCCCGCCGCGCCGTGGCCCTGCGGGACGCGGACCCCGCTCATTGACAACCACCCGCTCAACCTATTGACAACAGGCCGCTCAAGTTTTGTGCTGGAAGTCCGGAGAGGTGCCCTGACGGAAGGGGACAGCGATGGGACGTGCGGTCGGAATCGACCTGGGAACCACGAACTCGGTGGTGGCCGTGCTGGAGGGCGGTGAGCCCACCGTCATCGCCAACGCGGAGGGCGCCCGGACCACCCCCTCGGTGGTGGCCTTCGCCAAGAACAGCGAGGTACTGGTCGGCGAGGTCGCCAAACGGCAGGCCGTGACGAACGTCGAACGCACCGCCCGCTCGGTCAAGCGGTACATGGGCGACGCGCACTGGCGCTTCCCCGGGCAGGGCTCCGTCGACGGCACCCGCTACACGGCGCAGGAACTGTCCGCCCGGGTGCTGCAGAAGCTGCGCCGGGACGCCGAGTCCTACCTCGGCGAGGACGTCACCGACGCGGTCATCACCGTGCCGGCGTACTTCGACGACACCCAGCGGCAGGCCACCAAGGAGGCCGGGGAGATCGCCGGCCTGAAGGTGCTCAGGATCATCAACGAGCCGACGGCGGCGGCCCTGGCGTACGGCCTGGACAAGGAGAACGACCAGACCGTCCTCGTCTTCGACCTGGGCGGCGGCACCTTCGACGTGTCCCTGCTCGACATGGGCGAGGGCGTCATCGAGGTGAAGGCCACCAACGGCGACACCCACCTCGGCGGCGACGACTGGGACCAGCGCGTCGTGGAGTACCTCGCCAAGCGCTTCAAGGGGCAGTACGGCGTCGACCTGACGCAGGACAAGATGGCCGTGCAGCGGCTGCGGGAGGCCGCCGAGAAGGCGAAGATCGAGCTGTCCTCGTCGACCGAGACCACCGTCAACCTGCCCTACATCACCGCCTCCGCCGAAGGCCCCCTGCACCTCGACGAGAAGCTCACCCGCGCCCAGTTCCAGGAACTCACCGAGGACCTCCTGGAACGCTGCAAGAAGCCCTTCCACCAGGCCGTCAAGGACGCCGGCGTGCGGCTCTCCGCCATCGACCACGTCATCCTCGTCGGCGGCTCCACCCGGATGCCCGCCGTCACCGACCTGGTCCGCGAACTCACCGGCAAGGAGCCGCACAAGGGCGTCAACCCCGACGAGGTCGTGGCCCTCGGCGCCGCCCTCCAGGCGGGCGTCCTGCGCGGCGACGTCAAGGACGTCCTCCTCCTCGACGTCACCCCGCTGTCCCTCGGCATCGAGACCAAGGGCGGCATCATGACCCGGCTGATCGAACGCAACACCACGATCCCCACCCGGCGTTCGGAGATCTTCACCACCGCCACCGACAACCAGCCCTCGGTCGGCATCCAGGTCTACCAGGGCGAACGCGAGATCGCCGCCTACAACAAGAAGCTCGGCGTCTTCGACCTCACCGGCCTGCCCCCGGCCCCGCGCGGCGTCCCGCAGATCGAGGTGGCCTTCGACATCGACGCCAACGGGATCATGCACGTCTCCGCCAAGGACCTCGCCACCGGCCGCGAGCAGAAGATGACCGTCACCGGCGGCTCGGCCCTCCCCAAGGACGACATCGACCGCATGATGCGCGACGCCGAGCAGTACGCCGAGGAGGACCGCAGGCGCCGCGAGGCCGCCGAGACCCGCAACCAGGCCGAACAACTCGTCTACCAGACCGAGCGGTTCCTGCGGGACAACGGCGACAAGGTGCCCGGCGAGACCAGGGCCGAGGTCGAGTCGGCCGTCACGGAGGTGAAGCGGCTGCTGGAGCAGGAGTCCTCCGACACGGCCGCACTGCGCGCCGCCGTCGAGAAACTCGCCTCCGTCAGCCAGAAGATGGGCCAGGCGATGTACGCGCAGGCCCAGCAGACCCCCTCGGAGGGCACCGCACGGCACACCTCGCCACAGGACGACGACGGCGTCGTCGACGCGGAGATCGTCGACGACGACAAGGACACCGGCCGGCGCGAGGACGGCGCGGCCTGACCGCCGTACGCCGCACCGGTCAGGGCTTGCGGGCGACCCCCGCGTACACCGGCACGATGCCCTCCGCCTGCGCCGCCACGTCCTCCGCCTCCGGACGCCACCCGTGCACCGGGATCACCCCCGGGCCCAGCAGTTCGAGGCCGGTGAAGAAGCGCGAGAACGCGGCCAGCGAGCGCGGGTGGAAGGGCGTGCCGCCGCGCTCGAACAGGGCTGCCGCCCGCTCCACGGCCTCCGGGCTGAGATCGGGCGTGACCTGGGAGAGGATCAGGTAACTGCCCGGCGCCAGCGCGGCCGTGTACCGCTCCAGCAGGCCGTACACGTCGTCGCCGTCCGGATCGTCGTCCAGGTAGTGGGTCAGCGCCACCAGCGACAGCGCCACCGGCCGGCCGAGGTCCAGCGACTCGGCGGCCCGGCGCAGCAGCGTGTCGGCGTCCCGCACGTCGGCGTGCACGTACCGCGTGCTGCCCTCGGCGGTGCCGTGCAGCAGCGCCTCGGCGTGCCGCAGCACGATCGGGTCGTTGTCCGCGTACACCACCCGGGCCTCCGCGGCGACGCCCTGCGCCACCTGGTGCAGATTGGGCTCCGTGGGGATGCCCGTGCCGATGTCCAGGAACTGGCGTATCCCCGCCTCGGCGACGGTGCGCACGGCCCGGTGCATGAACCGGCGGTTGGCCCGCGCCCCGCGTAACACCGTGCCGTCCGCCGCGAGGATCTTCCGCGCCAGATCCTCGTCCACCGGGTAGTTGTCCTTGCCGCCGAGCCACCAGTCGTAGACCCGGGCCGGATGCGGCCGGCTGGTGTCGATGTGGACGGGCGCGGTACCGGATCCGGTCATGGGCGTGCTCTCCTCGTGGACTTCGTGGACTTCATGGACTTCGTGGATGCGAAGGCTTGCCCGGGCGCGCGGCTCAGTAGTGCTCGCGGCACTCCCGCAGCAGTTTCTCGGTGCGCTGCGCCGAGGCCGCCCGCGCCGTCATGTGGTCCAGGACCTCCAGGTGCGCCGACACCTCCTTGCGGGAGTCCAGGTACAGGGCGCCGGTCAGGTACTCGGTGAACACCATGTCCGGCAGCTCCGGCTCGGCGAACCGGAACAGCGAGAACGGCGCGTACGTCCCCGGGTGCGGCCCGTCCGCGAACTCGGCGATCTGCAGCGTGATCCGGTCCCGCGCGGAGTACTCGAGGAGCTTGTCGAGCTGGTCGCGCATCACCCGGCCGTCGATGCTCACCGGACGCCGCAGCACCGTCTCCTCCATCAGCACCCACAGGTGCGGCGGGTCGGGGCGCTCCAGCAGCCGCTGGCGCTCCATGCGCAGCGCCACGTGCCGCTCGACCGCCTCGGGCCCGATGTTCCCGACCGTCCCGGCCTCCAGCACGGCGCGCGCGTACCCCTCGGTCTGCAGCAGCCCCGGCACGAAGTGCGGCTCGTAGGAGCGGATGATGCGGGCGGCGCCCTCCAGGCTCACGTACATGCTGAACCACTCGGGCAGCACGTCGCCGTACCGCTGCCACCAGCCCGGCCGGTTCGCCTCCTCGGCGAGCTCGACGAACGCGGCGGACTCGTCCTCGGGCACCCCGTAGGCGCTCAGCAGCAGCTGGACGTACGGGATCTTCAACGCGACCTCGGCGGTCTCCATCCGCCGGACGGTCGCGGGCGCCACCCGCAGGACGCGGGCTGCCTCCTCCCGTGAGAGGCCCGCCGCCTCCCTCAGTTCCTGCAGCCGCCTTCCCAGGACCACCTGGCCCACGGTGGGTGCGGCCCGCCGCTCACTCACGCCACGCCTCCCCGACGAGCCCCGGCCTGCGGGGCCAGTCTGTCATGTTCTCCCGACCCTCTCACGCCCTCTCACGAGCCGCAGGCGACCGCCCCGTTTCACCGGCCTTCCGGTCCCCGCCGCATGACCCGGGAGGTAATCGACCCGGTTCCGCCCGCGCGGGATCGTGGACGCACCGGGTTCCGGGCCGGCGCACTCCGGCCCGGGATCCGGCGACCGATCCCGACGGAGGGTGATTCATCATGTCCGTGACCCAGCTCGCCGTGCTCGCCCGGACCGTGGAGCCGCAGCGGATGCTGCGCCGCTTCCTGGCCCTCGACGCCGTGGTGACCGGTGCCAACGCCGTCGCCTACCTCGCCCTTTCCGGACCGCTCGGCCGGTTCCTCGGGGCCGGTCCGGGCCTGCTGCTCGGGCTCGGCGCCTTCCTCGCGGTGTACGCGGCCGGCGTGGGCCTGCTGGCCGCCCGGCCGCACCCGCCGGCGCCCGGCGTGCGGATCGTCGTCGAGGCCAACCTCGCCTGGACGGCGGTGAGCATCGCCGCCCTCGCGCTGTGGCTCACCCCGACCACGGCGGGCGCCGTGTGGACGGTCCTCCAGGCGCTCACCGTGGCGGGCTTCGCCCTGCTCCAGCACGTGGCGCTGAAGGAGCGTCAGCTCAGCCAGGACTGAAGGTACTTGGCCGTCGCCGGGTCCGCCGGGAGCAGCGTCTCCACGGCCAGCTCGGCGACGGTCACGTCCATGGGCGTGTTGAACGTGGAGATCGACGACACGAACGACAGCGTCCGCCCCCCGTGCTCGATCAGCATCGGCAGCGCGAAGTACGCCACCGGCTCGGCCGGTTCCTCCCGGTGGCCGGCGGTGTCCGGCACCGGGAACGCCGCCACCTCGTCGTACAGCGCCCGCAGCCGCTCCGAGCGGTGCAGGGCGATCTGCCGCCGCATCTGCTCCAGCAGGTGCCCGCGCCACTCCCGCAGGTTCCGGATCCGCGGCGCCAGCCCCCGCGGGTGCAGGGTGAGCCGCACCGCGTTCAGCGGCGGCGTCAGCAGGGACTCCGGGACGCCGTCGAACAGCGCCACGACCCCCCGGTTGGCCGCCACGACGTCGTACACCGCGTCCACCACCAGCGCCGGATACGGCTCGAAGCCGGTGATCAGCCGCTCGACGCCCTCGCGCACCACGTCCAGCGCGGGGTCGTCCAGCGGGGTGTGCGGGTAGTGCGGCGCGTAACCGGCCGCCAGCAGCAGCGCGTTGCGCTCCCGCACGGGGACGTCCAGGTGCTCGGCCAGCCGCAGCACCATCTCCTCGCTGGGCCGGGAGCGGCCGGTCTCGATGAAGCTGATGTGCCGGGCGGAGGAGTCGGCGCGCAGGGCCAGCTCCAGCTGGCTGACCCGCCGCTGCTCCCGCCAGGCGCGCAGCAGCGGGCCCACGCCCCCGGTGCGGGAAGCGGTACCGAACGTGACAGTGGTCATGGCAGGACGGTAATCGAGGAACAGCCGTACCGGGGAGGCGCCCGCTCCCGCCAGGGTCCCGGGGGGTCTTCTGTGGCAGCCTGGGAGTCCCGCACGACATCACGGGATCGCGAGATCCGGACCGGTGAAGGAGCGCAGCCCATGCCCGTCGGACCGCTGTCGCGGAAGGAGATCGAGGAGCGGCTGGCCGAGCTGCCGGGCTGGTCGCTCGAGGGTGACCGGATCACCCGCGCCTACCGGCTCGGCTCGCACGTCGCGGCGACCGCGATGGTCGTCCACATCGCCCAGGTGCAGGAGGAGCTCGACCACCACTCCGACCTCACCCTCGGCTACGACACGGTGACCCTGTCCGTGCACACCCACAGCGCGGGTGGCGTCGTCACGGAGAAGGACCTCGAGCTCGCCCGCAGGGTGGAGGACCTGGCCCCCGGACACGGTGCACACTGAGGCGCGTGCTGGACTACGACGAGGAAGCGGAACGGTACGACGCCTCACGCGGCGGTGAACCACGGGCGGCGGCCGCCGCCGACGCCGTGCTGGGCCTCGTACCGGGCGGCGCGCGGGAACTGCTGGACGTGGCGTGCGGCACCGGCATCGTGACCCGGCGGCTGGCCGCCGCCCGCGCCGGTCTGCGGGTGACGGGCGCCGACCTCTCCCCGGCGATGACCCGGATGGCCGTCACCCGTCTGCCGGGCGCGGTGGTCCGCGCGGACAGCCGCCGGCTGCCCTTCGCGGACGCCCGGTTCGACGCCGTGGTCAGCGTGTGGCTGCTGCACCTGTTGTCGGGGCCCGGGGACGTACGGGCGGCCGTCGCCGAGTGCGCCCGCGTGCTGCGGCCCGGCGGGGTGTACGTCACCACCGTCCACAAGGGCGCCTCGCACAACGTCGGCAGCGACATCGACGAGGTCCTCGCGGCCCGTCCGCGCAGCCCGGTCCCCGACGACCCCGACGCCGTCGACGCCTGCGCCGCCGCGCACGGTCTGCTGCCCGCGGGGGAGGCCCGCTTCCGGGGGCACGGGCAGGGCCGCAGCCCTCGCCGCACCATCGCGGACCTGCGGCGCGGCTGGTTCGTCACCCTGCCGCCCGGAGAGCCGATCGCCGAGGAGTTCGCCGCCCGCCTGGCGGCACTCCCGGACCAGGAACGGCCCCGCCCGGACCCCGTGTTCCGCCTCCGGGCGTACCGGAAGCGGGAGGACGGCAACCCGGAGCGCCCCGGCGGCGACTGAGGGGCGGAACCCATCCGTCCTCCCAGGAGGTCCGTCCCGTGACCCACCCCCACAGGCACCGCGGACGCCGTCTCGTCCTGCCCGCGGCACTCGCCGCGGCGGCGCTGGCCGGCGCCGGTCTGACCGCGCTGTCACAGGCGTCCGCCGAGGCCGCCACCGCACGGCAGGTCGAGAAGCTGGACCGCGGCGTCGTCAGCGTGTACACCGGCAGCGGGAACCTGGTCAGCTGGCGCTGGCTCGGCACCGACCCGGACGGCGTCGCCTTCAACGTCTACCGGGCCGGCACCAAGGTCAACTCCAGCCCGATCACCGGCACCACGACGTTCTTCCACTCCGGCGCGCCCTCCCACGCCGACTACACCGTCCGCGCGGTGGTGAACGGCACCGAGCAGGGCGACTCGGTGCACGCGATCCAGTTCCGCGCCGGCTACAAGGACGTGCCGATCAGCCCGCCGTCCGGCGGCACCACCCCCGACGGCGTCTCCTACACCTACGAGGCCAACGACGCCTCCGTTGGCGACCTCGACGGCGACGGCGCCCTCGACCTCGTGCTCAAGTGGCAGCCCACCAACGCCAAGGACAACTCCCAGTCCGGCTACACCGGCAACACGATCGTCGACGGCATCAAGCTGGACGGCACCCGGCTGTGGCGCATCGACCTGGGCCGCAACATCCGCTCCGGCGCCCACTACACGCAGTTCCAGGTGTACGACTACGACGGCGACGGCAGGGCCGAGGTCGCCATGAAGACCGCCGACGGCACCAAGGACGGCACCGGCGCGGTCATCGGCAGCTCCTCCGCCGACCACCGCAACTCCGGCGGATACGTCCTGTCCGGCCCCGAGTACCTGACCATGTTCAACGGGCAGACCGGCAAGGCGATGGGCACCGTCGACTACGTCCCGGCCCGCGGCACCGTCTCCTCCTGGGGCGACTCCTACGGAAACCGCGTCGACCGCTTCCTCGCCGGCACCGCCTACCTGGACGGCGCCCGCCCCTCCCTGATCATGGCGCGCGGCTACTACACGCGCACGGTGATCGCGGCCTGGGACTGGCGGGGCGGCCAGTTCACCCGCCGCTGGACCTTCGACACCAACTCCTCCACCAACAGCGGCAAGGGCTACGACGGTCAGGGCTCCCACGCCCTCTCCGTCGGGGACGTCGACAACGACGGCCGGGACGAGATCGTCTACGGCTCGATGGCCGTCGACGACAACGGCAACGGACTGTGGACCACGAAGACCGGCCACGGCGACGCCCAGCACCTCGGCGACCTCGACCCGTCGACGTCCGGCCTGGAGTACTACAAGGTCTCCGAGTCCACGAGCCAGCCCGCCGCGCTGTACATCAATCCCGCGAACGGCACGGTCCGCTGGAAGCTCTCCGCCTGCTGCGACAACGGCCGCGGAGTCGCGGGGGACATCTGGTCGGGCAACTCCGGCCCGGAGATGTGGTCCTCCTCCGACGGCGGCATCCGAGACGAGGGCGGCGCCACCAAGGGCCGCAAGCCCTCCTCCACCAACTTCCTGTCCTGGTGGGACGGCGACCCGGTCCGCGAACTCCTCGACGGCACCCACATCGACAAGTACGGCACGTCCTCCGACACCCGTCTGCTGACCGGCTCGGGCGTCTCCTCGAACAACGGCACCAAGGCCACCCCGGTCCTGTCCGGTGACATCCTGGGCGACTGGCGCGAGGAGGTCGTCTGGCGCACCAGTGACAACAAGAACCTGCGCATCTACTCCACCCCCCACGACACGGACCGCCGCATCACCACCCTCCTCCACGACACCCTCTACCGCACGTCCCTGGCCTGGCAGAACACCGCCTACAACCAGCCTCCGCACACCGGCTTCCTCATCGGCGCCGGCATGCCCACCCCGCCCAGGCCCTCGGTCTTCACCCCCTGAGCGGACCCGCAGAGCACGACCCCGGCCCGCCCGTACCGGTGTACGGGCGGGCCGGGGGCTTTCCACGTGGTCAGCGCACCGCGCAGGCCCGTCCGCCCAGTTCGAAGGCGGTCGGCGCCGTGTTCGTCGCGGAGCGGGTCGCCGTGAAACCGAAGGCGACCGACGAGCCCGCCGCCACCGTGCCGTTCCAGTCGGTGTTGCGTACCGTCACCGCCGGACCGGACTGGGTGGGGGACCCGTTCCAGAGCTGGGAGATCTTCTGGCCGTTCGCGAAGGACCAGGTCAGGGACCAGCCGTTCCAGGTGGCCGAGCCCGTGTTGGTGAGCTGGACGTCGGCCTGGAAGCCGTCGCCCCACTGGTTGGTGATCTTGTAGGTCACCGCGCAGGCACCCGACGGACCGGGCTCCTCCGGCTCCTCGGGCTCTTCCGGTTCCTCCGGGTCCGTGCCGGTGTCCGAGGTGTCGCCGTAGACGACACCGCGGCCGTTGGTCGCCACGTACACCCGGCCGTAGACCCGCGGGTCACCGGTGATGGCCGCGCCCGTCCAGCCCCACTGGTGGGCGTCGTCGTTGACCCGGGTCCAGGTCGCGCCCTTGTCCGTGGAGCGGAAGATGCCGCGTACGCCGTCGATCTCCGCGCTGGTGAAGAGCGTCTGGTACGAGGCGCCCGGCGCCGCCTTGCCGAAGCCCACGGTGTCGGCCTCGTCGACGTTCGACAGCTTGGTGAACGTCGCACCCGAGTCCGTGGAGTGCCACAGGCCGTACGGCCCGTCGCTCGCCCCGCCCGCCAGCCACACGTCGCCCTTCGCACCCGGGAGTGCCTTGAAGCGCACGCTGTCACCGGCCGGGAGCCCCGTCGCGGACGAGGCCGTGAACGTCGCGCCGCCGTCCTTACTGACGTAGAACTTCCCGGACTTGAAGCCGTAGAACGTCTTCGGGTCCACCCGGTCGGATTCCACGACCGCCCCCGCCGGGATGCCGCTCGACGCCGACCAGGACGTGCCGAACCCGGTCGCGTAGTGCACACCCGCGCCCTGCGGGCTCCACACGAACCGGCTGCCGTCGGCCGCCGCCGCGACCGTCCCGCCGCCGCTCACGCCCGAAGGGTCGGTGCCCGCGAACCAGTTGGCGCCGTTGTCGGTCGAGAACGCGATGTGCGGCCCGGAGTCCAGGTTGCCGGCCCGGACCACCGTGTTCGGGTCGGACTCGGCGAAGTCGAGGCTGGTCGTCGAGGTGAAGTTCGGCTGGGTGAACATCATCGGCGGGACCTTGGTCAGGTCCGTGTGCCGGAAGCCGCCGACGTCACCGAGCGCGCTGATCAGCGGGGCGCCCGACGGCGGGGAGATCAGGTCGTTGACGGCCGTCTCCTCCAGGCCGCGCACCATCGGGGTGATGGTGAACTTCGACCCGGAGTCCCAGTTCCCCAGGTTCTCCGTGCCGTAGATCGTCGCGCCCGTCCCGTACATCATCCGGTCGGAGTCGAACGGGTCGATCTCCAGTGCCTCCGTCATCCAGCCCAGCTTCGGCGTCTGCTCCGGCGGCGACGGGTTCGCGCCCCAGGTCAGCCAGGGGGAGGACGAGACGTCCATCGTGTAGCGGTTCTCGCGGCTGGGGTACGAGGTGTAGCTCCACGCCTGCGTCCAGGTGCCGCCGCTGTCCGTCGAGCGGAAGATCTGCGTGTCCGGCCACCAGGAGCTGTACGCCGTCGCCATCACCGTGCCCGGGTTCTGCCGGTCCACGGTGAGGCCGCTGAAGCCGTAGTAGGTGTCGGCCTCCGCCACCGGACTGATGTCCGTCCAGGTGCCGGTCGCCGTCGCGTACCGGTACAGCCGCCCCTTGCCGCCGTCGTACGGGCCGCCGGTGTCGCTGTACGCCAGGTACAGGTAGCCGTTCTCGGCGTCGAGGACGCCCTTGTGCGCGAGGTATCCCGTCGGCTGCCCGGCGATCCGCTGCCAGGTCGCGCCCGCGTCCGTCGACCGGTAGACGGCGTTCTCCTTGTCGGCGACCCCGACGTAGATCGTCTCCGTCGCCGACCCGTCGCCGCCCGTCGACTCGTCGAAGGTGACCCAGGTGATGCCCTGGTTGTCGGACGCGTACCCGGAGGTGTCGCTCGGATCCTGCGCGTAGTCCCCGGGGTTGGGGAACGCCGTCACCTCCGACCAGGTGGCGCCCGCGTCGGTCGACCGCCACAGCCCGTGGCCGCTGGGCGCGCCCAGGTACAGCACGTCGTTGTCGTGGGGGTCGACCGCCAGCCGTTCCCCCATGCCGCGCCCCGGCATGTTCCCGCCGAGCTTGAACGGCAGGTCCGCCTTCTTCCAGCTCGCGCCCCGGTCCGTGGAGCGCAGGACGGCGCCGTTCGTCGGGTCCCAGTCGTTGGTGTACGTGCCGACCGCCGCGTACACCCGGTCGGGGTCGGCGGAGTCGGAGGCGAGGCTCACCACACCGGTGTGCCCCCAGTCGTCCCAGCCGACCGAGTCGAGCAGCGGGGTCCAGGTCTTCGTGGACTCCTGCCAGCGGTAGGCGCCGCCGATGTCGGTGCGGGCGTAGGCCAGGTCCTTCTCACCGCGGTTGAAGACGATGCCGGGCACGAAGCCGCCGCCGTCGATGCGCGCGTTCTTCCAGGTGTAGGTGTCGGCGGCGAGCGTGCCGGCCGGTTGTGGGGTGTCGGCGGCCAGGGCGGGCGGGCCGCCGGCGAGCAGACCGGCCGCCAGCGCGAGCACGGCCGTGAGGACACGGGTTCTTCGCACGGGAGTTCCTTCCTCTTGGGGGGAGGGGGGAGTGGGGAGCGTGCGAGGGCCGGGCGGCCCCACCGTGCGCGCGTGGGACCGCCCGGCCGTGTGTGGCCCCGGCGTCAGGTGCCGGGGCCGGTACGCGGAGCGTCGGCGGGGGCTATTCGAGAAGCTCCGCGTACGAGCCCATGGCCAGGGCGATGTCGGCCTGGGCCCAGAACCGGTGGTACGTGAAGGTGGGCGCGGCGCCGCCCGCCAGATAGGACTCGATCTTCGACCACGCCGGGTCGTCCTGGTAGAAGGAACGGATCGACGCGAACGTCGACGACGAGTTGATCACGTCACCGTTGGGCATGGTGCCGGTCCAGCCGCTCGGGACGTGGACCGGGTCGTCGAAGCGGTTGTAGTCGGCGCGGGTCTCCGGGACGGCGATGCCGAGCGCGTCCTGGTTGTTCTCCCACATGCCGTCGAGGAGCGCCTTCGCGGTGGCCGCCGCCTCGGTGTCACCGGAGCGGTCGGCGTAGTACGTCAGCGTCTTGGCGTACGCCGCGGCCACACCGACGTCGTTGGTGTAGTCGGCGACGGTGACGTGCAGCCCGCTGTTGGCGCCGGGCGACGACGCGTTCCAGGTGTCGGGCTTGCCCGACCACTGCAGCGTCGACGGGATCCGGAAGGAACCGTCCGGGTTGACCGTCGTCTCCGACAGCGCCCAGTCGACCCACTTGTCGAGGACCGACTTGGCGAGCGCGTTGCCGGTCTGCTGGTACAGCTCGGCGACCCGCTCCATCGACCACGCCTGGAAGCCGAACCACTGGTTGGACGGCGGGTCGTGGTAGACCGGCTTCTCGTCGTAGTGCATGCCGTAGAAGGTCGGCGTGCCGGACGGCGGGGCCGTGTACCGGCCCGCCCAGCTGTTGGTCGCGCCGCCCGCGATGCCGCCCTCGTCGGACTGCAGCCACCGGTAGAACTCCAGCTGGCGCTGCATCGACTTGGCCCAGTCGTCCGCGCCCGTCGCCGACTTCGGCTTCAGCGGCGCGTACTGGCTCAGCGCGTACGCGGCCAGCGGGTTCTGGTAGCCGCCGTGCGCGTGGCTGGAGCCGATGCGCCAGGCCCAGCCGGCCGAGGTGTCGGTGGCGCCGCCCCAGGCGTAGTACCAGGAGAGCAGGTAGTGCGAGGCGTCCTTGCCGGTGCCGGCCGGGCAGGACGGGCTGGTGCAGTTGCCGATCTTCTTGAAGTACTTGTCGTACATGGCGTAGCGCAGGTAGTCACCCATCTTCGCGGCCTTGGCGACGGTCGCGGAGACCTGGGAGCCCTTGCCCTGGTCCTTGGCCCACAGGTCCGCCCAGTACGCGGCCTGCACGGCGCGCGCGTCGGCGTCCGGGGCGTTGGTGAACTTCCACTGCTTGGCGTACGAGGCGTCCTTGGTGAACAGGTCCAGGTAGCCGTTCTTCCCGCCGTACTTGAAGGCGTCGCAGGTGGGCTGGGTGACGGTCTCCCACACCGACTCCTGCGGGCCGCGCTGGAAGGTGTTGATGTACGACGGTCCGGTGTCCGAGGGGCCCGCCTCGCACTTGCCGGGCGAGTTGCCGTAGCCGTAGACGTTGTCGACGTCCTGGATCCAGTGCATGCCGTAGACGTCGTCGGTGCCGTAGGCGGACTTCAGCTCGGACGCGATCGGGTCGGGGCCGACCGAGACGCCGGAGTCGAGCTGCGACGGGTACTCGTTCGGGGTGTCGTGCTCGGGCGCGTACGTCGCCGGCTTGGAGGCGTTGTAGAAGGAGTTGGTGGGCTGGTCGGCGTGGGTCGGGATCATGTACTTCTCCATGATCTCCCAGGCCCCGTTGAACTTCGACCAGTCACCGGTCACCTTGCCGTACATGGCCTGGAGCCACAGCAGGTAGCTGTACGCCTCCGAGGTGGTCTCGTGGCCGTGGTCCGGTGCCTCGACGATCAGCGTCTCCACCGAGTGGTACGGGATGCCCTCCGGCGAGAAGTAGCCGTTCGCCGGGTCGGTGATCTTCCCGTACAGCTCCAGGAAGCGCGCGTCGTACGTCTTCTCGGCGCCCAGCTGCGTCACCGTGACCGCCGCCTTGGCGTGGCCCGGTGCCGAGGACTCGAAGACCGCCGAGCCGCTGCCCGAGGAGTCGGCGGTGATCGTCACCTCCTGCGCGGTGTTCCAGTTCGACGGCGTGAAGGTGAGCGAGGCGCCGGCGGAGACCGACAGTCCCGAGTTGCCGCTCGCCCGGGCCGTCGTGACGGTCACGTTCGAGGCCGGCTGCTTGGACAGCTTCACCTCGTACGAGCCCGACTCGCCCTGCTGGACGCCGAGTTGGGACGGCGTGGCCACCACGGCGGGACCCGAGGCGACCGTGATGCCGACCGGCGTCGAGGAGGCGGAGGCGCCCATGCTGTCGTACGCCTTCGCCACCAGCGAATGACTGCCCACGGTCAAACCAGAGGCGGAGAGCGTGAAGGGCGAGCTGGTGTCCGTGCCCAGCAGCGTGGTGTCGTCGTAGAACTCCACCTTGGTGACGGTGGCCCGGTCGGCCGCCGCCGCGGTGGCGGCGAGCGGGACCGTCTCGCCCTGCGTGTAGACGGCACCGGCCTCGGGGCTGGTCAGCACGGTGACCGGCGGCTGGTGGGCCCCGACACAGGGGGTGCCGTTGATGGCGAACGACGTGGGAGCGGCGTTGCTGCCGCTGTAGGTGAACTGGCCGCCGGTCGTGACGGCGGCGCCGGCGGCGATCCGGGCGTTGTACCCGGCGTCCTTCACGGTGATGGTCCTGCCGGACTGCGACCAGCTGCCGTTCCAGCCGTTCGAGAGTCTCTGGTTGCCCGTGTAGTCGTACGTCAGGGTCCAGCCGTCGATGACGTCCGTACCGCGGTTGGTGAGGGTGAGGTCCACGGTGAAACCGGAACCCCAGTCGTTCGTCTTGTAGTCGACGCTGCACTGGACGGCGGCCGCCTGAGCGGGGGTCGAGCCGGTCGAGAGCATGGTCAGCGGAAGCACGAGAGCGGCGGCGACGGCTGTCAGCGACCTCCGTAAGCCTCCGCGTCTCCTGGGTGGGGGATGCATGATGCTGGTTCCTCCTGCGACTCGTACATGTCAAGCCTTGAACCAGTGGGAGCGCTCCCATAGTGGGGACGGGGTGGGGGGTGGTCAAGCCTTGTGGCGAATCGAAAACATTCGACGGTTCGACTTGCGTGAAAGTCGGTTCACCCTCTGTTCTTTACCGTCACTTGGCGCTAGCTTCATGTGCACCAGTGGGAGCGGTTCCATCAGTCGACGCGTCCGTCACGACGCGTCCGAGCTGCAAGGAGTCGCTCGATGCGCCACCCCCCGCGTTCAGTACTTTTAGCCACCCCCGTGCACGTGTGGAGCACCTGACGCGGGGTCGCTCGTTCCGTGGGATCCATGTGCCGTCCGTGCTGCCCGGAACCCCCCGGCCGGCACCGCGGGCCTGCCCCCATCAGGTCTGAACGGCACCCCCACCCGTGAGGCACCAGGCCGTGCGATCGTCCGCGCGCGCCCAAGAAGGACAGCCCCCTACGGATAGGAAACCCGCACGATGAGTCGCACCAGAACCGCGCTTCTCGCCGCCATGGCGTTGGTCGCCGGCGCCACCGGGACGGCGATCGCCGCCGCCCCAGGCGCCGCCGGCGCGGCTGCCGCCGTCCCCTGCACCGTGGACTACAAGGTGCAGAACGACTGGGGCTCCGGCTTCACCGCGTCCGTGACGATCACCAACAACAGCGCCGCCAAGTCGTCGTGGTCGCTGAAGTGGTCCTACGCCGGCAACCAGAAGGTCACCAGCGGCTGGAACGCCAAGGTGAGCCAGTCCGGCGCGAACGTCACCGCCGCCAACGAGTCCTACAACGGCACCCTCGCCACCGGGGGTTCGGCCACCTTCGGCTTCCAGGGCACCTACAGCGGCAGCAACGCCGTCCCCGCCACCTTCACCCTCGACGGCGTGACCTGCAACGTCGACTCCGGCGGCGGCCCCACCGACCCGCCGCCGGACCCGACCGGCCGGGTGAACAACCCCTACGACGGCGCCAAGGTGTACGTGAACCCCGAGTGGTCCGAGAAGGCGGCCGCCGAGCCGGGCGGCAGCCGCATCGCGAACCAGCCGACCGGTGTCTGGCTGGACCGCATCGCCGCCATCGAGGGCGCCAACGGCAAGATGGGCCTGCGCGACCACCTCGACGAGGCGCTCACGCAGAAGGGCTCCGGCGAGCTCGTCGTCCAGCTCGTCATCTACAACCTGCCCGGCCGTGACTGCGCCGCCCTCGCCTCCAACGGCGAACTCGGCCCGACGGAGATCGACAAGTACAAGACGCAGTACATCGACCCGATCAAGGCCATCCTCGCCGACGAGAAGTACGCCGACCTGCGGATCGTCACCACGGTCGAGATCGACTCCCTGCCGAACCTGGTCACCAACGTCTCCCCGCGGCCCACCGTCACGCCCAACTGCGACGTGATGAAGGCCAACGGCAACTACGTCAAGGGCGTCGGCTACGCCCTGAACAAGCTCGGCGACGTGCCCAACGTCTACAACTACGTGGACGCCGGCCACCACGGCTGGCTGGGCTGGGACGACAACTTCGGCGCCTCCGCCGACATGTTCAAGCAGGCCGCGACCGCCGAGGGCGCGACCGTCGCCGACGTGCACGGCTTCATCGCCAACACGGCCAACTACAGCGCGCTGAAGGAGGACCACTTCTCCATCAGCGACAGCGTGGCCGGCAAGTCGGTGCGCGAGTCCAAGTGGGTCAGCTGGAACCGTTACGTCGACGAGCTGTCGTACGCCCAGGCGCTGCGCGAGAAGCTGGTCTCGATCGGCTTCGACTCCGGCATCGGCATGCTGATCGACACCTCCCGCAACGGCTGGGGCGGCGCGAACCGGCCCACCGGTCCCGGCGCCACGACCAGCGTGGACACCTACGTCGACGGCGGCCGCTACGACCGCCGCTTCAACACCGGCAACTGGTGCAACCAGGCGGGAGCCGGCCTCGGCGAGCGGCCGCAGGCCTCCCCGGAGCCCGGGATCGACGCCTACGTGTGGATGAAGCCCCCGGGTGAGTCCGACGGGGCGAGCGAGCACATCGAGAACGACGAGGGCAAGGGCTTCGACCGGATGTGCGACCCGACGTACACCGGCAACCCGCGCAACGACAACAACATGTCGGGTGCGCTGGGCGACGCCCCGATCTCCGGGCACTGGTTCTCCGCCCAGTTCCAGGAGCTGATGAAGAACGCCTACCCGCCACTGTCGTGACGGGCTGACCACCGGTCCGCCGGGGCAGGACCTGCCGGGTCCTGCCCCGGCGGACCGCCGCGCCTCGTCCGCCGCACCCTTTTTGCCGGACCGGCAACGTGGGTTGCCCGTCGCCGGTGCGTCGTCGCACCCTGGCGGCATCCGAGCGGAGAGGCTGAGCACCATGGCGCACGATCACGATCACGATCACGATCACGACCACCAGCACGACCACGGGCACAAGCACGGGGGGCACGACCACGGCCACGACTGGGCCGAGATGGCCCCCCTGCTCGAATCCGAGGCGGAGCTGTTCACGCCGCTCTACGAGCGGGCCCTGAACTGGCTGGCGAAGGAGGTGACGGAACCGGGACTGATCGTGGACGCGGGCAGCGGTCCGGGCGTCATCTCGTGTCTGTTCGCCGAGACCTTCCCGGGCGCGCGGGTCGTGGCCGTCGACGGCAGCGAACCGCTGCTGGAGCGGGCCAGGGACCGTGCCGGGCGCCTGGGCGCCGGCGACCGTTTCGGCACCCTCGCCGGTGAGCTCCCCGACGTGCTCGGCGAGCTGGACTACCCGGCCGACCTGCTGTGGGCCAGCCGCAGCGTGCACCACCTCGGGGACCAGGCCGCCGCGCTGGCCGCCTGCGCGGAGCGGCTGGCGCCCGGCGGCACGCTGGCCGTGATGGAGGGCGGTCTGCCCGTCCGGTTCCTGCCCCGTGACATCGGGTTCGGCCGGCCCGGCCTCCAGGCACGCATCAACGTGGTGGAGGAGGAGCGGTTCGGCCGGATGCGCGCCGAGCTGCCGGGCTCGGTGGCCGTCGTCGAGGACTGGCCGGCCCTGCTGACCTCGGCCGGCCTGCACCACGCCCGCTCGCGCACCTTCCTCCTCGACCTCCCCGCCCCGGTCACGGACCGCTCCCGCGCCCATGTGGTCGCCGCCCTCACCCGCACGCGCGAGGTCATCGGCGAGGACCTGGACGCCGACGACCGCGCCACCCTCGACCGCCTCCTCGACCCCGACGACGAGGCGAGCGTCCACCACCGCCCGGACGTGTTCGTCCTGGCGGCCCACACGGTCCACGCGGCGGTACGGCCCGTGTGACGGTCTCCGCGGGCAGTCGTGCCGCAGGGGGACGGGCGGGGTGGGGGCACCCCCCGCCGGGGGAGGCACCTCGTCAGTGCCGGGCCGCGCGACCCACCCCCGCCCCGACAGGTGTCAGCTGTTGACCTCCGCCGGGTCCGAACCGATCCGCCGGTCCTCGTTCAGCGCGCTGATCGCGGCGAGGTCCTCCGCGTCCAGGCTGAACCCGAACACATCGATGTTCTCCGCGATCCGGGACGGCGTCACCGACTTCGGGATCACGACGTTGCCCAGCTGCAGGTGCCAGCGCAGCACCACCTGCGCCGGCGTACGGCCGTGCTTCCGCGCGATCGCCACGATCGCCGGGATCTCCAGGATCCCCTTGCCGGAACCGAGCGGCGACCACGCCTCGGTCGCGATGCCCTGCTCCGCGTGGTACTCACGCGCGGCGTTCTGCTGCAGGTGCGGGTGCAGCTCGATCTGGTTGACCGCCGGGACGACGGACGTCTCGGCGATCAGCCGGTCCAGGTGCTCCGGCAGGAAGTTGGACACGCCGATGGCGCGGACCCGGCCGTCGTCGAGCAGCTTCTCGAACGCCTTGTACGTGTCGACGTACCGGTCCCGGGCGGGCGTCGGCCAGTGGATCAGGTAGAGGTCCACGTACTCCAGGCCGAGCTTCGACAGGGACGTGTCGAACGCGCGCAGGGTGGAGTCGTACCCCTGGTCGCTGTTCCAGAGCTTGGTGGTGACGAAGAGGTCCTCGCGCGGGACGTCCGACTTCGCGAGGGCCCGTCCGGTGCCCTCCTCGTTGCCGTAGATCGCCGCGGTGTCGATGCTGCGGTAGCCGGCCTCCAGCGCCGTCGTCACGGCCGTCTCGGCCTCCGCGTCGGGCACCTGCCAGACGCCGAAACCCAGCTGGGGCATCTCGACGCCGTTGTTCAGGATGATCGGGGGGACCTTGCTCACGAGCTCTCGATCCTTCGGTTGTGGTCGGTTACTTACAGGTGTTACCCCCATCGTCGACGATCACGACTCCCGGTGCATTCCTGACCGGGAAATTCATGTCCGGTAGAGCGCCTCGACCTCGGCGGCGTACGCCTCCTCGATCGCCCTCCGCTTCAGCTTCAGCGACGGCGTGAGCAGCCCGTCCTCCTCGGTGAACGGCTGCGCCAGGATCCGGAACGTGCGGATCGACTCGGCCTGCGAGACCAGGGTGTTCGCCGTGACCACGGCCCGCCGCACCTCCGCCTCCAGGTCCGGGTCGCGCACCAGGTCGGCCGGTGGCAGCCGCGGTCTGCCGCGCATCGCCAGCCAGTGCTCGACGGCCTCCTGGTCCAGGGTGACCAGTGCGGCGACGTACGGGCGGTCGTTGCCGACGACGACGCACTGGCCGACCAGCGGATGGTCCCGCACCCGCTCCTCCAGCACCCCCGGCGAGACGCTCTTGCCGCCGGAGGTCACCAGGATCTCCTTCTTGCGGCCGGTGATGGTGAGGTAGCCGTCCTCGTCGAGGGAGCCGAGGTCACCGGTGGCCAGCCAGCCGTCCTGCAGGACTCCGGCGGTGGCCTCGGGGTCGTTGAGGTAGCCGTCGAAGACGTTGTCGCCGCGCAGCCGGATCTCGCCGTCGTCCGCGATGCGCACGGTGACCCCGGGGATGGGCTGCCCGACCGTCCCGTACCGGGTGCGTTCGGGCGGGTTGGCGGTGGCCGCCGCCGTCGACTCCGTGAGCCCGTACCCCTCGTAGACGTGCACGCCCGCGCCCGCGAAGAACAGTCCGAGCCGGCGGTCCATCGCCGAACCGCCCGACATGGCGTGCCGGATCCTGCCGCCCATCGCCGCCCGGATCCTGGCGTAGACGAGCTTGTCGAAGAGCTGGTGCCGCATCCGCAGCGCCGCGGACGGTCCCGGTCCGGTGCCCCAGGCCTTCGCCTCCATCGCGTCCGCGTACGCGACGGCCACGTCGACGGCCTTCTCGAACGGCCCCGAGCGGCCCTCCCGTTCCGCCTTGCGCCGCGCCGCGTTGAACACCTTCTCGAAGATGTAGGGGACGGCGAGGAAGAACGTCGGCCGGAACGCGGCCAGATCGGGCATCAGCGCCGCCGCGTTCAGCTGCGGCTGATGGCCGAACCTCACCTTCCCGCGGATCGCCGCGACCTCCACCATCCGCCCGAAGACGTGCGCGAGCGGCAGGAACAGCAGCGTCGCCGCCTCGTCGCCCCGGCGGGAGTGGAACACCGGCTCCCAGCGCGCGATGACGGTGTCCGTCTCGTACATGAAGCCGCCGTGCGAGAGCACACAGCCCTTGGGGCGGCCGGTGGTGCCCGAGGTGTAGATGACCGTCGCGGCCGAGTCGGGGGTGACCGCCCGCCGGTGCCGGTGCACCACCTCGTCGTCGAGGTGCGCGCCCGCGTCGTACAGCTCCTGCACCGCGCCCGCGTCGAGTTGCCACAGCCGGCGCATCCGCGGCAGCCGGTCGATGACGGTGGCGATCGTCATCGCGTGGTCCTCGTGCTCCACGACCGCGGCCGTCACCTCCGCGTCGTGCAGCATCCACAGGCACTGTTCGGCGGAGGACGTGGGATAGACGGGCACGACCTGCGCGCCGATCGTCCACAGCGCGAAGTCGAAGAGCGTCCACTCGTACCGGGTACGGGACATGATCGCGACCCGGTCGCCGAACCGGACGCCGCTCGCGAGGAGGCCCTTCGCGAGGGCGAGCACCTCGTCGCGGAACTCCGCGCTGCTCACGTCCCGCCACCGGCCGGCGGCGTCCTTGCGGCCGAGCGCGATGCGCGACGGGTCCTCCTCGGCGTACCGGAAGACCACGTCGGCCAGACCGCCCACCGGAGGTTCCAGGGCCGACGGGGGGCTGGTGAACTCGCGCACTGCCGCCCCCCGCTCCTCGGCGCCGGAATGGTGCGGCGACGCCCTCGTCCCGCACGGCGCCGTGAAAGCTACCCCACGCGGACGGCGGACGGGAGGGGAGCGGAAACCGGGCGGAGCTCCCGTCCGCGCTGGTCAGGGGAGGAAAATGCGCTCACATGGGGAAGGGTCGGACAGAAGACTGACCGATGAGTAAGTTTCGGTGGAGCAATCTCCACCGAATCTGTACGGCCCCATGACCGCCCCTTGGGGCGCCCCACGGCCCCACGGGTCCCGGCGTGCGCGCCGGCCGGAACGTGATGACAGGGAGAGCGGCACACCGGATTCCCGATCACGGAGGGAGGGAGCAGGATGGGGAGGGACCGCCCGTGAACCCCCGAGCACCCGAGCACCTGAGCAAGTGGAGCACCGTGAAACGCCTGCGTCGACCGAGTCGGCCGCCGATCGACCCGTACATCCTGCTGCTGCTCGGAACGGTGGGCCTCGCCACGCTGTTCCCCGCCCGGGGGACCGGCGCGGACCTCGCCTCCGGCGCCTCCACCGCCGCGATCGCCTTCCTGTTCTTCCTCTACGGCGCCCGGCTCTCCACCCGCGAGGCCCTGGACGGGCTGAAGCACTGGCGGCTCCACGTCACCGTGCTGGCCTGCACCTTCGTCGTCTTCCCGGTGCTGGGCCTGGCCGCCCGCGGACTCGTCCCGGTGCTCCTGACCGACCCGCTCCACCAGGGCCTGCTCTTCCTCACCCTGGTCCCGTCCACCGTCCAGTCGTCGATCGCGTTCACCTCGATCGCCCGCGGCAACGTGCCCGCCGCGATCTGCGCCGGCTCCTTCTCCTCGCTGGCCGGCATCGTCGTCACCCCGCTGCTCGCGGCGACGCTGCTGGGCGGCGCCGGGGGCGGGTTCTCCGCCGGGTCGGTGGTGGAGATCGTGCTCCAGCTGCTGGTGCCGTTCGTCGCCGGGCAGCTGCTGCGCCGCTGGATCGGCGGATTCGTCTCCCGGCACCGGAGGGTGCTGGGGCTGGTCGACCGGGGCTCGATCCTGCTAGTCGTCTACACCGCGTTCAGCGAGGGCGTGGTGCGGGGCGTCTGGCACCAGGTGAGCCCCGCCCGGCTCGGCGGGCTGCTCGCCGTCGAGGCCGTGCTGCTCGCCGTGATGCTGCTGCTGACCTGGTACGGCGCCAAGGCGCTGCGGTTCGGCCGGGAGGACCGGATCGTGATCCAGTTCGCCGGGTCGAAGAAGTCGCTGGCCGCCGGGCTGCCCATGGCGAGCGTCCTGTTCGGGGCCGAGGCCTCGCTGGCCGTGCTGCCGCTGATGCTGTTCCACCAGATGCAGCTGATGGTGTGCGCGGTGATCGCCGGGCGCCGTTCCCGCGACCCGGTGGCGGAGGCCACCGTCCCGGACCCGGCCGGACGGCCACGGACCGAGGCCGGTACGAGGACGCGTTCCGGCTGAGCGTCGCGGCCGCGCCGGTGGCCCCCGGCCGGTGAGGACCGGTGTCACGGGCACGTCGTGCCGGCCCGGGGGATCGTGCCGTGGAGGAGGTACCTGTCGACGGCCTCGGTCGCGCAGCGGTTGAAGGGGTACGACCCATGGCCCTCGTCCCGCACCGTCAGCAGCACACCGACCCCCTCGCCCAGCTCGGCCGCCATCCGCTCGGCGCCCTCGTACGGCGTCGTCGGGTCGCCGGTGTTGGCGACGACGAGGATCGGGGCGGCACCGTCCGCGCCGACGTCGGGGGTGGCGCTCTCGCCGTCGAACGGCCAGTCGTAGCAGAGGTGGACGCCGACGGCCCAGGTCTCGCCGAAGACGGGGGAGGCCGCCTCGATCCGCTTCGCCATCGCCTCGGCTTCGCCGAAGCCGGGGCGCAGGTCGGAGTCGGCGCAGGTGATCGCCACGAAGGCGGACGTGCCGTTGCCGCCCGAGGCCCCGCCGCGGACTCCGGCGCCCGCCCGGGCGCCGCGTGCCTGGGTGTCCGGGCCGTGGTCGTACGCCTCCTCCAGCAACGCGTCGCCGGTGCCCCGCTCCATGACCTCGCGGAGCGCCTTCGCCAGCGGTTCCCAGCCTTCCTCGCCGCTGTCCAGGTGGTTCGCGATGGCGTGGGCGGCGAGACCGTCGTCGAGTTCCTCGCCGCCGTCGGTGGGCGCGGGTTTCCTCGCGAGCTCGTCCAGCAGCTCGGTGACGCGTTGCCGGGC
Organism: Streptomyces sp. NPDC018964; assembly: GCF_044390325.1. Lineage (NCBI taxonomy): Bacteria > Bacillati > Actinomycetota > Actinomycetes > Kitasatosporales > Streptomycetaceae > Streptomyces > Streptomyces sp. NPDC018964. The sequence continues at coordinate 118,014 of NZ_JBIRYZ010000018.1, forward strand.
CTGCTCCGGGCCGCTGCCGGTGGGGCAGTCGTCGTAGGCCTTCGCACAGTGTCCGGCGAAGCGGTCGAAGGCGAGCTGGACGGCCTTGACCTGGCTGATCTGGCCCCGCGCGCGGTCCAGCGTCGGGTCGACCGGGGCTTCGAGCACGAGCCGGCCCACGTTCCCCGGGAACAGGTGGGCGTAGACGCCGCCCAGCCTGGTGCCGTAGGAGACGCCGAAGTAGTGCAGCTCCTCGTCGCCGAGGAGGTAGCGCATCAGGTCCATGTCGCGCGCGGTGTGGGAGGTGCCGACGTACGGCAGCAGCTCACCGGAGTGCTTCCCGCAGGCGGCGGCGCTCTCGTACTCCTTCTCCCCGCAGATCACGGGGGCCGTCCCGCCGACGCCGCGCGGATCGAAACCGACCAGGTCGTACTGCTCGCCCAGCGCGGCGTAGTCGCTCGCGAACTCGGGGAGCCGCACGACGCCGGACTGGCCGGGGCCACCGAAGTTGAAGAGGAGCGATCCGATCCGCTTCCGTTCCGGTCCGGTGGCCCTCTTGCGGATCATGGCGACGTCGATCGTGTCGCGGCCGGGCCGCTCGTAGTCCAGCGGCGCCTTCATCGTGGCGCACTCCCAGCCGTCGCCCGGGGCGTCACCGTCCCCCTGCGCCCCGGACGGTGCCGGGCAGGCCGACCAGGCGAGCCGCTGGCCGGTGGTGAAGGCCGCGGGCAGCCCCGGTGGCGGGTTCGTCGCCTTGCGTTCGTTCCGGCGGGGCGCCTCGCCGCCCTCGGAGGACGCGAAGGGGCCCGAGCCCGAACCTCCGACGACATCGCACCCGGTCACCACGCACACGACGGCGAGCAGGCCCGCGGCGGCGCGCACCGCCGCCCGCCGGGAGGGACCGCCGGACCCGTCCGCCCCCGTACCGGAGGACCGGGTCGCACGACCCGGGTTCCACCATCGCGTACGCACCCGCGAGACCCCCTGCCCCCTGGCACACCGCGACAGCGTGCCGTTCGACGTCCGACGGTCCGAACCTACTGATCATCGTTTTCCGATGGCAACGGATCAGGGGTCCGGACGGGAGACGTGGGGGCGCGGCATGGTGCGGCACGGGATCGCGGCGGGGCCCCACGGCGCAGGGGGCGCTCCCCGCCGGCAGGGGTCCCGCCGCCGTGCAGCGAGGGGAACCGGTCAGCCCCGGGCGGCCGCGGCCCGCAGGGCGATGCGCTCCTCACCCGCGTACACGTTCATGGAACCGCCCCGCAGGAAGCCCACCAGGGTCAGGCCCGTCTCCGCCGCCAGGTCCACGGCCAGTGAGGACGGCGCGGAGACCGCCGCCAGCATCGGAACACCGGCCATGACCGCCTTCTGCGCCAGCTCGAACGAGGCCCGGCCGGAGACCAGCAGGATCGTCCGGGACAGCGGCAGGTTCCCGCTCTGCAGGGCACGGCCGACCAGCTTGTCGACCGCGTTGTGCCGGCCCACGTCCTCCCGTACGTCGAGCAGTTCGCCGTCCTCGTCGAACAGGGCCGCCGCGTGCAGGCCGCCCGTGCGGTCGAAGACCCGCTGGGACGCGCGCAGCCGGTCCGGGAGGCTCGCCAGCAGCTCCGGCCCGACGCGCAGCGGGGGAGTGTCGGCGATGGGGTGGCGGGCCGTCGTGCGTACGGCGTCGAGGCTGGCCTTGCCGCACAGGCCGCAGGAGGAGGTGGTGTAGACGTTGCGTTCGAGTGTGATGTCCGGGATCACCACGCCGGGGGCGGTCTTCACGTCCACCACGTTGTAGGTGTTCGAACCATCGGCCGTCGCCCCGGCGCAGTAGACGATGTTCCGCAGGTCCGGGGCGGTGGCGAGCACCCCCTCGCTCACCAGGAAGCCCGCGGCGAGCGCGAAGTCGTCGCCGGGCGTGCGCATGGTGATGGCGAGGGGCTTGCCGTTGAGGCGGATCTCCAGGGGTTCCTCGGCGACGAGTGTGTCCGGACGGCTCGACACCGCCCCGTCCCGGATGCGGAGCACCTTGCGTCGTTCCGTGACTCGTCCCATGTTCCCACCAGTTCCGCTCAGTCCCGGTTCTGTACGTGCGAAAAGCCGAAACGGCCCTTGATGCACAGGTTGCCGTGGGTCACCGGATTGTCGTGCGGCGACGTGACCTTCACGATCTCATTGTCCTGCACATGGAGGGTGAGGTTGCAGCCCACACCGCAGTACGCGCACACGGTCGTCGTCCTCGACTGCCGCGACTCGTCCCATGTACCCGCCGCCCGCATGTCGAACTCCGACTTGAACGACAGGGCCCCGGTGGGGCAGACCTCGATGCAGTTGCCGCAGTACACGCACGCCGAGTCGGCCAGCGGGGCGTCGTGCTCGACGGCGATCCGGGCGTCGAAACCGCGGCCCGCGACCGAGATCGCGAAGGTGTTCTGCCACTGGTCGCCGCAGGCGTCCACGCACTTGTAGCAGAGGACGCACTTGTCGTAGTCGCGGACGTAGAGGTCGTTGTCGATCCTGGGTCCCTCGTCGAGGCGGGCCGCGTCCGGGCCGAAGCGGTCCGGTTCCGCCTCGTACTCCTCGAACCACCCGGCGACCCGGGGAAGGGGGCGTCGCGCGAGTCCCGGACGAGGGGGTGGGTGAGGCGGGTGCAGGTCTTCGGGCTCCGGTCGCGTCGCTTCCGGTCGTTTCGGGCTCGGTCGCGTTCGCTCATGCGGCGCTCCTCGGCGCGGGCAGGTCCGACAGGGCGTGCACGGTGCGCGGGGTGGGCACCGGGGCACCGGTGGTCTCCGCCGGCTCGACGACGGCCGCGAGCGGGACGTCGTGGACGGTGCGGCCGACGGCCCGTTCGGGCGCGGGCACCGCACTGACCGCGCCGCCCGGGTCCACGCTCTCCGGGCGGCGGCCGTCGTACGGTCCGCCGTACCGGTGGACGTACCACCGGGGGATGCCGTTCCGGGCGGCCACGACGGTCGTGGTGTCGTGCGTCAGCGGCCCGTACGCCGCGTACGAGTTCGCCTCGAGACCCGGGAACACGTGGTCGGCCGGGCCGACTCCGGCCGGGGCGTCGGTGGCGCGGGAGTGCGCGGTGAAGTCGCCGCGCGGGCCGCGCACTTGTACTCCGTACCGCCTCATGGCCGCCGGGTGCGGTCCACGGGCGAGGAGGCGCGCGTCGGCGCCCGCGTGGTGGAGCGCGGCACCGACGCAGGCGCCGATCGCCCCGGCGCCGAGGACTGCGACTTCCATGGCGAGGGTAGCTCCGTCCGGTCGAGGGACACGAGGACCACGGGAACCGCCGAATCTCTGTCGACGAAATATTGTCTACAGTATGGAGGTGGTGCCAGCAAGGCTTTGTGCAGTACCAGTGGTTGTCCGCTCAACCGTCTTCTCAACGGTCCCCTTCGTCCCTACGGTGGGGGACTCATGAGTCCCCCCGTCGCACCGCCGGGCTGGAGCCGCTGGCTCGTGCCGCCCGCCGCGCTCTCCGTCCACCTCTCCATCGGCCAGGCCTACGCGTGGAGCGTGTTCAAGCCGCCGCTGGAGTCCGCGCTCGACCTCAGCGGCACCCAGAGCGCACTGCCCTTCCAGCTCGGCATCGTCATGCTCGGCCTGTCCGCCGCGTTCGGCGGCACCCTCGTCGAACGCCGGGGCCCGCGCTGGGCGATGACCGTCGCCCTGATCTGCTTCTCCTCCGGCTTCCTGCTCTCCGCCCTGGGCGCGGCCACCGAGCAGTACTGGCTGATCGTGTTCGGCTACGGCTTCGTCGGTGGCATCGGCCTGGGCATCGGCTACATCTCACCCGTCTCGACGCTCATCAAGTGGTTCCCCGACCGGCCCGGCATGGCCACCGGCATCGCCATCATGGGCTTCGGCGGCGGCGCGCTGATCGCCTCGCCCTGGTCGGCGCAGATGCTCGACTCCTTCGGCGCCGACAACACCGGCATCGCGTACGCCTTCCTCGTGCACGGGCTGACGTACGCCGTGTTCATGCTGCTCGGCGTGGTGCTGGTACGGGTGCCGCGCACCGCGCGTCCGGTGGCCGGAGCGCCCTCCGCGCTCACCGGGCCGCAGGTCTCGGCCCGCTCGGCGGTGCGCACCCCGCAGTTCTGGCTGCTGTGGCTCGTGCTGTGCCTGAACGTCACCGCGGGCATCGGCATCCTGGAGAAGGCCGCCCCGATGATCACCGACTTCTTCGCGGACACCTCCGCACCGGTGTCGGCGACCGCTGCCGCCGGGTTCGTCGCCCTGCTGTCGGCGGCCAACATGGCGGGCCGCATCGGCTGGTCCACCACCTCCGACCTCATCGGCCGCAAGAACGTCTACCGGGTCTACCTCGGCGTCGGCGCGCTGATGTACGCGCTCATCTGGCTGCTGGGCGACTCCTCCAAGCCGCTGTTCGTGCTGTGCGCCCTGGTGATCCTCTCCTTCTACGGCGGCGGCTTCGCCACGGTCCCGGCGTATCTGAAGGACCTCTTCGGCACCTACGAGGTCGGGGCCATCCACGGCCGGCTGCTCACCGCCTGGTCCACGGCCGGGGTGCTCGGACCACTGATCGTCAACTGGGTCGCCGACCGCCAGGAGGAGGCGGGCCGGCACGGCCCGTCCCTGTACGGGCTGTCACTGGTCATCATGATCGGGCTGCTCGCCGTCGGCTTCGTCGCCAACGAACTGGTCCGGCCCGTCCACCCCCGCCACCACGTCCCCGCTCCCGCTCCCGCTCCCGGGACACCGAAGGAGGCCGCCGATGACCGGCGACAGCAGCCAGAGTCCGCCTAGCCCCGACCGCCGCGGACTGATCGCCTTCTCCTGGCTGTGGGTGGGCGTGCCGCTCGCCTACGGACTGTACGAGCTCGTGCGCAAGGCGGCACAACTGTTCACCGGCTGACCGCGGAGCCGTGACACCCCTCTCCGGATGCTGACGGAAGCCGACAAGCCCGGCGCCCGTTTCCTGTCGCTTCACCTGCCTCCGTACCGGTGAGTCATTGATCAGACTGGTGAACCCCGCACCCGACCACCGAGGGGATCCACTCATGATCGGCTCGCGTATTGCCGCCGTCGGCCACTACCAGCCCGCCCGGGTCCTCACCAACGAGGACCTGGCGGGCATGGTCGACACCAGCGACGAGTGGATCACGAGCCGGGTGGGCATCCGCACCCGCCACATCGCCGGGCCCGACGAGCCGGTCGACGAGCTGGCCGCGCACGCCGCCGCCAAGGCACTGGCGGCGGCCGGCCGGACGCCCGCCGAGATCGACCTCGTGCTGGTCGCCACGTCCACCGCCATCGACCGCTCGCCCAACATGGCCGCCCGCGTCGCGGCCCGCCTCGGCATGCCCGGACCCGCCGTCATGGACATCAACGTGGTCTGTGCCGGATTCACCCACGCCCTCGCCACCGCCGACCACGCCGTACGGGCCGGCGGCGCGAGCCGGGTGCTGGTCATCGGCGCCGACAAGATGTCCGACGTGGCCGACTGGACCGACCGCACCACCTGCGTGCTGGTCGGCGACGGGGCGGGGGCCGTCGTGGTGGAGGCCTGCGCCCCGGACGCGGAGGCGGGGATCGGTCCGGTGCTGTGGGGCTCGGTGCCCGAGATGGGCCACGCGGTGCGGATCGAGGGGACGCCGCCGAGGTTCGCGCAGGAGGGGCAGAGCGTCTACCGCTGGGCGGCCACCCAGCTGCCGGTCGTCGCCCGCCAGGCCTGCGAGAAGGCGGAGCTGGCCCCCGAGGACCTCGCCGCAGTGGTGCTGCACCAGGCCAACCTGCGGATCATCGAACCCCTCGCCCGCCGGCTCGGCGCCGTCAACGCCGTCGTCGCCCGCGACGTCACCGACTCCGGCAACACCTCGGCCGCCAGCGTCCCGCTCGCCTTCTCCAAGCTCGTCGAACAGGGCGCGGTGACGACCGGCGACCCGGTCCTGCTCTTCGGCTTCGGCGGGAACCTGTCGTACGCGGGACAGGTCGTGCGCTGCCCCTGAGCCCGCCGCGGATGTGACGAGGCCCGTTCCCCGCCCCCTGGCACCCGTGCGCCGTAGACTGTAGACGAAAGACAATCACTACCGGCGTTGCGGTGCACCGGCGTTCGCGGTGGTGTGCGGCGCGGCCGAGGAGGGGGACCGCGATGTTGTCGACCGGACTGCCCCGAGGGGCGGTGCCCAGGCTCGAACGGCCCGGACCGCTGCGCGACCGGGTCTACGAGGCGCTGCTCGAACTCATCACCACCCGTGCCCTCCAGCCCGGCCAGCATCTCGTCGAGAGCGAACTCGCCGGCCACCTCGGCGTCTCCCGCCAGCCGGTGCGCGAGGCGCTGCAACGGCTCAACACCGAGGGCTGGGTCGATCTGCGGCCCGCGCAGGGCGCGTTCGTGCACGAGCCGACGGAGGAGGAGGCCGACCAGCTCCTCACCGTCCGTACGCTGCTGGAGGCGGAAGCGGCCCGGCTGGCCGCGGGCAACGCCGACGGCGCGGGGGTGGAGGCCCTGGAGGAGATCCTGGCCGAAGGACTCGAGGCCGTCGCCGCCGACGACGTGGACGCCGCCGTCGCCCTCAACGCCCGCTTCCACGCCAAGATCATGGAGCTGGCCGGCAACGCCGTGCTCGCCGAACTCGCCGCCCAGGTCGACCGGCGCGTGCGCTGGTACTACACACCCGTCGCCCGGCAGCGCGGCGAACAGTCCTGGGTCGAGCACCGCGAGCTGATCGCCGCCGTCGCCGCCCACGACGAACAACTGGCCACCCGGCTCATGCGCGAACACACCGAGCACACCCGGCGCTCGTACCACGCCCGCACGGAGTCCTGAGCGCACCTTTTCGATCACCTTGCGGTGGTTCTCCACGCACCCTCGCGGACTTCTTTGTCCTGTGAGTGGAAAAAGTGGGGGGCAATTCCTGCGCGACTTCTTCCCACCTCCGGCAGGCGCTGCTACTTTCCCATCCGAAAGCACGCCACACACGTGGCCGGAATCCGGCGCGCACATGCCGATCGAGGCGGGGAGGGGTTCGTGAGACGTATGACAGCGCGACCCGCCAACGCCCACCAGGCACGACTGCTCAGGTTGCTGCGCGACGGCGGACCCAACTCCCGTGCCCAACTGGGCGACCAGGTCGACCTCTCCCGGTCGAAACTGGCCGTGGAGGTGGACCGGCTGCTGGAGACGGACCTCGTCGTGGCCGACGGACTCGCCGCCTCGCGCGGCGGCCGGCGCTCCCACAACATCCGGCTCAACCCGCACCTGCGGTTCCTCGGCGTCGACATCGGCGCGACCTCGGTCGACGTCGCCGTCACCAACGCCGAGCTGGAGATCCTCGGGCACATCAACCAGCCCATGGACGTACGCGAGGGACCGGTCGCGGTCTTCGAGCAAGTACTCGCCATGGCAGCGAAGTTGAGGGCCTCGGGGCTCGCGGAGGGGTTCGACGGCGCCGGCATCGGCGTCCCGGGCCCGGTCCGCTTCCCCGAGGGCATCCCGGTGGCTCCACCGATCATGCCGGGCTGGGACGGCTTCCCCGTGCGGGAGGCGCTCAGCCAGGACCTCGGCTGCCCGGTCATGGTCGACAACGACGTGAACCTGATGGCGATGGGGGAGCAGCACGCGGGCGTCGCCCGCACCGTCGCCGACTTCCTCTGCGTCAAGATCGGTACCGGCATCGGCTGCGGCATCGTCGTCGGCGGTGAGGTCTACCGCGGTACGACGGGCAGCGCGGGCGACATCGGGCACATCCAGGCCGTGCCCGACGGCCGCCCGTGCGCCTGCGGCAACCGGGGCTGCCTGGAGGCGCACTTCTCCGGCGCGGCCCTCGCCCGGGACGCCATGGAGGCCGCCGAACAGCGGCTCTCCGCCGAACTCGCCGGCCGGCTGGAGGCGAACGGCACGCTCAGCGCCGTCGACGTCGCCGCCGCGGCCGCGGCCGGTGACGCCACCGCCCTCGATCTGATCCGCGAGGGCGGCAACCGCACCGGCCAGGTCATCGCCGGCCTGGTCAGCTTCTTCAACCCCGGCCTGGTGGTGATCGGCGGCGGGGTGACCGGCCTCGGCCACACCCTGCTCGCCGCGATCCGCACCCAGGTCTACCGCGGCTCGCTGCCCCTGGCCACGGGCAACCTGCCCATCGTGCTGGGGGAGCTGGGACCCACCGCCGGAGTCATCGGCGCGGCCCGGCTCATCAGCGACCACCTGTTCTCACCCGCGTAAGCAGCCTTCGCAAGCAGCCTTCCCCGCTCCTTCGTCGCACCCGCTTGAGGCACCACCGCATCCGCGTCACGGCACCCGCTCCCACCGCACGGAACAGCCCACCCGTACAGGCACGCCACCGCCCTACCCCGCCCTGCCCGAAAACGCCTGCCCCGCAAGGGGACCGCCCTGACACCGGCCCGTACGCCCGCCGAGGGGAATCCGCATGGCACCACAACCACCGCTGCTCAGCATGTCCGGCATCACCAAGTCGTTCCCCGGAGTCCGGGCCCTGGACGGCGTCGACCTCGACGTCCAGGCCGGAGAGGTGCACTGCCTGCTCGGCCAGAACGGCGCCGGGAAGTCCACCCTGATCAAGGTGCTGGCCGGTGTCCACCAGCCCGACACCGGCACCATCCGCTGGCGCGGCGAGGACGTCACGCTGCGTTCCCCGATCGCCGCCATGCGCCTCGGCATCGCCACCATCTACCAGGAACTCGACCTGGTGGAACACCTGTCGGTCGCCGAGAACGTCCACCTGGGCCACGAGCCGACCACCGCCGGTTTCATCGTCCGGTCGGGAACGGCCAAGGCGTCGACGGCCCACCTGCTCAAGCGGCTCGGACACCCCGAGATCGACCCGGCCCGGCTGGTCGGCGAACTCTCCGCGGCACAGCAGCAGATCGTGTCCATGGCGCGGGCGCTCTCCCACGACGTACGGCTCATCGTGATGGACGAGCCGTCCGCCGCCCTCGACCCGGACGAGGTCGACAACCTCTTCCGCATCGTCGGCGACCTCACCGCCGACGGAGTCGCCGTCGTCTACATCTCGCACCGCCTGGAGGAGATCCGCCGCATCGGCGACCGGGTGACCGTGCTGAAGGACGGCCGCGCCGTCGCAGGCGGGCTGCCCGCGAAGTCGACGCCGACCCGCGAGGTCGTCGCGCTGATGACCGGGCGCAACGTCGAGTACGTCTTCCCCGAGCGGCCCACCGCCGCCCCGTCGGGCGAACCGGTGCTCACCGTCGAAGGGCTGTCCCGCCAGGGCGAGTTCGCCCCGCTCGACCTCCAGGTGCGGCCCGGGGAGATCGTCGGGCTCGCCGGACTCGTCGGCTCGGGACGCTCCGAGATCCTGGAGACGATCTACGGCGCCCGCAAGCCCGACACCGGCCGGGTCCTCGTCGACGGGCGCCCCCTGAAACCGGGCAGCGTACGGGCCGCGGTCCGTGCCGGACTCGGGCTCGCCCCCGAGGAACGCAAGGCGCAGGGCCTGCTGATGCTGGAGTCCGTCACCCGCAACGTGTCGGTCTCCTCCATGTCCCGCTTCGCCAAGGCCGGCTGGATCGACCGCGGCGCGGAACTGGGGGCGGCCCGCGAGGCGGTCCGCGAACTGTCGCTGCGGCCCGACAACCCGGACGTGCCCGTGCGCACCCTGTCCGGCGGCAACCAGCAGAAAGCCGTGCTCGCCCGCTGGCTGCTGCGCGGCTGCCGGGTCCTGCTGCTCGACGAACCCACCCGCGGCGTCGACGTCGGCGCACGCGCCGAGCTCTACGCGGTCGTCCGCCGGCTGGCGGACGAGGGCCTCGCCGTGCTGCTGGTCTCCAGCGAGGTGCCCGAGGTGCTCGGCCTCGCCGACCGCGTCCTGGTGCTGCGCGAGGGCAGCGTCGTCCACACGGCTCCCGCCCGTGAACTCGACGAACACCGTGTACTCGACCTCGTGATGGAAGGAAGCCCGGCGTCATGACGCAGAACGTCTCCCCGCCGCGGGACAGCGCCCCCAAGGCGCCGTCGGCCGGCGAAACACCCGCCTGGCGCGCCGTGTTGTTCCGCGCCGACGTCCGCACGCTGTCGCTGTTCGGCGTGCTCGCCGTACTGATCCTCATCGGCGGCATCACCAAACCGGACCAGTTCCTGGACACCCGCAACCTCCAACTGGTCCTCACCCAGGCCTCCGTCATCGGTGTCGTCACCGTCGGCATGACCTTCGTCATCATCTCCGGCGGCATCGACCTGTCGGTCGGCGCGATCGTCGCCCTCGCCTCGGTGTGGGCGACCACCGTCGCCACCCAGGAGTTCGGCTTCGCGGGCATCCTCTTCACCGCCGTCCTCGTCGGCCTGGGCTGCGGTCTTGTCAACGGGCTGCTCGTCGCGTACGGCGGGGTGGTCCCGTTCATCGCCACCCTCGCCATGCTCGCCTCGGCCCGCGGCCTCGCCCTGCAGATCACCGACGGGCGCACCCAGATCGTCACCGTCGACGGCGTCCTCGACCTCGGCGAGCGCGACTCCTACATCCTCGGCATCCCGCCGCTGGTCCTGGTGTTCGCCGCGGTCACCGTCATCGGCTGGCTGCTGCTCAACCGGACCACCTTCGGCCGCCGCTCCGTCGCCGTCGGCGGCAACGCGGAGGCCGCCCGGCTGGCCGGCATCGACGTACGCCGTCAGCGGCTCTACCTCTACCTGCTGTCCGGGCTGTGCTGCGGCATCGCCGCCTTCCTGCTGATCGTGCTGGCCGGCTCCGGCCAGAACACCAACGGCAACCTCTACGAACTCGACGCCATCGCCGCCGCGATCATCGGCGGCACCCTGCTCACCGGGGGCCGCGGCACCATCGTCGGCTCCGTCCTCGGCGTCCTGATCTTCACCACGATCACCAACATCTTCGCCCTGAACAACCTGCAGACCGACGTCCAGCAGATCGCCAAGGGCGCGATCATCGTCGTCGCCGTGCTGGTCCAGCGCCGTACCCCGAGCACGACCTGAGGAAAGGGTTCACCGCCATGCCAGAGACACCTTTCGCAAGCCGCAGAGGACTGCTCTTCGGAGCGGCCGCCGTGTCCGCCGGCGTGTTCGTCACCGGCTGTACGAGCAACGAGTCCAGTGACGACGAGCCCGCCGCCGACAACCAGCCGGCCGCCGACGACAAGCCCGGCAAGCCGGTCACCATCGGCTTCGCCGGACCGCAGGCCGACCACGGCTGGCTCAACGCCATCAACGACAACGCCAAGAAGCGGGCGGAGAAGTACTCCGACGTCACCCTGGAGATCACCGAGGGCTCCAACGACACCGCCCAGCAGATCGGCCAGATCGAGACCCTCATCAACAAGAAGGTCGACGTCCTGGTGATCCTGCCCGCCGACGGCAAGGCCCTCACCCAGGTCGGGCTGAAGGCGATGCGCGCCGGCATCCCCGTCGTCAACCTCGACCGGATCTTCAACACCCCGCAGGCGTACCGCTGCTGGGTCGGCGGCGACAACTACGGCATGGGCCTCAACGCCGGCCACTACATCGGCGAGAAGCTCAAGGACAAGCAGGGCGCCAAGGTCGTCGAGCTGGCAGGACTGGACAACCTGGAGCTGACCAAGCAGCGCACCCAGGGCTTCGACGACGCGCTGAAGAACTACCCCAACATCCAGAAGGTGGCCCGCCAGGCCGCCGAGTTCACCGTCGAGTCCGGCCAGGCCAAGATGGCCCAGCTGCTCCAGGCGCAGTCGCGGATCGACGCCGTGTGGAACCACGACGACGACCAGGGCGTGGGCGCGCTGCGCGCCATCGAACAGGCCGGGCGCGACGAGTTCCTGATGGTGGGCGGCGCGGGCGCGCTCTCCGCCTTCGAGGCCATCAAGGCCGACAGCGGGGTCCTGAAGGCCACCGTCCTGTACCCGCCGACGATGGCCGCCTCCGCGATCGACCTGGCCCGCGCCCTCGGCCAGGGCAAGGGGGTGGGCGGCCTCGCCGAGTTCGAGATCCCCTCGTCGGTGACCTGCTACTCGGCCGTCGTCGACAAGGAGAACGTGGACCAGTACATGCCCACCGGCTTCAAGTGAGGAGCCCCGCCCCACGGGCCTGACCAGCCCCCCGGGCGGGGCCCACCCCCGCCCGCACGACGACGAGGAGGACATCCGAATGGCACAGCCGCAAGCGTCCGACGGGGATCGGGCGGGGAAGCCACCGCTGCGCATCGGCATGGTGGGTTACGCCTTCATGGGCGCCGCCCACTCCCAGGGCTGGCGCACCGCGGGCCGCGTCTTCGACCTGCCGCTGCGCCCCGACATGGCCGTGATCTGCGGCCGGGACGCCGACGCCGTGCGCGCGGCGGCGGACCGGCACGGCTGGGCGGAGGCCGAGACCGACTGGCGCGCCCTGGTCGAACGGGACGACATCGACCTCGTCGACATCTGCACCCCGGGCGACAGCCACGCCGAGATCGCGCTCGCCGCGCTCGCCGCCGGCAAGCACGTGCTGTGCGAGAAGCCCCTCGCCAACAGCGTCGAGGAGGCCGAGGCGATGACCCGGGCCGCCGAAGAGGCGAAGGGGCGCGGCCGGCTGGCGATGGTCGGCTTCAACTACCGCCGGGTCCCCGCGACCGCGCTGGCCCGGCGGATGGTGGCCGAGGGCCGGATCGGGAGGCTGCGGCACGTGCGGGTCGCGTACCTGCAGGACTGGCTGGTCGACCCGGAGTTCCCGCTGACCTGGCGGCTGCGCCGCGAGCAGGCCGGCTCCGGTTCGCTCGGCGACCTCGGCGCGCACATCGTCGACCTGGCGCAGTACCTGTCCGGCGAGCGGCTCGCGGGCGTCTCCGCGCTCACCGAGACGTTCGTACGGGAGCGGCCGCTGCCCACCGCGCCCAGTGCCGGTCTGGCCGCCGTCTCCGCCGCCGGCACCGGACAGGTCACCGTCGACGACGCCGCCCTGTTCACCGGCCGGTTCGCCTCCGGCGCCCTCGCCTCCTTCGAGGCCACCCGGTACGCCACCGGACGCAAGAACGCCCTGCGCATCGAACTCAACGGTGAGCGCGGCTCGCTCGCCTTCGACCTGGAACGGCTCAACGAGCTGGAGTTCCACGACGGCGGCGAGCCCGGCACGCACGCCGGATTCCGCCGCATCCTCGTCACCGAACCCGAGCACCCCTACCTCGACGCCTGGTGGCCGCCGGGCCACGGCCTCGGCTACGAGCACACCTTCGTGCACCAGGCCCGCGACCTGGTCCACGCGGTCGCCGAGGGCCGTGTGCCCGAACCCTCCTTCGCCGACGGACTCCAGGTGCAGCGCGTCCTGGCCGCGGTGGAGGAGAGCGCCGAGAAGAACTCCGTCTACACACCGATCGCCGCCTGAGAGGACGGACACGGATGCCGCGCAATTTCACGCTGTTCACCGGCCAGTGGGCGGACCTGCCGCTGGAGGAGGTCTGCCGGCTCGCCCGCGACTTCGGCTACGACGGTCTCGAACTCGCCTGCTGGGGCGACCACTTCGAGGTGGACAAGGCGCTCGCCGACCCGGCGTACGTCGCCGGCCGCCACCAGCTCCTGGAGAAGTACGGCCTGAAGTGCTGGGCGATCTCCAACCACCTGGTGGGGCAGGCGGTGTGCGACGCCATCATCGACGAACGCCATCAGGCGATCCTGCCCGCCCGCATCTGGGGCGACGGCGAGGCCGAGGGCGTGCGGCAGCGGGCCGCCGCCGAGATCAAGGACACCGCGCGCGCCGCGGCCCTCCTCGGTGTCGACACCGTCATCGGTTTCACCGGCTCCGCCATCTGGCACCTGGTCGCCATGTTCCCGCCCGCGCCCGAGTCGATGATCGAACGCGGCTACGAGGACTTCGCCGAGCGGTGGAACCCGATCCTGGACGTCTTCGACGCCGAGGGCGTGCGCTTCGCGCACGAGGTCCACCCCAGCGAGATCGCCTACGACTACTGGACGACCGTACGCGCCCTGGAGGCGGTCGACCGCCGGCCGGCCTTCGGCCTCAACTTCGACCCCTCCCACTTCGTGTGGCAGGACCTCGACCCGGTTGGCTTCCTGTGGGACTTCCGCGACCGGATCTACCACGTCGACTGCAAGGAGGCCCGCAGGCGCCTCGACGGCCGCAACGGCCGCCTCGGCTCCCACCTGCCCTGGGGCGACCCGCGGCGCGGCTGGGACTTCGTCTCCGCCGGCCACGGCGACGTCCCCTGGGAGGACGTCTTCCGCATGCTGCGCTCCATCGACTACCAGGGGCCCGTCTCCGTCGAGTGGGAGGACGCCGGCATGGACCGGCTCCAGGGCGCGCCCGAGGCGCTGACCCGTCTCAAGGCCTTCGACTTCGAGCCGCCCAGCACGTCGTTCGACGCCGCGTTCAACAGCTGATCCGGGTCCCGGCCGCAGGCCGGGACGGGGACCGGGGACGGGGACCGGGACATGCGCCGGTCCCCGGATCCGGCCTGCCCGAATCCCGCTTTGTCCTGAGTTGGGGAAAAGTTAAACCGGTCCTGGTCCAAGGGGTGTTCGCCCCGGAAGAACGCGGTTACCGTCCCTGAAGTGTTCAGGACACACAGGCCCCCGGGGTGACGGCGCACCCCGGCGCCCGCACGCACCCCCCACGTCTTCGCACCTGTTCCGTACGGCTCCACCCCGTTCCCGGAGGGACTTCGTGCACAGAACCAGACTCAAAACCACCCGCGCCACACGGCGCCCCAGGCTGCGCACCGGCCTCGCCCTGCTCACCGGCCTGCTGCTGGCCGTGGGCACCCCGGCCACCGTCGCCGGCGCCCACCCCGGCCACCCGGAACACGACGAACCGGCCGCGGCCGAGGGGCAGTTCCAGCAGGTGCCGCTCGCCAAGGGCGAGCCGGAGATGGGCGAGCCGATGTCGCTCGCCGTCCTCCCGGACCGCAGCGTCCTGCACACCGCCCGCGACGGCACACTGCGCATCACCGACCAGGGCGGCGTCACCAAGGTCGCCGGCAAGATCCCCGTCTACACCCACGACGAGGAGGGCCTCCAGGGCGTCGGCATCGACCCGGACTTCGAGAACAACCGGGCGATCTACCTCTACTACGCCCCGCCGCTGGACACCCCCGCGGGCGACGCCCCGTCGACCGGCACCGCCGCCGACTTCGCGAAGTTCGACGGCGTCAACCGCCTCTCCCGCTTCGTCCTCAACCCCAACGGCACCCTCGACCTGGCCAGCGAGAAGAAGGTCCTCGACGTCAAGACCTCGCGCGGCATCTGCTGTCACGTCGGCGGCGACATCGCCTTCGACGCCGAGGGCAACCTGTACCTGTCGACCGGCGACGACAGCAACCCCTTCGAGTCCGACGGCTACACGCCGATCGACGAACGGGCCGACCGCAACCCCGCCTTCGACGCCCGCCGCACCTCCGGCAACACCAACGACCTGCGCGGCAAGATCCTGCGCATCAAGGTCGCCGAGGACGGCTCGTACACCATCCCGGAAGGCAACCTCTTCCCCCCGGGCACCGAGAAGACCCGCCCCGAGATCTACGCGATGGGCTTCCGCAACCCGTTCCGGATGAACATCGACAAGCCGACCGGCACCGTCTACGTGGGTGACTACGGCCCCGACGCCGGCGCCGCCGACCCGAACCGCGGCCCGGCCGGGCAGGTCGAGTTCGCCAAGGTGACCAAGGCCGGCAACTTCGGCTGGCCGTTCTGCACCGGCGACAACGACGCCTACAACGACTACGACTTCGCCACCGGCACCTCCGGACCGAAGTTCGACTGTGCCGCCCCGAAGAACACCTCGCCGCACAACACCGGCCTCGAGGACCTGCCGCCCGCGCAGACCGCGTGGATCCCGTACGACGACGCCTCCGTACCCGAGTTCGGCACCGGCTCCGAGTCCCCGATGGGCGGCCCGGTCTACCGCTACGACCCCGAGCTCGACTCCTCGGTGAAGTTCCCCGAGGCGTACGACGGCGACTTCTTCGCCGGTGAGTTCGGCCGCCGCTGGATCAAGCGGATCGAGCAGAACGAGGACGGCACGGTCGCGAAGATCAACGACTTCCCGTGGACCGGCACCCAGATCATGGACATGGAGTTCGGCCCCGACGGCGCGCTCTACGTCCTCGACTACGGCGTCTCCTGGTTCCAGGGCGACGAGAACTCCGCGTTGTACCGGATCGAGAACGCCGAGGACGGCTTCTCCCCGATCGCCGGGGTCAGCGCGAACCGGACGTCCGGCGCGGCCGGCCTGAAGGTCAAGTTCACCGGTACCGCCGACGACGCCGACTCCCCGGACCTCACCTACAGCTGGGACTTCGGCGACGGCACCAAGGGCGAGGGACTCACCCCCACCCACAAGTACAAGAAGATCGGCACCTACACCGCGACCTTCACCGCGAAGGACCCCGAGGGCAACACCGGCAGCGCCAGCACCCGGATCGTCGTCGGCAACACCGAGCCCACGGTGAAGATCACCCTGCCGGGCAACGGCAGCCTCGCCGCCTTCGGTGAGCCGGTTCCCTTCAAGGTGACCGTCACCGACCCCGAGGAGACGATCGACTGCTCCAAGGTCAAGGTCGCCTACAGCCTCGGCCACGACTCGCACGCCCACGAGCTCACCAGCGAGATGGGCTGTGAGGGCACCCTGAAGCCGCCCGCCGGCGACGGCGGCCACGACCCCAACGCCAACATCTACGGTGTCGTCGGCGCCAGTTACACCGACGGCGGGGCGAACGGCCAGGAGGCACTGACCGGCACCGCCCGCGCCGTGATCCAGCCGCTGCACCGCCAGGCCGAGCACTTCGGCGCCCAGCAGGGCGTGTCGGTGATCGATAAGACCGGCGCCAACGGCGGCAAGACCGTCGGCGATATCAACGACGGCGACTGGATCTCCTTCAGCCCCTACCTGTTCAAGGGCCAGAAGAAGATGACCGTACGGGCCTCCTCCGGCGGCTCCGGCGGCTTCATCGAGCTGCGCACCGGCTCGCCCACCGGCAAGCTGCACGGCTCGGCGTACATCCCGCCGACCGGCGGCTGGGAGACGTTCCAGGACGTCGACGTGCCGCTGCGGTCCCTGCCGAAGAAGACCACGGAGATCTACCTGGTCTTCCGGGGCGGCGAGGGCGCGCTGTACGACGTGGACGACTTCGAGTTCTCCAAGGAGCCGTTCAAGAAGGGCAAGAAGGTCCTGGTCTTCTCCAAGACCGCGGGCTTCCGCCACGACTCCATCCCCGAGGGCGTCGCCGCCCTCAAGGAGCTCGGCGCCCCGGCCGGCATCTCAGTCACCGCGACCGAGGAGGCCCGGCAGTTCACCACCGCCAACCTCGCCAAGTACGACGCGGTCGCCTTCCTGTCCACCACCGGTGACGTCCTCAACGCCGACCAGCAGAAGGCGTTCGAGAACTACGTCGCAAACGGCGGCGGCTACATGGGCATCCACGCCGCCGCCGACACCGAGTACGACTGGAAGTTCTACGGCGGACTCGTCGGCGCGTACTTCGACTCGCACCCGGCCATCCAGAAGGCCACCGTGCGCGTCCACGACCACGACCATCCGTCCACCGCGCACCTGGGTGACGCCTGGGAGCGCACCGACGAGTGGTACAACTACCGCACCAACCCGCGTGAGCAGGCCAAGGTCCTCGCCACCCTCGACGAGACCACCTACTCCGGCGGCGGCATGAAGGGTGACCACCCGATCGCCTGGTGCCAGAGCTACGGCGGCGGCCGCTCCTTCTACACCGGCGGCGGCCACACCAAGGAGTCGTACGCCGACGAGGCCTTCCGCACCCACCTGCTCGGCGGCCTGCAGTACGCCACCGGCCAGGTGAAGGCGGACTGCAAGCCGGACAAGGGCTACCGGGAGATCTTCAACGGCCAGACCCTGGACGGCTGGAAGCAGGCCGGCCCCGGCAAGTTCAACGTCAAGAACGGCACGCTGGAGTCCGAGGGCGGCATGGGCCTGCTCTGGTACCAGGCCAAGGAGCTCAAGTCGTACTCCCTGAAGCTCGACTGGAAGATGCAGGGCGACGACAACTCCGGTGTCTTCGTGGGCTTCCCCGCCTCCGACGACCCCTGGTCCGCGGTGGACAAGGGCTACGAGATCCAGATCGACGCCACGGACGCGGCGGACCGCACCACGGGCTCCGTCTACTCCTTCAAGTCGGCGAACATCAAGGCCCGTGACCAGGTCCTGCGGCCGCCCGGCCAGTGGAACTCCTACGAGATCAAGGTCCAGGGCGAACGCCTCCAGGTGTTCCTCAACGGAGTCAAGATCAACGACTTCACCAACAAGGACCCCCAGCGGAGCCTGACCGACGGCTACATCGGCCTGCAGAACCACGGCGCCGACGACCAGGTCTCCTTCCGGAACATCCAGCTGAAGGAACTGCCCTCCTAGGGCGCCCCGCCCCCTGACGAGGGGGCGACCGGAACGGCGGCGGGCGGAGGACGCCGGACCTCCGCCCGCCGTCCCGCCGGGCCCGCGCCCGGCACCCCGCACGTCCCCACCACCGGCACTCGCACCAGGTTCGCGTACGACAAGGAGGCTGCCCATGTCCGCCGAACCGTTCCTCCCCGCTCCCGCCCCCTCCCCGGCCCCCCGCTTCGGCGTCTGGCTCATCGGGGCACGCGGCTCCGTCGCCACCACCGCGATCGCGGGCTGCGCCGCCGTCGCCGCCGGGCTCCACCCGCCGACCGGCATGGTCACCGAGACCGCCCCCTTCACCACCTGCGGTCTGCCGCCGCTGTCGTCCCTCGTCTTCGGCGGCCACGACACCGTCGACTGCCCGCTGCCCAAGCGCGCCGAGCACCTCGCCGACGGCGGTGTCCTGCCGCACGGACTGCCGTCCGCCGTGCACGCCGAACTCGTCGCCGCCGACCGGGAGATCAGGCCCGGCGGCCCCCCGCCCGGCGACACCGGCCGCACCCAGGACGAATGGATCGACGTCTTCGCGGCCGACATCCGCGACTTCGTGCGCCGCCAGGACCTCGCGGGCGCCGTCGTCATCAACGTGGCCTCCACCGAACCGGCCCCCACCGACGGCACCCTGCCGCCCAGCTCCCTCTACGCGGCGGCCGCCTTGCGCGCCGGCTGCCCCTACGTCAACTTCACCCCCTCCACGGGGCTGCACCACCCGGCGCTCGCCGAGCTCGCCGCCTCCTCCGGCCTGCCGTACGCGGGCCGCGACGGCAAGACCGGGCAGACCCTGCTGCGCTCCGTGCTCGGTCCGATGTTCCTGCAGCGCGCCCTCGCCGTGCGCGCCTGGTCCGGCACGAACCTGCTCGGCGGCGGTGACGGCGCCGCCCTCGCCGACCCCGCTGCCGCCGCCGCGAAGAACGCCGGCAAGGAACGCGTCCTCGCCGACACCCTCGGCACCGTCCCCGAGGGCGAGGTCCACATCGACGACGTACCGGCCCTCGGCGACTGGAAGACCGCCTGGGACCACATCGCCTTCGACGGCTTCCTCGGCGCCCGTATGGTCCTCCAGACCACCTGGCAGGGCTGCGACTCCTCCCTCGCCGCCCCCCTCGTCCTCGACCTGGCCCGACTGACCGTCCGCGCCCGGCAGAAGGGCCTGACCGGCCCGCTGAGCGAACTGGGCTTCTACTTCAAGGACCCGGTCGGCGACGGCCCGTCGTCCCTGGCCGAGCAGTACAGGGACCTCGTGCACTTCACCGACCGCCTCCGCGACACCGCCACCGAGGCCCACCGATGACCGACACCCACGACGGCCCCGCACGCAGCGAACCTGTGCGGGACACACCGGTGCAGGTCGATCCCCCAGGGGCGCGGGGAACTGCGCGAGCAACCCCGACGGACCCGCACGGAACCCCGACGGCCCACGCACGGGGCGGCCGCGCGACCGCGTGGGCGGAACTGCTGCGCCTGCCCGCCCTCTTCACCGTCCCCGGCGACGCCCTGGCCGGCGCGGCGGCGGCCGGTGTGCGTCCCGGGCCCCGCACCCTGCTCGCCATCGGCTCCTCCCTGTGCCTGTACGAGGCCGGCATGGCCCTGAACGACTGGGCGGACCGCGCCGAGGACGCCGTGGAGCGCCCGCACCGCCCCCTGCCGTCCGGCCGCATCCGTCCGGCCGCCGCCCTCACCGCCGCCGGTGCCCTCACCGGCGCCGGACTGGCGCTCGCCGCCGGCGCGGGACGCCCCGCCCTCGCGGTGGCCGCGCCCCTGGCGGCGACCGTCTGGGCCTACGACCTCGCCCTGAAGCACACACCCGCGGGCCCCGTGGCGATGGCCGCCGCCCGCGGACTCGACCTGCTCCTGGGCGCCGCGGCCACCGGAGGCGGCACCCGCGCCGCACTGCCCTCCGCCGCGCTGCTCGGCAGCCACACCCTCGCGGTCACGGCCGTGTCCCGCCGGGAGACCACCGGCGGCTCGGCCCTGGCCCCGCTGGCGGCCCTCGCGACGACGGGGGTACTGACCCGGCTGGTCACCCACCGCCGCACCCGACTCCCGGCAGGCCGACGGGCAGCAGCCGCCCCCGGCCTGCCGGGCTCCAGCCCCGCCGCGCGCCCGCCCGGGGCCGCCGGCGCCCTCGCCACCGCCCTGGGCGCCGCCTACGCCGCCACGGCCACCCGGCCCTACGTCCACGCCACGCTCAACCCGTCACCCCCGCTCACCCAGCGGGCGGTCGGCGGCGGCATCCGCGCGACCGTCCCGCTCCAGGCCGCCCTCGCCGCCCGCTCCGGCGCGACCGCCACCTCCCTCCTGGTCGCGGCCCTGGCCCCGGCCGGCCGGATGTTCGCGAGGAGGGCCGGCATGAGGAAGGTGAGCATCACGTGAGCCCGAACCCGAACCAGGGCGCGCCCCAGGACGCCACCGGGGACCGTCGTGCCTCGGCCCCGACCCCGGCCTCGGAGGCGAGCCGGGGCGCGGGCGCGGGCCCGGCCCGGGACATGAGCGGGCACGCCCGCACCCCCCTCCGCTTCGGCTACGGAACCAACGGCCTCACCGACCTCCGTCTCGACGACGCCCTCGCCCTCCTCTCCGACCTCGGCTACGACGGCGTGGGCCTGACCCTCGACCACATGCACCTCGATCCGCTCGCCCCGGACCTCGCCGCCCGCACCCGCGAGGTCGCGCACCGCCTCGACGAACTCGGGCTCGGCGTGACCGTGGAGACCGGCGCCCGCTACGTGCTCGACCCCCGCCGCAAACACGGCCCGTCGCTGCTGGACCCCGACCCGGACGACCGCGCCCGCCGCGTCGACCTCCTCCTGCGCGCCGTCCGCGTCGCCGCCGACCTCGGCGCGCACGCCGTGCACTGCTTCAGCGGCATCGTCCCCGACGGCACCGACGAGGACACCGCCTGGAAACGCCTCGCCGAAACCCTCACTCCCGTCCTGGACGCCGCCGCCACAGCCGGCGTCCCCCTCGCCGTCGAACCCGAACCCGGCCACCTCCTCGCCACCCTCGCCGACTTCCACCACCTGCGCCGCACGCTCGGCGACCCCGAGCCCCTCGGCCTCACCCTGGACCTCGGCCACTGCCAGTGCCTCGAACCCCTCCCTCCCGCCGACTGCGTCCGCGACGCCGCCCCCTGGCTGCGCCACGTCCAGATCGAGGACATGCGCCGGGGCGTCCACGAGCACCTCCCCTTCGGCGACGGCGAGATCGACTTCCCACCCGTCCTCGAGGCCCTCGCCGCCACCGGCTACCAGGGCCTGACGGTCGTCGAACTGCCCCGCCACTCCCACGCCGGCCCGCACTTCGCCGCCCACTCCCTCCCGTTCCTCCGCCACGCCGCCCCCTCCGTCCCCGTCCCACCGCACGGCGATCCCTCCGCCATCCCCGAAGGGAGCAGAACCCCATGACCCGCCCCCGTGCCACCCCGGCCACCCCGGAGGCAGACACCACCGGCGGACCGGCGGCCCCCGGTGACGGCACCACCCCCGCCCTCACCCCGCCCGCCGAACTGCGCCGCCGCCTCGCCGACCGGCTGGGCGGAGCCGCCCGCGCCTGGCTCGACCAGGCCCTGGACGAGGCCGCCGCCCACCCCGGCACCCACGGGCCCATCTCCGTGTGGGAGCTGCGCCTGGCCGAGGCCGGCCGCCGCTGCGGCCCCGCCCACGCCGACGCCGCCCGCGTCCTCATCCTGCACGCGGCCCACGCCGACGCCGACGCCCTGACCCGGGTCTACTTCCAGGGCACCGCCGACGAACGCCGCGCCGTCCTGCACGCCCTGCCGCACCTCGTGCCCGACGGCCCCGACGCCCTCCCGCTCGTCGAGGACGCCCTGCGCACCAACGACACCCGGCTCGTCGCCGCCGCCCTCGGCCCCTACGCCGCCCGGCACCTCGACGCCCACGCCTGGCGGCACGCGGTCCTGAAGTGCCTGTTCACCGGCGTCGGCCTCGACCACGTGGCGGACCTGGACCGGCGCGCCCGGGGCGACGGCGAACTCGCCCGCATGCTCGGCGACTACGCCGCGGAACGCACCGCCGCCGGCCGCCCCGTCCCCGAGGACCTGCACCGCGTCCTGGCCCTGGCCGGCTCCGCCCCCGCCACCCCGCCGCACGGCACGGACACCCCCCACGGCAAGGAGTCCTGATGCGCATCTTCGACCCCCACATCCACATGACGTCGCGCACCACCGACGACTACGAGGCCATGTACGCCGCGGGCGTCCGCGCCGTCGTCGAACCCTCCTTCTGGCTCGGCCAGCCCCGCACCTCCCCGGCCTCCTTCCTCGACTACTTCGACGCCCTCCTCGGCTGGGAACCCTTCCGCGCCGCCCAGTACGGCATCGCCCACCACTGCACGCTCGCCCTCAATCCCAAGGAGGCCAACGACCCGCGCTGCACGCCCGTCCTCGACGCGCTGCCCCGGTATCTCGTCAAGGACAACGTGGTGGCCGTCGGCGAGATCGGCTACGACTCCATGACGCCCGCCGAGGACACCGCCCTCGCCGCCCAGCTCCAGCTCGCCGCCGACCACGGCCTGCCCGCGCTGGTGCACACCCCGCACCGTGACAAGCTCGCCGGGCTGCGCCGCACCCTGGACGTCGTCCGCGAGTCCGCCCTCCCCGTCGACCGCGTCCTGGTCGACCACCTCAACGAGACCACCGTCAAGGAGGCCAAGGACAGCGGCGCCTGGCTCGGCTTCTCCGTCTATCCCGACACCAAGATGGACGAGGAACGGATGGTCGCCATCCTGCGCGCCTACGGCCTCGAGCAGGTCCTGGTGAACTCCGCCGCCGACTGGGGCAGGAGCGACCCCCTCAAGACCCGCAAGGTCGCCGACCTGATGCTCGCCGAGGGCTTCACCGAGGACGACGTCGACCGGGTGCTGTGGCGCAACCCCGTCGCCTTCTACGGGCTCAGCGGCCGCCTGAACCTCGACGTCGACGCCCCCGGCGCCACCCACGAGGGCAACTCCATCCTGCGCGGCGCGCCCAGAGACGAGCCACAGCCGGCCGGCGCCCCCGCCACGGAGGCGTGAGTCATGCGCTTCCGCCACCCCGACGGCTCCACCGTCCACCTCGCCTACTGCACCAACGTGCACCCCGCCGAAACCCTGGACGGAGTCCGCGCCCAGCTCCGCGACCACTGCGAACCGGTCCGCCGCCGCCTGGGCCGGGACAGGCTCGGCATCGGCCTGTGGCTCGCCAAGGACGCCGCGCACGCCCTCGTCACCGACCCCGCCGCCCTGCGCGGACTGCGCTGCGAACTCGACCGGCGTGGCCTGGAGGTCGTCACCCTCAACGGCTTCCCCTACGAGGGCTTCGGCGCCGAAGAGGTCAAGTACCGCGTCTACAAGCCGGACTGGGCCGACCCCGAGCGCCTGGAGCACACCACCTCCCTGGCCCGCGTCCTCGCCGGACTCCTCCCCGACGACGTCACCGACGGCAGCATTTCCACCCTGCCGCTGGCCTGGCGCACCGCCTACGACGAGCAGCGCGCGCAGACGGCCCGCACCGCCCTGCGCACCCTCGCCGAACGCCTCGACGCCCTCCAGGAACTGACCGGACGCTCCATCCGCGTCGCCCTGGAACCGGAACCCGGCTGCGTCGTCGAGACCACCCGGGACGCCATCGCCCCGCTCACCGCGATCGCCCACGACCGCGTCGGCATCTGTGTCGACACCTGCCACCTCGCCACCTCCTTCGAAGACCCGCACACCGCCCTGGACGACCTCGCCCGGGCCGGCGTACCCGTGGTCAAGTCCCAGCTCTCCGCCGCCCTGCACGCCGACCAGCCCCACCTCCCCGAGGTCCGCGAGGCGCTCGCCGCCTTCGCCGAACCCCGCTTCCTGCACCAGACCCGCACCTCCACCCTCGCCGGGCTGCGCGGCACCGACGACCTCGACGAGGCCCTGGCCGGTGACGCCCTGCCCGACGCGGCTCCCTGGCGCTCCCACTTCCACGTCCCGCTGCACGCGGCCCCCGCCGCGCCCCTCACCTCCACGCTGCCCGTCCTGAAGTCCGTCCTGACCCGGCTCGTCGGCGGCCCGCACCCCCTCACCCGCCACCTCGAAGTCGAGACCTACACCTGGCAGGCCCTCCCGCCCGAGCTGCGCCCCCGCGGCCGCACCCAGCTCGCCGACGGCATCGCCGCCGAACTCACCTTGGCCCGCGACCTCCTGACGGACCTCGGCCTGAAGGAACTCCCATGACCGACCCCACCCCCCTGCTCGTCCTCGACGTCGTGGGCCTCACCCCCCGTCTCCTCGACCACATGCCCCACCTCAAGACGCTCGGCCAATCCGGCTCCCGCGCCCCGCTCGGCACCGTCCTGCCCGCCGTCACCTGCGCCGCCCAGTCCACCTTCCTCACCGGCACCATGCCCTCCGAGCACGGCATCGTCGGCAACGGCTGGTACTTCCGCGAACTCGGCGACGTACTGCTGTGGCGGCAGCACAACGGCCTCGTCGCCGGCGACAAGCTCTGGGACGCCGCCCGCCGCGCCCACCCCGGCTACACCGTCGCCAACATCTGCTGGTGGTACGCCATGGGCGCCGACACCGACATCACCGTCACCCCCCGCCCGGTCTACTACGCCGACGGCCGCAAGGAACCCGACTGCTACACCCGGCCGCCCGCCCTGCACGACGAACTCACCGAGAAGTTCGGCACCTTCCCCCTCTTCCATTTCTGGGGCCCCGGCGCCGACCTGGTCTCCAGCCAGTGGATCATCGACGCCACCCGTCACATCATGCGCACCCGCCACCCCGACCTGACCCTGTGCTACCTCCCTCACCTCGACTACGACCTGCAGCGCTTCGGCCCCGACGACCCGCGCTCCCTGAAGGCCGCCACCGACCTCGACGCCGCCCTGGCCCCGCTGCTGGACGACGCCCGCGCCGAGGGCCGTACCGTCGTCGCCCTGTCCGAGTACGGCATCACCCGCGTGAACCGGCCCGTGGACATCAACCGCGCCCTGCGCCGCGCGGGCCTGCTCGAGGTCCACACCCAGGACGGCATGGAGTACCTCGACCCGATGGCCTCCCGCGCCTTCGCGGTCGCCGACCACCAGCTCGCCCACGTCTACGTGCGCCGCCCCGAGGACCTCGACACCACCCGCGCCGCCCTGGAAGGACTGCCCGGCATCGAGCAGCTCCTCGACGACGAGGGCAAGAAGGCCCACCACCTCGACCACCCGCGCGCCGGCGAACTCGTCGCCGTCGCCGAACCCGACGCCTGGTTCACGTACTACTACTGGCTCGACGACGACCGCGCGCCCGACTTCGCGCAGCTCGTCGAGATCCACCGCAAACCCGGCTACGACCCGGTCGAGCTCTTCATGGATCCCCTCGACCCCTACGTCAAGGTCAAGGCGGCCGGCGCACTGGCGCGCAAGAAGCTCGGCATGCGCTACCGCATGGCGGTCGTGCCCCTGGACCCCTCACCTATTCGCGGCAGCCACGGCCGCCTCCCCGCGAGCGACGACGACGGTCCGCTCCTCATCTGCTCCACCCCCCGCGCTGTCGGAGACCGCGTCGCGGCCACCGATGTCAAACAACTCCTGCTCAGGCTCGCCGGACTCGGCTGACGCACCGGCAGGTACGGCACCGAGATCCGACTACCGAGAGTGAAACACACGGCACTGACAACGGCCGGTCCCGGCGGGACCGGAACCGGCCACGACCGAGAAGGCAGGCCACTCGTGACCCTGTACTCCGACCCCTCCCGCACCGAAGCCGCCGCCTCCGCCGACGCCCCGGACGAGGGGCTGCGCCGCACCCTCGGTGTGGACCGGCGCCGTTTCCTCAGCACCTGCACCGCCGTGGCGGCCGGAGCCGTCGCCGCCCCCGTCTTCGGCACCGCCCCCGCCCTGGCCCACGGCCGGGACAGAGACCACGAGCACGACCACGGACACGGACGCGGGCAGGTGCTCGTCCCGCCGCACAAGCGCGGCATCATCCTCTACACCGTCCGTGACGCCACCGCCCGCGACCCGCTCGCGAGCGACCTGCCCTCCGGCTTCCGCGAGGTGTTCAAGCAGCTCGCCCGCCACGGCTACCGCCAGGTGGAGTTCGCCGGCTACCGCCAGCACGCGAACGCCCCCGGCGGCGACAACCTGGAAACCGTCGAGGGCGCCAAGCTGCTGCGCCGCTGGCTCGACGACTACGGGCTGCGCGCCCAGGGCAACCACGGCTTCATCCCGTCGTCCTGGCCGCTGACCACCGCGGACCTGGACACCTTCAAGAAGCACCTCGAGATCGCCAACATCCTCGGCATGGACCACATGGGCACCGGCGGCGACCCCACCGGCAGCGCCTACCGCGCCGACTGGGACGTGGCCGCCGACAAGTGGAACGCCCTGGGTGCGATCGCCCGCCGCGAGGGCATCAAGCTCTACACCCACAACCACGACAGCGCCTACGGCTTCCTGCTCGACGGCGGCCCGCTGGACGACCAGGGCCGGCCGACCCGCAGCTCCGGCATCCGGAAGTTGGAGTACTTCCTGAAGGTCACCGACCCCCGGCTCGTCTGGCTGGAGATGGACATCTTCTGGGCGCACGTCGCCCAGTACAAGTTCCACACGTACACCGCCCACGACGGCTCCACCCGGAAGAACGTCTTCGACCCGGCCGGTCTGGTCGCCCGCCACAACAAGCGCTACCCGCTCTTCCACGCCAAGGACGGCGTCGTCAGCACGACCAACGGCATGGGTTACGACATGGTGCCCTTCGGGACCGGCGTCATCGACTACACGACGTTCTTCTCGCGGGTCGGCGAGCGGAACTACCACAACCCGATGGTCGAGGACGACAACTCCCCGAGCGCCACCGACCCCGCGCAGTCACTGCGCGAGGCCAAGATCAGCTACGACAACATGGCGGCCCTGCGCAAGCGCCGCCGCTGAGCCGGACACGGACCGGGCGGCCCCCCCCCCGCGGGGGGGGGGGGGGCGCCCCGGGCGGGGGGGGGGGGGGGGGGGTTGTTTGGGGACCCCCCCCCCCGCGGGCCCGGGGTGGGCGTGACGCGCTTGCTCCAGGACCGGCCCC